>CAKKSE010000047.1:1913-4806 GCA_919903025.1 Nitrospiria bacterium | reverse complement strand
TGGATTGCCTAGCAGGGTGTTTTTCAACACCCTGCTATCCGGGCGCGTTTTTCCTTGACAGGATGGGCGGCCTCTCATAGAATTTCTCTTGCTTTGCTGAACCTTAGGCTTATTTCACAGGCGCGTAGCTCAGGGGGAGAGCGCTACCTTGACACGGTAGAGGTCCGGGGTTCGAAACCCCGCGTGCCTACCAATCGTTGCCATTTCCCGCCTCTTTGAAGAATTGCCTCTGGAGGCCAATCAGCGGGTCATTGCTTCCGCCTTGCCATGGCGGGGTCGGGGGGCGTCTTTTTCCAATCTGCGGCGCCGGTCAACCGTGAGCCGCGAGTCAATCGGATGGGACGAGGGAGCGGCGTGACGGTTATTGTAGAGGGAAGTTCGCGGACCGTTCCGGCCGGTACGACGGCGGCCGAAGTCCTGAACGCCGGCAAGGACGTCCTGGCCGCGCGCGTGGACGGGAGGCTTGTGGACCTTTCCGCCCCCGTTCCCGAGGGCGCGGTGGTCGAGGCCGTGACGTTTTTATCCCCGGAGGGCCGTGAGGTCTACCGGCATTCCGCGTCTCATTTGATGGCCCAGTCCGTGAAGCGTCTCTTCCCGCGCGCGAAAGTATCGATCGGGCCCGCCATCGAGGACGGGTACTACTACGATTTCGACATCGAGCCTCCCCTGACAGAGGAGGACCTGCCCCGCATCGAGGCCGAGATGGCGCGGATCATCGGGGAGGACCTGCCGGTCCGGAGGGAGGAGCTCTCACGCGACGAGGCGGTGCGCCTGTTCGCGGACCAAAGCGAGACGTACAAGGTCGAGATCGTTCAAGAGCTTCCGGCGGGGCAAGCGATCTCGGTCTACAGGCAGGGCGAGTTCGTCGACCTTTGCCGCGGGCCGCACGTCCCGTCCACGGGCCGGATCGGGGCGGTCAAGCTCCTTTCGCTCGCGGGGGCTTACTGGCGGGGGGACGAGCGGAACAAGATGCTCCAGCGGGTCTACGGAACGTCGTTCCCCACCCGCGAGGAGGTCGACGCCTATCTCGCCCGGCTCGAGGAGATCAAGAAGCGCGACCACCGGCGGCTCGGGCGGGACCTGGATCTTTTTTCCATTCCCGAGGAGACGGGAGCGGGCCTCGTCCTGTGGCATCCCAAGGGGGCGCGCGTCCGGCAGATCATCGAGGACCACTGGCGGGAGGAGCACAGGAAGGGCGGGTACGAGGTGGTCTACACGCCCCACATGGCCCGGCTCGACCTGTGGAAGACCTCCGGGCACCTCGATTTCTACAAGGAGAACATGTTCTCCCCGATGGAGGTGGAAGGGACGGCTTACGAGATCAAGCCGATGAACTGCCCCTTCCACATCATGATCTACAAGAGCCGGATGCGGTCGTACCGGGACCTTCCGATCAGGTGGGCGGAGCTCGGCACTGTGTATCGGTACGAGCGGTCGGGCGTGCTTCACGGTCTGATGCGCGTCCGGGGGTTTACGCAGGACGACGCCCACATCTTCTGCCGGCCGGACCAGGTCGAGGGGGAGATCCGGAGGGTCCTGTCGTTTACTCTCGACATGCTGGCCGTGTTCGGGTTCCGGGAGTACGAGATCTTCCTCTCCACGCGGCCGTCCGAGGCGGTTGGCGAGCCGGGCGAGTGGCACAAGGCCGAGGGGGCGCTCCGGGCCGCCCTGGACGCTGCAGGCCTCCCGTACGGCGTTGACGAGGGAGGCGGGGCCTTCTACGGGCCGAAGATCGACATCAAGATCAAGGACAGCCTGGGGCGGGCGTGGCAATGCGGGACGATCCAGTTCGATTTCAACCTTCCGCGCCGCTTCGACCTGTTCTTTACGAACGACCGCGGGGAGCGGGAGCACCCGTACATGGTTCACCGGGCCCTCCTGGGGTCGCTGGAACGGTTCTTCGGCGTCCTCGTCGAGCATTACGGAGGGGCGTTCCCCGCCTGGCTTGCCCCGGTACAGGTCCGGGTCCTCCCGGTGACGGATGCGCAGGCTCCGTACGCCGAGTCCGTCGAGAAGGCGCTTAACGAGCGGGAATTCCGCGTGGAATCGGATCTCCGCTCCGAGAAGATAGGGGCGAAGGTCCGGGACGGGGCCATGCAGAAGATTCCGTACCTCCTCGTCGTCGGAAAGCGCGAGGCCGGGGACGGCGCCGTCTCCGTGCGCGCCCGGGGCGGCGTGGACCTGGGGGCGATGCCGCTCGACGCCTTCATGTCGGGGCTGGAGGAGGAGGTTCGGCTTCGGGCGAACGAAACGCGACTTACGGCAAGGGGATGACGAATCGCGGATTGCGGAACTTGGATTGCGGATTGAGAATCCTTGCGCAATCCACAATCGGCAATCCGAAATCTTCAATTGATCAAGGAGGTGATGCCCCATCGCAAGATTGAACATTCGAGTGAATAACGAAATTCAGGCCCGGGAGGTCCGCCTCATCAGTCCCGAAGGAGAGCAACTGGGGGTTGTGTTGACCCGGGAAGCGCTCAGCCGGGCGGAGGGCTACGGCCTCGACCTGGTTGAGATCGCGGCGACCGCGACCCCGCCGGTCTGCAAGATCCTCGACTTCGGGAAATACAAGTACGAACTGAGCAAGAAGGCGCACTCCTCGCGCCAGCACCAGAAGACGATCGCGGTCAAGGAGGTCAAGCTTCGAATCAACACGGACACGCACGACCTGGAGATCAAGAAGCGAAACGTCCAGCGGTTCCTGGCGGATGGGAACAAGGCGAAGATAACGGTGATGTTCCGCGGGAGAGAGAAGGCGCACACGGATTTGGGAAGGGTCGTCATCGACCGGTTCCTGGCCGATATTTCCAGCTTCGCGACGATCGAACAAGTTGCGAAGCTGGAGGGAAACGCCATGTTCGCCCTGGTGTCGGCGAAGCAGGCGAAGTGA
>CAKKSE010000047.1:0-1813 GCA_919903025.1 Nitrospiria bacterium | reverse complement strand
ATGCCAAAGATCAAGACCCACAGAGGGGCCGCCAAGCGGCTGAAGAAGACGGCGAGCGGGAAGTTCATGTTCAAGAAGACGTTCGCCAGCCATCTGCTGACGGGCAAGCAGTCCAAGAGGATGCGAAAGCTCACCAAGTCCGCGGTCGTCGAGGCGACGAAGGAAGTCGCCTCGCTCCGGAGGCTTCTGCCGTACATCTAGGAAAGACAGGGGAATCGGTGAGTGGGTGAATCGGTGAGTGGGAAAACCACAAAACACCGACTGCTCCGATATCGGGTTTAGGAGGAGGAGACAAAATGCCACGCGTGAAGGGCGGGATCGTCACCCGCCGACGTCATAAGAAGCGCCTCGAGATGGCCAAGGGGTACGTCGGGGCCAAGAGCAAGCTTTTCCGGACCGCGACGGAAGCCGTCGACCGCGCTCTCAAGTACGCCTACCGGGACCGGCGCGCGAAGAAGCGGGATTTTCGCCGGCTGTGGATCGCGAGGGTCAACGCCGCGGCGCGCGAGAACGGGATCTCGTACAGCCGGCTGATCGCCGCCCTCCAGAAGGCGAACGTGGACCTCGATCGGAAGGTCCTGGCCGAGATGGCCGTATCGGACCCGGCTGGATTCCGCCAGCTCGTCGAATCCGTCCGGCCGCAAGCGGCCTGAATGCCGATCGGATTGCTGGGTTGATGGGTGGTTGGGGGTTGATGGGAACTCTTTAACCACCTAACCGCCGAACTACCCCGTTGCCCAGCCGCCTCGCATGAGCGCATCTCTCGTTGATCAAGGCCGCGCGCTTGCCGCGGAGGCTGTGGAATCGGTCGGGAAGGCCGACAGCCTCGCGGCGGTCGAGTCTCTTCGCGTCCTCTACCTCGGGAAGAAAGGGCGGCTCGCGGAGTTGTTCCGCCGCCTGGGGGGGCTGACCGGAAGCGAGAAGGCCGAGGCGGGAAGCGCCGTCAATACGGCCAAGCGCGAGATCGAAGAGGCGATCCGGTCCCGCGAGGGAATTCTCCAGGCCCAGGCGCGCGACGAGAGGCTCTCGGCCGAAAGAGTCGACGTATCGCTTCCCGGGCGCCGGCCGCTTCGCGGCCGCCTCCATCCCATAACGCAAGTGATGGACGAGATCGTCGGCGTCTTTTCGGCGCTCGGATTCGCCGTGGCCGAAGGGCCCGAGGTCGAGACCGACCGCTATAATTTCGAAGCTCTCAACTTCCCGCCCGATCATCCGGCCCGCGACATGCAGGACACCTTCTTCCTTCCCGGGGGCCTCCTTCTCCGGACCCATACCTCACCCGTCCAGATTCGCGTCATGGAGCGGCACACTCCGCCGATTCGCGTCGTGGCGCCGGGAAAAGTCTACCGGCGCGACGCCGACGTGACCCACGCGCCGATGTTCCATCAGGTGGAAGGATTTCTCGTCGACCGCGAGGTCGCGTTCGCCGACCTCAAGGGCGTTCTCTCCCATTTCGCCCGGACCATCTTCTCGCCAGACGTGCGCGTTCGTTTCCGTCCTTCCTTCTTTCCCTTCGTGGAGCCCGGGGCGGAGATGGACATCGGGTGCGTCCTCTGCGGCGGCAAGGGGTGCCGCGTCTGCGGCGGGAGCGGATGGCTCGAGATCCTGGGCGCCGGCCTCATCCATCCGAACGTCCTGCGCGCCGTGGGGTACGATCCGGAATCCGTGAGCGGATTCGCCTTCGGCATGGGCGTCGAGCGGATCGCCATGCTCCGCTACGGGATCGACGACATCCGGCTCTTCACGGAGAACGACCTCCGGTTCCTGCACCAGTTCTGAGAGGACAGAGGAGGGGGGTTAACCTGCCTTTGGA
>CAKKSE010000046.1:8027-20637 GCA_919903025.1 Nitrospiria bacterium | reverse complement strand
GGGGGAGGATCAAGGTGGGGGGTGAAACAGGCCGAGCAAGCAAGTGGCAGCAAATTGGGTTGACCCACAGAAAAGTTGGAAGGCCCAAAAAGTATGCCGGCGGTCTTGCAAGACATGGACGGTGCGAAAGAGGTCAAGTGCTCGGCGTTCAACAGGTAGTTTCCGCGCAAGGGTTTGGTTGAAAAACGAAGGGGGGGGTGGCTGGTCTGCCACCCCCCCCTTCGTTTTGCTCTCACGTAACCTTTCCAACAAGGCGCGGTCGGGTTTGTACGGTTTGAAACCGGGCCTCGTTCTCAAGTCCGTCCTGGAATTGTCGTAGGTTTATCAGCGGGTTTCCCGGCCTCCCTCCGCCGCATCTCCTTCTGGCACCGTTGATGCTCTTCTCTATCTCGAATGTGAGTTGCCGCGTGACGGACATCTGATCGACAAGGTAACGAACCGACAGGAGGACCCAAGATGAGACAGATCGCTTTCTATGGCAAGGGTGGGATTGGAAAGTCCACGACGTCGCAGAACACTCTAGCCGCGCTCGCCGAGATGGGTCACAAGATCCTGATTGTCGGTTGCGATCCAAAATCCGACTCGACCCGCCTGATCCTTCATGCCAAGGCCCAGGACACGATCCTGGGCCTTGCGGCGGCCGCCGGCAGCGTCGAGGACATCGAGCTCGAGGACGTCATGAAGATCGGCTACAAGGATATCAAGTGTGTTGAGTCGGGTGGCCCGGAGCCGGGCGTCGGGTGCGCCGGCCGCGGCGTGATCACCTCGATCAACTTCCTCGAGGAGAACGGCGCCTACGAGGGCGTGGACTACGTCTCGTACGACGTCTTGGGAGACGTGGTGTGCGGCGGCTTTGCCATGCCGATCCGGGAGAACAAGGCCCAGGAGATCTACATCGTCATGTCAGGCGAGATGATGGCCATGTACGCGGCCAACAACATCTCCAAGGGCATCTTGAAGTATGCCAACTCGGGCGGCGTGCGTCTGGGCGGCCTGGTGTGCAACGAGCGCCAGACCGACAAGGAACTGGAGCTGGCCGAGGCGCTGGCCAAGAAACTCGGCACCCAGCTCATCTACTTCGTGCCGCGCGACAACATCGTGCAGCACGCCGAGTTGCGCCGCATGACAGTGATCGAGTACGCGCCGGACTCCAAGCAGGCCGACCATTACCGCACGCTCGCCAAGCGGATCCACGAGAACGCCGGCAAGGGCATCATCCCGACGCCGATCACCATGGACGAGCTGGAAGACATGCTGATGGAGCACGGCATCATAAAGGCGGTGGACGAGTCCATCGTTGGCAAGACCCAGGCCGAACTGGCCGCGGCGGCGAGCGCCTGATCGGCATGACCCGGCCTCCGGCCCCTCGCACGAGGGGCCGGAGGCCGGAGACTAACCGAGTTCCTTTGAGGAGGAGACATGAGCCTGACGGCTGAGGAAATGAAGGTCCGGAACAAGGGACTGATCGACGAGGTCCTGAAGGTCTATCCGGAGAAGTCCGCAAAGAAGCGCGCCAAGCACCTCGCCACCTTCGCGGAAGGAAAGCCGGACTGTGCCGTCAAGTCCAACGTCAAGTCGATCCCCGGCGTGATGACGATCCGCGGCTGCGCCTACGCCGGTTCCAAGGGCGTGGTCTGGGGGCCGATCAAGGACATGGTGCACTTGAGCCACGGCCCGGTGGGGTGCGGCCAGTACTCGTGGGCGGCGCGGCGCAACTACTACGTCGGCACGACGGGAGTGGACACGTTCGTGACGATGCAGTTCACCTCCGATTTCCAGGAGAAGGACATCGTCTTCGGCGGCGACAAGAAGCTCGCCAGGATCATCGACGAGATCCAAGACCTCTTCCCGCTGAATAAGGGCGTCTCCATCCAGTCGGAATGCCCGATCGGCCTGATCGGCGACGACATCGAAGCGGTGGCCAAGGCCAAGGGCAAGGAACACGGCAAGACCATCGTGCCAGTGCGCTGCGAGGGTTTCCGCGGCGTGTCGCAGTCGCTCGGCCACCACATCGCCAACGACTCGATCCGCGACTGGGTGTTCGACAAGGCCGCCACGCAGAAGCAGGAATTCCAGAGCACGCCGTACGACGTCGCCATCATCGGCGACTACAATATCGGCGGCGACGCTTGGGCTTCGCGCATCCTGCTCGAGGAGATGGGTCTGCGCGTGATCGCCCAGTGGTCCGGCGACGGAACGCTGGCCGAGCTCGAGGCGACCCCCAAGGCCAAACTCAACGTGCTCCACTGCTACCGCTCGATGAACTACATCTCGCGCCACATGGAGGAGAAGTACGGGGTCCCTTGGGTGGAGTACAACTTCTTCGGGCCCACGAAGATCGCCGCGAGCCTGCGCGAGATCGCCGGCCGCTTCGACGACAAGATCAAGGAGGGGGCCGAGCGCGTGATCGCCAAGTACCAGCCGCTGGCGGACGCGGTCGCCGCCAAGTACCGCCCGCGGCTGGAGGGCAAGACGGTGATGCTCTACGTCGGGGGCCTCAGGCCGCGCCACGTGATCGGCGCCTACGAGGACTTGGGGATGGAGGTCGTGGGCACCGGGTACGAGTTCGGTCACAACGATGACTACCAGCGCACCACGCACGACATCAAGGACGGGACGCTCATCTACGACGACGTGACCGCCTACGAGTTCGAGAAGTTCGTCGAGAAGCTCCGCCCGGACCTGGTCGGCGCCGGCATCAAGGAAAAGTACGTGTTCCAGAAGATGGGCGTGCCGTTCCGCCAGATGCATTCCTGGGACTATTCCGGGCCGTACCACGGGTACGACGGATTCGCGGTCTTCGCGCGCGACATGGATATGGCCATCAACGCGCCGGTGTGGAACTTGGCCAAGGCGCCGTGGAAATGACCATGAACCGGTGAATCGGTGAATGGGTGAATCGGTGAATAGGAGAATTGGCATGGGCCAGAATGCGGACAATGTCCTTGATCATGCGAACCTCTTCCGGGAGCCGGAATACCTCGAAATGCTCGGGCGGAAGAAGCGGGAGTTCGAGAACCCTTGCGGCTCGGACGAGGTCGAGAAGATCCGAGAGTGGACCAAGACCCCGGAGTACCGCGAGAAGAACTTCGCGCGCGAGGCGTTGACCGTCAACCCGGCCAAGGCCTGCCAGCCGCTGGGGGCGGTCTTCTGCGCCGTGGGCTTCGAGGGCACATTGCCGTTCGTGCACGGTTCCCAAGGCTGCGTCGCCTACTACCGGTCGCACCTCTCCCGCCACTTCAAGGAGCCGACATCCTGCGTCTCGTCGTCCATGACCGAGGATGCCGCGGTGTTCGGGGGCCTGAACAACATTATCGACGGCCTGGCGAACGCCTATTCGCTCTACAAGCCGAAGATGATCCACGTCTCCACGACCTGCATGGCCGAGGTGATCGGCGACGACCTCAACGCCTTCATCCAGAACGCCAAGGAGAAGGGGTCGGTGCCCCAGGACTTCGACGTGCCGTTCGCGCACACCCCCGCGTTCGTGGGAAGCCACGTGACCGGCTACGACAACTCCATGAAGGGCATCGTGTCACACTTCTGGGGGGGACGGGAACGGACCGCGAACGGCCGCATCAACTTCATCGGCGGCTTCGACGGGTTCTCGGTCGGCAACCTGCGCGAGATCAAGCGCCTTTTCGACCTCATGGGCGTCGAATCCACCATCCTCGCCGACAACAGCGACGTGTTCGACACGCCGACCGACGGCCGTTTCCGCATGTACGACGGCGGGACGAAGCTGGAAGACGTCAAGGCGGCCCTGGACGCCGGGGCGACGGTGTCGATGCAGGAGTTCTGCACCGAGAAGACCCTGGCCTACTGCGCCGAGAGGGGGCAGGAGACGGCGGCCTTCAACCATCCGATCGGGGTCGAGGCCACGGATCGCTTTCTCATGGAGATCTCGCGCCTGACCGGACGGCCGATTCCGCCGGCGCTGGAGACGGAGCGCGGACGGCTGGTGGACGCGATCGCCGACTCGAGCCCGCACATCCACGGCAAGAAGTTCGCGATCTTCGGCGACCCCGACCTGACGCTGGGCCTCGCGGGTTTTCTCCTCGAGCTCGGGGCGGAGCCGGTGCACGTCCTCTCGACCAACGGCGGCAAGGAGTGGGAGGCCAAGGTTGGGGCGCTCCTCGACAGCTCTCCGTTCGGCAAGGGCTGTCAGGTGTACGCGGGCAAGGACCTGTGGCACATGCGCTCGCTGTTGTTCACCGAGCCGGTGGATTTCCTGATCGGCAACACCTACGGGAAGTTTCTCGAGCGCGACACGGGCACGCCCCTCGTCCGCATCGGCTTTCCAATCTTCGACCGGCACCACCACCACCGCTACCCGGTGTGGGGGTACCAGGGCGCGATGAACGCGCTGGTGTGGATCCTGGACAAGATCTTCGACGAGATGGACCGGAAGAGCATGGTCACGGGGAAGACCGATTACAGCTTCGACACTATTCGATAGCCAGCGGGGCGACCCGGCGGGTCGCCCCTACGGAGAAAAAACCATGCTTTCCAAGGTCGCCGAGGTCTTCGACGAGCCCGGTTGCGAGCACAACAGGGCGAAGTCCGAAAAGGACCGGAAGAAAGGGTGCGCCAGGCCGGCCAAGCCGGGGGCCGCGGCCGGAGGGTGCGCCTTCGACGGGGCCAAGATCGCCCTCCAGCCGATCACCGACGCGGTCCACTTGGTCCACGGCCCGATCGCGTGCGAGGGGAACTCCTGGGACAACCGGGGGTCCCTCTCCTCCGGTCCCATGCTCTACCGGACGAGCTTCACGACGGACCTGTGCGAGAACGACATCGTCATGGGAGGCGAGAAGAGGCTCGCCCGGGCGCTCCAGGAGATCGTGGAGAAGTACGACCCGCCCGCGGTCTTCGTCTACCAGACCTGCGTGACGGCCCTCACCGGGGACGACGTCGAGGCGGTCTGCAAGGCCGAAAGCCGGAGACTCGGAAGACCCGTGGTCCCCGTGAACGCGCCGGGCTTCGTGGGCGGCAAGAACCTGGGAAACAAGCTGGCCGGGGAGGCGCTCCTGGACACCGTCATCGGCACGGAGGAACCGGAATACACCACGCCCACCGACATCAACATCATCGGCGAGTTCAACCTGTCGGGCGATCTCTGGCAGGTCAAGCCCCTCCTCGCCCGGCTCGGCGTCCGGATCCTCGCCTGCCTCTCGGGCGACGCCCGCTATCGGGAGGTCGCCTGGTCCCACAGGGCCCGGGCCGCCATGATGGTCTGCAGCAAGGCCCTGATCAACGTCGCCCGCAAGATGCAGGAGCGGTACGGCATCCCCTTCTTCGAGGGGTCGTTCTACGGGATCTCCGACATGAGCGACACCCTGCGGAACATCGCCCGGCTCCTGGTGGAACGGGGGGCCCCGCCGGACCTGGTGGAGCGGACCGAGGCCTTGATCGCCCAAGAAGAAGAGCGTGTCTGGGCCCGGTTGGCGCCGTATAGAGCGCGGCTTAAGGGAAAGCGGGTCCTCCTCATCACCGGCGGCGTGAAATCCTGGTCGGTGGTCTCGGCCCTCCAGGAGATCGGAATGGTCGTCGTGGGGACGAGCGTCAAGAAGAGCACCAAGGAGGACAAGGAGCGGATCGAAGAGATCATGGGGGACGACGCCCACATGGTCGAGAGCCTCCCCCCCGGGGAGATGTACGCCATGTTGAAGGAAGCCCGGGCGGATATCCTGATGGCCGGGGGCCGCTCCCAGTTCGTCGCCTTGAAAGCCAAGGTGCCGTTCCTCGACATCAACCAGGAACGGCACCACACCTACGCCGGGTACGAGGGGATGGTCACGCTGGTGGAGGAGATCGACAAGGCCATCCACAGTCCGATCTGGGCGCAGGTGCGGAAGCCGGCGCCGTGGGACATTCGGATGTAGGGGCAACCCACCGTGGTTGCCCAAAAACCAGGGCGGCCACGCAGGGCCGCCCCTACAGGGGATAACACAATGGCCATCGTGACGACATCAAACAAATCCTGTGCGGTGAATCCGCTCAAGATGAGCCAGCCGATCGGCGCGGCCCTGGCCTTCATGGGGATCGACCGAAGCATCCCCCTCCTACATGGTTCCCAGGGGTGCGCCTCCTTCGGCGTGGTCCTTTTTGGACGTCACTTCCGGGAGACGATTCCCATGCAAACGACGGCCGTCACGGAGGTCGACGCCGTCCTGGGCGGAGAGGAAAACATCGAGCAAGCCCTCCTCACCTTGCACGGGAAGGCCAGGCCCGCCCTGATCGGCCTTTGCACGACGGGGCTGACGGAGATCCGGGGCGACGACGTTGAGGGTGTCCTCAAGAACCTTCGAGCCAAGCACCCCGAGCTCCGCGACCTGGCCGTCGTTCACGTCTCCACGCCGGATTTCAAGGGATCCCTCCAGGACGGGTGGGCGAAGGCGGTTGAGCGCCTCGTGGAGGAACTGGTCCCCGATTCGCCGGGCTCGGCTCCGGACGCTCACTCCCTCCGGGTCGGTGTCGAGAAATGGTGGCAGGGCGGGGTCATGCTCCGGGGGAGTGAGGAAATGACGCGAATCAATCTGCTGACGGGACCCCACTTCACGCCGGCCGACGTCCAGGAACTGCGCGAGATCGTCGAGGTCTTCGGGCTTGAACCGATCGTCCTGCCCGACCTGTCCGGCTCTCTGGACGGCCACGTCCCGGAGGACTTCCGCCCCACGACCCTGGGCGGGATCGGCCTCGACCAGATCCGCGCCATGGGGTCGTCCGAGATCACCCTGGCTTTGGGTGAGAGCATGCGGCCTGCCGCCGCGGTCCTCGAGAGGAGGACGGGTGTTCCGTTCGTGGTCTTCGACCGGCTGACGGGCCTGGAACCGACCGACCGGTTCCTGGACCTCCTCTCCAAGATCAGCGGACGCGCCGTGCCCGGCCGCCTGAGACGCCAGCGCAGCCGCTTGGTGGACGCCATGCTGGACGGGCACTTCCACTTCGGAAGAAAGAAGGTGGCGATCGGGGCCGAGCCGGACCTTCTCTTCGCCCTTTCCACCTGGTTCGCGGAGATGGGGAGCGAAATCGCAGCGGCGGTGGCCACCACGCCCTCGCCCGTCCTGGAAAAGATCCCGGCCTCTGAGGTCCTGATTGGGGACCTGGAGGACCTGGAGGATCGGGCCGCCGGGTGCGATCTCCTTGTGACCCATTCCCACGGACGCCAGGCGTCGGAACGATCGGGGATTCCTCTCCTTAGAGTGGGGATCCCGATCTTCGATCGGCTGGGCGCGTCGCACCAGTTGAGCGTCGGTTACCAGGGGACGATGCGGCTCGTCTTCGAAGCGGGCAACGTCTTCTTGGCGAATGTGGGAGAAAAGCACCCCCCACCCTTCCCTCCCCCTCAAGGGGGGAGGGTTAGAAGTGGAAGGATCAACGCATGAGGGTCGCCTTCGCCACACAGGACCTGGTCACGGTCAACGCGCACTTCGGCTGGGCCGGGCACGTCATGATTTACGAGGTCTCGCCGGAGGGGTACGCCCACGTGGAGACACACGATTTCCCGGGAGACCTCCGGGAAGACGGCGATGAAGACAAGCTGTCGCCCAAGATCGAGGCGATCGAGGATTGCGCGATTCTCTACGTCGCGGCGATCGGCGGGTCCGCCGCGGCCCGCGTGGTGGCCCGGAAGATCCACCCGATCAAGGTGAAGGAACCGGAGCCGATCGCCGCGCTCTTGGAGAAGCTCCGGGCCGTGCTGGGAGGAACGCCGCCGCCGTGGCTCCGCAAGGCGCTGATGAAGGGACGGGAGCGCGTACTGGATTTCGAGTAAGAGGGCAGACCGGCGTGGTGGTGCAAGATCGGGCGGCCGCGGAGGGCCGGCCCTGCGAAAGGAGGACCTGCGTTGAGCGAAGCCTTGCGAACCTCCGGGGGCCCCTCGGCCTCGGCGTTCGTTCAGGAGATTGTCAAGCAGATCCGGGCCCAGGACACGTACGGCGCCTGGGACAAGAAAAGCGACGAAGCGTTGCTCGCGTCTTTCATCCTGGGCAAGGAGAAGCGGCGGTCGATGCCGGTTGTGGGAGATCCGGACGCCCAGACCCTCGCGCGGGTGGAGTTCTTCTACAACGCCGTGGGGCTCTTGATCGAACGGGAGACCGGGATCATGGTCTCGCCGCTCATGAAGATGCACCACGAGGGGTTTGGCCGGATGGTCCTCATCGCGGGCCGTCTCGTGGTCGTGAACCGCTACTTGCGGGACGTTCACCGGTTCGGCTTCCCCACGCTGGAGAAGCTGGCGGAGGAGGGGGAGAAGCTGGCCCAGGCCGGCGTTGAGATGATCCGCAGGCTCCCGGAAGCGGCCCGGTTTGAGTGACCGCGCGGCAGACCCGCACGTAAAGGAGATCCGTCCATGAAAATGATTCGAGCCTTCATCCGGCCCGAGAAAGAACAGGAGACGGTCCTGGCCCTGGAAGGGGCGGGGTTCCCGGCCCTCACCAAGTTTCACGTCTTCGGCCGCGGGAAGGAGGGGGGGCTAAAGGTCGGAAGCGTCCACTACGACGAGCTGCCCAAGGTGCTTCTGATGCTGGTGGTGGAGGACGAACAGGCGCCGAGGGTGCTGGAAGTCATCAAAGGGAAGGCAAGAACGGGGGAGATCGGTGACGGAAAGGTCTTCATCACCGCGGTGGAAGAGGCCCATACGATCCGGACGGGAGAAAAGGGGCTATGAAAGAGATCTGGGCCGTGATTCGCCGCAACAAGCTGCCCGATACGAAGAAGGCCCTGGAGGAAACGGGGTTCTTCGCCATGTCGATCCATAGCGTGGAGGGTCGCGGACGCCAGGGCGGGGTGATCTTCCGGGAGATCGACCCCTACGTCCCCGAGCACTACGAAGGGGTTGTGAGGGTGAAGCCCACGCCGTCCCAGTACGCCCTGACCCACACCCTGACCAAGGCCGTGACCTATGTTCCAAAACGCCTCCTTGTACTGGTGGTCCCGGACGAGGCTGTGCGGGACGTGCTCGACGCTCTCGTGCGGGTCAACCGGACTGGCCATCCGGGCGACGGCAAGATTTTTGTCATGGCTGTTGAAGACGCGCTCCGCCTCCGCACGGGCGAGCGGGGAATGGCGGCCCTTCGGTGATGGAGACCCAGGCGGTCCAGCTCGGTGTGACACGGGGCGGGCGGGCGTGGACTCCGCGCTTCGTCCAGGCCATCGACCGGGAGAAGTGCATCGGGTGCGGCCGTTGCTTCAAGGTATGCGGCCGGGACGTTCTGGTGCTCATGGGCGTGGACGAAGACGGGGAGCTTGTCGCGCTGGAAGCCGGAGAGGACGAGGAGATCGAGAAGAAGGTGATGGCCGTTGCCCGCGCGGAGGATTGCATCGGCTGCGAGGCCTGCGCGCGCATCTGCCCCAAGAAGTGCCATTCGCATGCTCCGTGATGGAACGGACGACCTCACGTCCACGGAGCTCGAGCGCTACCGCCGGCAGATGATGCTTGCCGGATTTGGCTTGGAGGCGCAACGCCGGCTCAAGGCCTCGACGGCCCTTGTTTGCGGCATCGGGGGTCTGGGAGGGACGGCGGCCCTGTACCTGGCCGTCGCCGGGATCGGGAAGCTGGTCTTCGCCCACTACGGGGATCTCACCATCTCCAACTTGAACCGGCAGATCCTGATGACCCACGACTGGATTGGAAGGAACCGGAACGCATGCGCCAAGGCAACCATTCAGCGGATCAACCCGGACGTGCGGGTGGAGACCGTATCGGAGCGGGTGAGCGAGGCGAACGTGGACCGGATGCTGGACGGCGCCCATGCGGCTCTGGACGCCCGGCCGAACTTTCACGAACGGCGCGTGCTCAATGCGGCGTGTGTCTCGCGGGGGATCCCGATGATCGAGGCGGCGATGAACGGAATGGAGGCTTACCTCACGACGTTCATCGCCGGGAAGACGCCATGCCTCCATTGCCTCTACCCGGAGGACCCGGACTGGGCGGAATTGGGTTTTCCCGTCCTCGGCGCCGTCTCCGGGTCGCTCGGCTGCCTCATGGCCATCGAGGCGATCAAGGTTCTGACCGGCTTTGGAAAGCCGCTCCTGAACCGGATGCTCGTCTACGACACATCAGACATGACCTTTCGGAAGATGAAGATCCGACGGGACCCGGCCTGCCCGGTGTGCGGAGGAAGCCGATGAGTCGATTTGTGGCCCGGATGTTCGAAAGTCTCCGGCGACGCTTTCGCAAGGTCCCTGATCCCGCCTTTAAGGGACTCGTCTTCTTCTGGTTGGATGTGGGCGGGCCCGTGTGCGGGGAATTCGATCCCGCGGCGGCACCCGGCGCCGAGGGACGGCGAGGTTTGCGATGAGGGATGTCTTTCTGGCCGACACCACCCTTCGCGACGGCGAGCAGGCGCCCGGCGTGGCGTTCGTGGCCGAGGAGAAACGCTCCATCGCCTCCCTCCTTGACGCGGCGGGCCTCCCCGAGCTGGAGGTGGGGACGCCCGCCATGGGGCGGGACGAACGAGAGGTCATCCAGTCCCTTGTGGAGATGAAGCTCGCGGCCCGGCTGATGACTTGGAACCGGGCCCGCGAAGATGACGTGGAGGCTTCACTGGCGTGCGGGATCGGGGCCGTGGATCTTTCCATTCCGGTCTCGGATCTTCACATCACGAAGAAACTCCGCCGGGATCGCGCCTGGGTCAGGGAGCGCCTCCTCCGGACGGTCGCGTATGCCAAGGGAAAGGGTCTCTACGTCTGCGCCGGTCTGGAGGACGCTTCCCGAGCGGACGAAGCATTTCTCCTGGATCTGGCGGGGGATGTGGCCCGGGAGGGATGCGACCGGATTCGGTTTTGCGATACGGCGGGCCTGCTGGACCCCTTCTCCACGTTCGACCGGATCCGGCGGCTCATCGGGACCGTCGATCTTCCCGTCGAGATCCACGCGCACAACGACTTGGGGCTCGCCGCGGCCAACGCGCTGGCCGGCGTTCGGGCCGGCGCCGCGTTCGTGAGCGTGACGGTGAACGGCTTGGGCGAGCGGGCGGGGAACGCCCCGCTGGCCGAAGTGGTGATGGGGATCGAGCAGGTCCTGGGTCTTGCCACGGGGGTCGATAAGCTGAGTCTGATCGAGCTCTCGGACTGGGTGGCCCGGGCTGCGGGACGTCCCGTTCCGGTCAACCAGCCCGTCGTGGGCGAGATGATCTTCACGCATGAGTCGGGGCTTCACGTCGACGGCGTCTTGAAAGACCCCGAAACCTATCAACCCTTCTCTCCGGCCATCGTGGGCCGTCAGCACCATCTGGTCATCGGCAAGCATTCGGGGACCCATGCGCTGGAATACGCCCTCCGCCGGCTTGGTCTCGAGCCATCCCGCGAGGTGCTGTCCCTCCTTCTCCCCCTCGTCCGCCGGAAGGCGAACGCGGTCAAGGGATCCCTGACACCGGACGATCTCTGGGTCCTGTGGCACGACGTCGAGAAGGGTTTCTACGCGGCCATGCGCTGAGGTCCGCTTGAGTCCAAGCGCGGAGTGCGATATGGAAATGGTCTTTCCGCAAGAGATGAAAGGGCGTTCGACCGGGCGTTGCGGCTCAAAGGCCGCGCCGGCGGAACTGCCGCCGTCGGTCTGGGACAAGGTGAAGGATCATCCCTGCTACAGCGAGGAGGCCCACCACTTCTACGCGCGGATGCACGTGGCCGTGGCGCCGGCCTGCAACATCCAATGCCACTACTGCAACCGCAAGCACGACTGCGCCAACGAGAGCCGGCCGGGCGTCGTGAGCGAGAAGCTCACGCCGGAACAGGCGGTGAAGAAGGTCCTCGCCGTCGCCTCCCGCGTTCCCCAGATGACCGTGGTGGGAATCGCGGGGCCGGGCGACTCCCTGGCGAGCGCCGAGAGGACCTTCCGGACGCTCGAATTGATCCGTAAGGCCGTGCCGGACGTGAAGCTCTGTCTGTCCACCAACGGCCTGATCCTCCCCGATTACGTCGACCGGATCAAGGAATTCGACGTGGACCACGTCACCGTCACCGTAAACATGATCGATCCCGAAGTGGGAGAGCGGATCTATCCCTGGGTTTACTTCAAGGGGAAGAGGTGGCGGGGGAAAGACGCGAGCCGGATCCTCTCGGAGAGGCAGTTGGAGGGTCTGCAGGGGCTTGCGGCCAAGGGGGTTCTGGTCAAAGTCAACTCGGTCATGATCCAGGGCGTCAACGACGAACACCTCGTGGAAGTGAACAAGACCGTCAAGTCGCTCGGGGCCTTCCTCCATAACATCATGCCCCTCATCTCCGCGCCCGAGCACGGGACGTACTACGGGCTCACGGGCCGGCGGGGGCCGACGCCCGCGGCACTCAAGGCCCTGCAGGACAGGTGCGGGGGGGAGATGAACATGATGCGGCATTGCCGCCAGTGCCGGGCCGACGCCGTGGGCCTCCTGGGGGACGACCGCGGCCGGGAGTTCACCCTGGCCAAGATCGACGCGATGAATGTTTCCTATGACCCGGGAAAAAGGAAGGCCTTCCAGGCGATGGTCGAGGCGAGCCGGGAGGCGGCCCGGGAGGCTCGCGCGGCCTCCCTGGAAGAGGCGGCCCCGCCGCGCGGGGACGCGAAGATCCTCGTCGCCGTAGCCACCAAGGGCGGCGGCATCGTCAACGAGCACTTCGGCCACGCCCGGGA
>CAKKSE010000046.1:0-7927 GCA_919903025.1 Nitrospiria bacterium | reverse complement strand
TGGGCGGCTCTCGCGCGGGAGGGATAGCATGAAAGTGATGATCCGGAAGAACGTCGCGGGGCGTCTCGTGGCCTACGTGGCCAAGAAGGACCTGGAGGAGCCGATCGTTTTCTGCGAGAAGGAGTCTCTTTGGGGCGGGACGATCACGCTGGCCAACGGCTGGAGACTGAAGCTCCCGGAAATGGCTTCGGACACGCGCCTTCCCATCACCGTCGAGGCGCTACGCTTGGGGGAATCGTGAGCCGCTCAAGACCGAAGACGTGTCAAGACACCGAGGCTCCCAGGGCCAGCAGGACCTCCACCTGCGTCTCGATCTCGCGGGCGACTTTGGGATCGAGGGTCCGTCGCCACGTCCGCGGGATGGCGTCCACGCCGCAGGCCGCCCCCGCCAGCATTCCGGCCAGGGCGCCGGTCGTATCGGCGTCCCCGCCCCGGTTGACCACCCCGACGAGACACGTCTCAAAATCCTCCGACCCGAAAAAGAAATGGGCCACGGTTTGGAGCGTGTCCACGATGTACCCGGATGCGCGTCCCGGATAGGGATCGAAGCGAAACAGGGGAGAGCGGCGGACAAGTTCGTCGACCAGACCGCGGACCGCCGGCTTGGACTCGCCGAGCACGAGCCGACGGGTCATCTCGGCCAGCGTCTCCACAGCGGCGTCGGAGAGGGGATGATTGTGGGTGATGCGCGCCTGGGCCAGGGAGCGGGTCCGGCAGGCTTCCGGGTCGTGGAGCGAGGCCAGGACGACGGGCAGAATTCGCATGGCCGCCCCGTTTCCCGCGTGCCATTCGCGGGGCGGGGCCTTGATCGTTCCATCCATCATGAAGCGCCGTATTCCCTGTCGACACGTGTTCCCGACGTCGATCGGTCGGGACCGGATCCACGCGGCGAACGCCTCGGCGACGGCGCGAAGTTCGAATCCACCGGGGGCAAGGAGGGCGCGTCCCAGGGCCAGGGACATCTCCGTGTCATCGGTGACCTGTCCGGGCCGGAGACGCAGCCATCCTCCGCCGACCATCTCGCGCAAGAGGCCGTGACGCTCGCGGATCTCCGCCTGCGTCATGAACTCGACCGGCGCCCCGAGGGCGTCTCCCACGGCCAGGCCCAGATAGGCCCCCAGGGCGCGGCCCCTCACGCCGCTCACACGTAGCTCACCTTCACGCGATAGTCCCCCCCGATGACCAGGTGCTCCGATTCTCCCTGGAGCGGGTGCTCCGGGAGGAGATCGTTGAAGAAAAAAATCTTTGTGACGGGCACGCGCACCTCCAGGATGTAGTCGCCGAACTCGTCGGCGATCTCCCGCCGGGACGTGAAGGAGACGAGATTGTTCTGGCGGACCACCGCCTCCCGCCGCCCAAAACGCTCGACGATCTCGTGCTCGTCGAAGCTGTTGACGCCGCGGTAGAGGGGCAGATGGCGCTCCCGGCGGTTCGCGGCAAGGGCCCACTGACAGAACTCGTAGAGAAGGTCGAGCTGGAGGTAGATGCAGTTGTTGTGGAAGCGGCTCCCCATCTTCTCCTCCACGTACCTGATCCAGGCCCGGGAGGAGAAGCTCCGGAGAGGTTCGACGTGAAATGTCGGGTAGAGACCGAGGCGGCTTTCAACCCAGCCCTTGAGAACGGCGCCTTCGGGACCGTTGGCGTCGAATCCCCATCCCTTTAGAAGGCGAAGGTAGCTCGACCGAAAGCGGCGTCGGCCGATGGGTGAGGTGCCGGCGGCCATTTCAGGGTTCAGGCCGAAAACGACGGCCATGTAGTCCTGGAAGCGTTCGGCGGCCTGTGCTGGCGAGGACGATTGCTCGATGAGCCGCCAAAGGGGCCGGCTGGTTTCCCGCGTGCCGTGGACGTGGAGAGGAACGGGGTGATCGTTGTAGGCCGTGGAAGCCAGAATCTGCGTCGGAATGCCCACCAGGTTTGTGGCGTGCCCCCGGACTCTTACAATTTTCGCACCTCGATTCCGTATTTGCGGATGCGATAACCGAGTTGCCGGACGGTCAACCCCAGCAGGCGAGCCGCCTTGGCCTGGACCCACCCGCATCGCTCCAGGGCATCCAAGATCCGCGTCCGCTCCTTTCCCTCATCCGGATGGAGAGTCACGGGAGCGGCATGCCCGACGCGCGAAGGCGGGCCGGTCCGGAGCGGCTGCGGGGCGCCGACCGGAACGGACCCCGCGGAGCTCTGAGAAAAGAGCAACGCCGCGTGCAAGTGGGTGGCGCATGTTTCGCAGTGGAAGTCCTGACCCGCGAGGGCGTCGTCCTTGACCATGACGTAGACCCGCTCCAGGCAGTTCTCCATCTCCCGGATGTTCCCCGGCCAGAGACACCGCATCAACACCTCCAGGGCGCCGGGCGTGAGCCGGCAGGAGCGTCCGTATTCCCGGTTGAGTTTCCGGAGAATGTGCTGGGCGAGAAGCGGAATGTCCTCACGGCGCTCCCTAAGCGGCGGCAGGTAGATCGTCACGACGTTGAGGCGGAAGTAGAGGTCGGCTCGAAACTCCCCTCTCGCGACGGCGTCCTCCAGGTTGCGGTTCGTGGCGGCGATCATCCGAACGTCCACGTCGTGCGTCTTTGTGCCCCCGAGGCGCTCGAAGCGCTTTTCCTGCAGCACCCTCAGGAGCTTGGTCTGAAAGGGGATCGGCATGTCGCCGATCTCATCCAGGAAGAGCGTTCCCTTATGAGCCAGCTCGAAGCGCCCCTTCTTTTCCCCGGCGGCGCCCGTGAATGCGCCCTTCTCGTAGCCGAACAGCTCGGATTCCAGGAGCGTCTCCGGCAGAGCCGCGCAGTTGAGAGCGATGAAGGCGGAATCCGCCCGCGGAGAGTTGTAGTGAATGGCCCGAGCGATCATCTCCTTTCCCGTTCCGGACTCGCCCCGAAGCAGGACCGTCGCGCGGCTCGGGGCCACCCGGTGGACGGTCTCGAAGATGGACAACATCACCTTGCTCTGGCCGACGATGTTCTCCAGTTTGTATGTCTGTTGAAGCTGTTCCTTGAGGCGCGACTGTTCCTCCAACAGGGCCTCGCGTTCTTGAGCCACGCGCCGGTGCAGGGCGACCATCTGGCCGATCAGGTTGGCCACCAGGGTCAGGAACCGCAGGTCTTCTTCCTGGGAGAGCGCCCCCTCCCGCGGAGACCGGTCGATGCTCATGACCCCCAGCGTTTCCCGCCCGCGTCGGATCGGCACGGCGAGGAAGGCGATGTTGTGTTCCATCCTGTCGGGCCGGCGGTGCGTCTTGTCGAGGAAGAGCGGTTCGGATCCCACGTCCGGAATCAACATGGGGAGACCGGTCTTCAGGACCTTTCCGGTGATCCCCTCGCCCACCCGATACCGAATTCGACGACGATCTTCCTCCTTCAATCCCAGGGCCGCTTCGATCACAAGGTCCTGGGTCTCGGGATCGACCAGCGTGACGGTTCCCTTCTTCATCCCCAAAAAGTTGTCGAGAATCCGAAGGACGGCCAGGAGATCCGCTTCCAGATCCAATGAAGAAGAGAGGATCTTGCTCACCTCATAGAGAGCGGTCAACTCCAGTCCCTTTTGATCGGACGGCGGGGGATTGGGAGACAGGGCGTTCACGGCGCCGCCTCGCTTTGGCGGTCCAGGCGGATTATTTCCATTCTCATGTGCCTATCTGTCCTTTTGAGACCGGGCTGGAAATCTTTCAATAGGTTGCAAGCAACTAGGAGCGCCCCGGTGTTCACTTAGCAAGGACCGTGCAACTCAAAATGGATCTCGCTGAGGAGAGCGTGCAACCCGTTGTCGAACGGGAGAAAAGTGCATGTTATGGTTAGGATTGACGAGGGATCTTGATGGTACTAAACCTTACAGTCGACAGGGGGAAAACGAAGTGGAATGTCGGACAAGAATGTCTGAGCATTCATGCTTGTCGCCGCGTGACCGGCTTCTCATCGTTGGCCCCGGTTTACCCGGAAGCCCGCCGAGAGCAACTCCTCGACGTATCGATCCGGACTCATCCATTCGCCGAAGAGCCTTACGCCGGGCTCGATATGGTTTGTTTCGTCATACTACGGGGATTGAAAGGTAAGCGGCGGGCGAACATGGCGGGGGTTGCCGGACGGGCTTCCCCCGCGTGCCATTGTGCTCATTCGGCGGGATGAACCCAGAATAAGTTACCTCTTGTTGTCGAACGCGACGCCCTTCTTCACCTCGTCGATCGCCATCTGGACGTGCTTGAGCGCCTCCGCCCGGTGACCGCCCTTGTCGTGCGTTGCGGCGTTCAGGTCCTTCTCGGCGGCCTGAAGATGCTTGAGGGCCGCGCGCATCTTGGGCTGGCGCTCCGCGTGGGCGGTCCCGGCCACCGATCCCGCCGCGAGAGCAAGTCCGGCAATCGCGGATTTCTGAAGGAATGATCTTCGGTTCATCGTTCTCCTCCTGTGTGTGGGTTTGCCCGGTATCGCGCCACCGAATCAGTTCATCTTACATTTACTCCCGGCGGAATCAAGTATTTCGCGAGCGGCGGCAATTGGGCGGCGAAGCCGAGTTGGGTGTGCAACGTGAGCGACAATGCAACCCTCTGCCCCGCTCGTGGTCGGCGTCCTGGTCGCGTCGTTGCAGGTCGAAAGGCGCGCCCAGGCTGTTGACAATGGAGGAGAAGGCTCGCTTTCTTATGATTTTATCAACGTAGCCCAGGAAAGGAGTGCGTACGCGCTCTTGAGCTGAATTTTCCTGTACACGCAACGAGGAACGGATTAAAATCTCTTCATTGGAATGCTGGCAGGAGGGTGATCTTATAATTCAAGACCTGACCCTCTGCTTCCGGCACGCAGTTCAGCGCGATCTTTCCGAATAAGGGGTATATTTTGCGCAAGACCTTGCTGGCCGTTCTTGTTGTCGCTTTCCCGATGGTTGCATCGGGGCAAACGTCGCAATGCTTGTTCACGCCTGAGGAACTGGGTGCCACGTTTGGCGTTCGCTTCGCCTCGGGGGTCGAGGGCAAGGACAGGCTCAAGAATGGGTTTTGTGATTACGCCGTGATCGGCGGTCCCAGGCCGGCCAGAGTGCAGGTCCGGATCGAGAGCCGTATGAACGCCGAGCGATTTGCCCAGTTGCGGAAATTGCGGGTCATGGTGACAGGCAAGGAGTATGACCTGCCGGGTGTTGGTGACGATGCTTTCTCCAACGGCGGGATGTATGCCGTGCTCAAAGGCGCGAAGTCAGTCGAGATCGGCGGCTTCCGCACCGCAACCCAGCGCGTGATCCCACGCGAAGAAGGCATCAAGCTGCTCAAGCTCGCGCTAGAGCGTATCTAGCGCCCATCAACGTCCCCGTCTTTCGCATAACTTGACAAAATTTACAACGTCCCGCTCCTCCCGCGCTCCTCCCGCTCCTCCCTCTCGCCACCATTCTCTCACACCCCGAACTCTCCCTCCAGGCAACAACGCCCAGAGAGGTTTTACAAATAAGTTAGCAAAATTAGCAACGTCCCTTCTAGCTTACTTCTAGACTTCTAGATTGCCTAGCGACCACCAACGTCCCTTCTAGATTGCAAGGGTTGTCCGGAGGGCAGATCGGCTTCCGTCAGCGCGATTCGGCTGATTGCATCGCCCCCGTCACCGGCGCTCCATCCATGCCCGAGGCCGCTTTAGGAATTGCGGACGGTTCGCGGGCTTCCGTATAATTCCCCTTTCACGCGCCAACCCCCTAACAACCTTTGTGAATTGAACGGCGTGTTTCGTGAGGACTGCCGGGTGAAGACTCCCGAAGACCAAGAGGCCCCGAAGGTGGGCGTTGAAATCCTGGGGCGGACGTTTCAGGTGCCGGCCGGGATCACGGCCGTCGACGCCCTCTGGCTCACGGGGCACACGCTCGAAAGGGGCGTGGGGTGTCTGGGAGGCGTCTGCGGGGCCTGTACGATGCTTTACACGACGCCCGAATCAATGGAGTTCAAGGTCGGCCTGGGGTGCCGAACCGTCGTGACCGACGGGATGTCGTTCTTCCCCTTCCCCCAGCGGGGCCGGTCCCGCTATCGCTACGATCTCTCGGAGGTCAAGGACCCAGCGGGCGAACTTCTCGACCACTTCGACCGGGCGGACAAGTGCCGGCACTGCCACGGATGTACGAACGTCTGCCCGCAGAAGATCCAGGTCGAGGAGGCGATCGAGCTTGCGGCCAAGGGGGAATTCGAGAAGGCGGGGGAGATGTTTCTCCCGTGCGTCATGTGCGGGGCCTGCTTCGCCGAGTGTCCGGAGGAGATGGAGCCAAACCACATCCTCCTCTACGCCCGCCGCTCATTCGCGCTCCGGCTGGCGCCTCCGCCCTGGGAGCTTGAGAGAATGGCGCAGGCTATCAACGAAGGGAAATTCGCCGAGGCGATGGAAGAAATTCTTTCGCTCTCGGACGAAGACCTGGCGGCGCGCTGCGAGGAGGGGCGCGGGTGACGACTCTCCGGCACATCTTCGACGTAAACGCCGGCCGGATCGTTCCCACGCGGGAGAGCCGGAAGAGCGTCCGGTTTCCCGCCCTCTCGCCGGCGGCGAGGGAAGAGCTTCTCTCTTCCTTTCACCCGGACTACAAGGCGGGGGCCTACCGCGAGATTCGAGTGGGGGCGAACAAGGGGGGGCGGACGGTCCGCGAGCTGGCCGACCTGCTCGAGAGCGATTCGCCTCTCGATCCGGGGATGAGCCTCGTTCCGGACCACACGACCGACCTCCTCGTCATCGGAGGCGGAGGCGCCGGGTGCACGGCCGCGCTGATCGCCCACCGGCTCGGGATCCGGGCGATGATCGCGACGAAGCTCCGCCTGGGCGATTCGAACACGGTCATGGCGGAAGGGGGCGTCCAGGCGGCGGTCGGGGAGGACGACTCGCCCGTCGAACACTTCAAGGACGCCGTCCGGGGCGGCCACTACAAGAACGACCGCGGCCTTCTCCGCGTCCTAGTCGAGGACGGACCGGAGGCGATGCTGTGGCTTTGCGAGCAGGGGGTCCTCTTCGACCGGGAGCCCGATGGCCGGCTCCGCGTGAAGCCCGGCGGGGGAACCTCCCGGGCGCGCCTGCTTGCGTGCGAGGACTACACGGGCCTCGACATCATGCGGGCGCTCAAGGAGAGCGTGGTTCATTCCGGGATCCCGGTCCTCGAGTACTCTCCGGCCCTGGAACTCCTCTCGGACGGGGAGGGGCACTGCACGGGCGCGGTCCTGAGGCCGTTCGGCGCGGGAGAGGACGGCCGGGCCGTCGTCGTCCGGGCCAAGACCGTCCTCCTGGCTGCCGGCGGGATCGGCCGTCTCCACTTCCAGGGGTTCCCGACGAGCAACCATTTTGGGGCCACGGGCGATGCCCTTATCATGGCGTACCGGCTTGGGTCCGATCTTGTCGATATCGACACTTTCCAGTACCATCCCACGGGCGTCATCTATCCCGGGTTTCTGGCGGGGGCCCTCGTGACGGAGGGGATGAGGTCGATGGGGGCACAGCTCCTCAACTCGCGCGGCGAGCGGTTCATCGACGAGATGGAGACGCGCGACGTCGTCTCGGCGGCCATCATCCGGGAATGCCATCACGGGAGGGGGATCTCGACCCCGTCGGGGAAATGCGGCGTCTGGCTCGACGCGCCGATGATCGACGTGACGAACGGCTCCGGGACGCTCGCGGCCCGGTTCCCGAACATGGTCCGTCAATTCACGCGCGTGGAGGTGGACATCTCGGAGCAGGCGATCCTGGTCTACCCGACGCTCCACTACCAGAACGGGGGGATACGGATCGACGCGATGGGCGAGAGCGCTGTTCCGAACCTCTTCGCGGCGGGCGAGGCGGCCGGAGGGATCCACGGCCGGAACCGGCTGATGGGGAACTCGCTGTTGGACGTCGTTGTCTTCGGCCGGAGGGCCGGGGTCGCGGCGGCTAGACGGTCGAGAGAGATCGATCACGGCCGGCTGACGCTCGACCACGTTGCGCGGCACCGCGCGGCGCTC
>CAKKSE010000045.1 GCA_919903025.1 Nitrospiria bacterium | reverse complement strand
AAGAGGACATTTCTACTTTGGTCAAAGCGGACATTATCATTTTGGGATTACAGGACTTTGGACAGGACTTTGGACGAACGGCGGGCTCTGTCGGCTCGGGGCCCGGGCGGGCCAGTCGTCCCCTCTGGGGAGGTTTACTCGAAGATCTCGGCGAGGGGGATCGAGAGGCCGGGAAGGAGCGGGGGGGCGAGCGAGTCTCCGGCGGCCTCGCAGATCATTCGCCCCCGGCTATCTTCCGGGTTCGATAGCTATCGTAATCGGGCACAAGACGATCGTAATCGCCATCCATTAAGGGGGAGGAGATCATGAAATCGGCGGAAGCGCGATTGCAGGCAATCGGAATGTTCCAGACAACCGCCATGCGCAAGAGGGCCTTGACATCCGGATCGTGGGGCTGGGGTTCGAGCGGATCCCAGAAAAAGATGAGAAAATCGATCTCGCTGTCGGCTATCTTGGCTCCGATTTGCTGATCACCGCCCAATGGCCCGCTCTGGAGCTTGTTGACTTTGAAGCCGAGTTCTTTTTCCAATATTTCGCCGGTTGTTCCCGTCGCATATATCCTGTGGTGGGCCAAGAGCACTCGATTGTATTTTGCCCATTCAACAAGATCGCGCTTTTTGTTGTCGTGCGCGACGAGGGCTATCTTCTTGTCATGTTCCATGGCGATCTTCTTGTGAGTCATTCAAACTCCTCCCCTTCCATACGGTAAATTTCAATCAAGTCACGGGAGCCGGGCTGTCATCCTGGCGAAAGAGGCGGGCAAAGTGTGGCACAATCCTGGCCGCGATTCAACAGACGGGAGCCGTCAGGCACCGCCGTCCATCCCTGGATGATCTGCGTCTCACTCCGGCGGGAACCATTTCGTCTTGACGGTCCTGTGGCGAACGGCTAACCTCGTTCACAGCCTATGCCTCCACTGTACCGCGCCGTTCTCTTCGACCTTTGCAATACGATCGTCAACTTCGACGAGACGCGATACCCGACCATCGACATGGACGGGACGGAGATCCGCTCGACGGCGGGGGCCGTGTTCGAGGCGCTTGCCCGCGTCCTGGGAGAGGCGCCTCCGGGGTTGACTGCCGCCGGGTTCCACGGGATATTCCTGCACGTCTCGGCCGAGGTCGGGATCGAACGGGACACGACGCATCGCGAGATCCCTTCCGAGGAGAGGTTTCGCCGGATTCTCCAAGCCGCGGGGATCCCGGTGGACGAGAAGCTGATCCGCCATCTCGTCGCCGTCCACATGGGACACCTGACCGGGTCGCTCGTCTTCGACGAGCGGCACCGCCCGTTCGTCGAGCGTCTTTCGAGGCGGATGCCGATCGGGATTGTCTCGAACTTCGATCACGGTCCCTCCGCCCGCGCGGTCCTGGCCCGGGACAATCTGGCGCCGCTCTTCGATCCGGTTGTCATCTCCATCGAGAACGGCTGGCGGAAGCCGCATCCCGCGATCTTCGAGGACGCCCTCGCGTCGCTCGGATTGCCGGCGGCGGAGGTCCTTTTCGTGGGCGACACGCCGGAGGCGGACCTGTTGGGCGCCGGCGCGGCGGGCATGGACGCAGTTTGGATCAATCCCTGGGAGATGCCTCTTCCTGACGGCGTTTCCCCTCCCAGGCACACCATCCGGGACTTGCTGGATCTGGAGGATATCCTGCTTCGATGAAGAAGTCCGCCGTCGAAAGGGATATTGCCGCAAGCTCCCAGGGAGGACCGATGCCGAAGCTCAAGACGAACGAAAAGAACCTCGTGAAGATCGCCGTCCAGGGAAAGATCGCGGCCGCCTACCAATGGGCGCCGTTCGAGGTGGCGCACGACGGGCGGCCGTTCGCGCTCCCGTCGACGGGCGGGATCACGTACAACGTCAAGGTGGGCGACCCGGCGGGCGGCTGGGAGGGAGACCACGTCGAGCCGGGAGTCTCGGCCGTCTGGGACGAGGAGAAGAGGTCCTCGAAGCAGAACAGCGGCTTCAACTTCCTCGCCTGTTGCGGGAACAGCGCGCGCGTCGTCTCGGGCGGGGCAAAAGGGGCACGCGGAACGGTGATCGGCCACCACGGCGGCGTCGAGCACGTCATCATCGACTTCGATGGCCGGGCTTTGGGCCGGATGACCCTGGACGACAAGATCCTGATCGAGGCGTTCGGCCAGGGGATCAAGCTCGTCGATTACCCGGACGTGACGATCTACTCGATCGATCCGGGTCTCCTGGGAAAGATCGGCCTCAAGCCGTCGAGAGGAGGCGGTCTGCGGGTCCCCGTGACGACGATAGTTCCCGCCGAGGTGATGGGCTCGGGGATCGGCGCTCTCAACGTCGGCACGGGGGACTACGACATCATGACGCACGACCCGAAGACCGTCCGCAAGCACGGGATCGACAAGATCCGGCTTGGCGATCTGATCGCGATCATGGACCATGACAACCGGTACGGCCGGACGTTCCGCCCCGGCGCCGTGAGCATCGGCGTCGTGATCCACGCCGATTCGCTGCTCGCCGGCCACGGTCCGGGTGTCTCGACGATTATGACCTGCGAGCGTCCGGTCCTGAAGCCCGTCCGCGATCCGAACGCCAACGTCGGCCGAATCCTCGGGATCGGCCGGTACAGGGGGAGAAGGTAGGATCAGTTCGGAGTTTGGAGTTCTGAGCGCTCTTTCGCTCCGAACTCCCAACTCCGAACTCCCAACTCCGAACTCCGAACTCCGAACTCCCAACTCCCAACTCCCAACTCCCAACTCCCAACTCCCAACTCCCAACTCC
>CAKKSE010000044.1 GCA_919903025.1 Nitrospiria bacterium | reverse complement strand
CAATCGTCCCAACATTCACGTGCGGCTTCGTCCGCTCAAACTTCTGCTTGGCCATATTCAACCTCCTCCATCATCAACCCCCAGACGCGGGGCGCCCCGGCAACCTACCGGGCGATGACCTCTCCCTTGACCTTGGCGATGATTTCCTCGCCGATTGAACGCGGGACCTCTTCGTAGCGCAGGAACTGCATATGATAGGTCGCCCGGCCCTGCGTGGCCGAACGGAGGTCCGTTGCGTATCCGAACATCTCCGCGAGCGGCACGTGCGCCTCGATGACCTGCGCGTTCCCTCGAAGCTCCTGATTGTGAATCCGGCCGCGGCGGGAATTGAGGTCCCCCATGACGTTGCCGAGATAGTCGGTGGGGACCGTCACTTCCACGGCCATGATCGGCTCCAGCAGCACCGGCTTGGCCTTCCTGGCCCCGTCCTTGACGGCCATCGATCCCGCGATCTTGAATGCCATCTCGGACGAATCGACGTCATGGTACGACCCGTCGATGATCGTGGCCCGGAGGTCGACCATCGGATACCCGGCCAGAACGCCCCCTTCGAGGGCCTCCCGCACGCCCTTCTCCACGGCGGGGACGTATTCTCTCGGAACGGAGCCTCCGACGATCTTGTTGACGAACTCGAATCCCTTTCCGGGCTCGAGCGGCTCGACCTCGAGCCAGACATGCCCGTACTGGCCGCGTCCGCCCGTCTGGCGGATAAACTTCCCTTCGGCCTGGACCTTGGCCCGGATCGTCTCCCGATAGGCGACCTGCGGTTTCCCGACGTTTGCGTCGACCTTGAACTCCCGGAGGAGGCGGTCCACCATGATCTCGAGCTGAAGCTCCCCCATCCCGGAGATGATCGTCTGTCCGGTTTCCTCGTCCGTATGAACTCGGAAGGAGGGGTCCTCATGGGCGAGCTTCTGAAGTGAGAGACCCAGCCTCTCCTGGTCGGCCTTGGTCTTGGGCTCGATCGCGACGGAGATGACCGGTTCGGGGAACTCCATCGCCTCCAGGATCAGCGGCTTGTCCTCGTCGCAGAGCGTGTCGCCCGTCGTGGTCCCCTTGAGCCCGACGGCGGCGGCGATATCACCCGCGTAGACGTCCTTGATGTCCTCGCGCTTATTCGCGTGCATCTTGAGGAGCCGCCCGATCCGCTCCCGCGACCCCTTCGTGGAGTTGTAGATGTACGAACCGGCGTTGAGGACCCCGGAGTAGACCCTGAAATAGGTGAGCTGGCCCACAAAGGGATCGGTCATGATCTTGAACGCCAGGGCGGCGAACGGTTCCTCGTCGGAAGCGGTTCGCACGACATCCCCCTCGCCGTTCACCGGCTTCCCCACGACCGGCGGAACGTCGATGGGGGCGGGAAGGTAGTCCACGACGGCGTCCAGAAGAAGCTGAACGCCCTTGTTCTTGAACGCCGAGCCGCACAGGACCGGCGTGATTTTCATGCTGATCGTTCCCTTCCGAAGGGCGGCCATGAGCTCCGCCGCGGTGGCCTCGGCCCCCTCCAGGTACTTCTCCATGACGGTCTCATCGCAGTCCGCCGCCGCCTCAACCATTTTCTCCCGCCAGGCGCTCGCCTCGGGAAGAAGGTCGGCGGGAATGTCGATGACTTCGTACTTCGCGCCGAGCGTCTCGTCGTCGAAGACGACCGCCCGCATCTGAACCAGATCGATGGCCCCGCGGAAACCGCCCTCGCGTCCGATCGGGATCTGGATGGGAACGGGGCGGGCCCCCAAGCGGTCGATCATTGTCTGAACGCTCATGAAGAAATCGGCTCCCACCCGGTCCATCTTGTTCATGAAGGCGATCCGGGGAACGTGGTACTTGTCGGCTTGGCGCCATACCGTCTCGGACTGGGGCTCCACGCCGCTCACCGCGTCGAAGGCCGCGACTGCCCCGTCCAGGACACGGAGGGACCGCTCGACCTCGATCGTAAAATCGACGTGCCCCGGCGTGTCGATAATGTTGACCCGGTGATTCCGCCAGTAGCAGGTCGTCGCCGCGGACGTGATGGTGATCCCCCGCTCCTGCTCCTGGACCATCCAATCCATGACGGCCGTCCCGTCGTGGACCTCGCCGATCTTGTACGAGACGCCGGTGTAGTAGAGGATCCGCTCGGTCGTCGTCGTTTTTCCGGCGTCGATGTGAGCCATGATCCCGATGTTCCGGGTCTTCTCTAGTGAATACTCTCGCGGCACAGACAATACTCCCTGGCGGGCCCGATCAGGCCCGCGCCGTGAACAACCTGCTGTTTACCATCGATAGTGTGAAAAGGCCTTGTTGGCTTCCGCCATCCGGTGGGTGTCTTCGCGCTTTTTGACGGCGGCCCCCGTGTTGTTCGAGGCGTCCATCAGTTCGGCGGCGAGCTTTTCCCTCATCGACTTCTCGGCGCGGGCGTGCGCGTAGGACACGATCCAGCGCAACCCGAGCGCCGTCCGGCGCGCCGGCCGCACATCTACTGGAACCTGATAGGAGGCCCCCCCCACGCGCCGGGACTTAACCTCGAGCGCGGGCTTCACGTTATCCAGCGCCTGCTTGAAGATCTTGATCGGATCCTGGCCCGACTTGTCGCGGATCCGGTCGAACGCCCCGTAGCAGATTCCCTCGGAGACGCTCTTCTTGCCCTGCCGCATGACGACGTTGATCAGTTTCCCGACAAGCCGGTTATTGTATTTTGGATCGACAGGCGCTTCGCGCCTGATCACTCCGCGGCGACGCGGCATTCACAACCCCTTTCAACGGCTACTTGAGACGCTTGGCCCCGTACTTGGAGCGGCCCCGCTTCCGGTTGGCCACCCCCGTGGCGTCCAGCGTTCCCCGGACCACGTGATAACGGACGCCCGGAAGGTCCTTGACGCGGCCTCCGCGGATGAGGACGATCGAGTGCTCCTGAAGATTGTGTCCCACGCCGGGGATGTATGTCGTGACCTCCATCCCGTTCGTCAGCCGCACGCGCGCGACTTTCCGCAAAGCCGAGTTCGGCTTCTTGGGCGTCGTCGTATAGACCCTGACGCAGACCCCCCGCTTCTGCGGCGCGCCGGCCAAGGCCGGACTCTTGGTCTTGGCTTTGACGGCAAGTCGGCCTTGGCGTACCAACTGGCTGATCGTGGGCAACGGATCTCCCTCGGTTTAAAACGCTCTCGGTTCGAACGCTTCTTATCGATTCAACGCTTCATGCGGCAAAGCGGGCAAAAACCACAATCGAGGACGCTCGATCGGGAATGATGCGAAAAAACTTATGGAATATACCAGCGGCCTCCAAGAGTGTCAACCCCTTTCTCTTCCGATGCGAAAAAGATGGCGCCCCTCCGCCCTTCACGCGCCCTCGGGAGCGGACACGGCCTCTTCGACCAGCCGCTCTTTCGGCTGGGGGAACGTGTCGCGGTAACGCAGAAGCCCCGTTCCCGCCGGGATCAGGCGTCCCATGATGACGTTCTCCTTGAGCCCGAGGAGCTCGTCCACCTTGCCCGTGATCGCGGCCTCCGTCAGGACCCGCGTCGTCTCCTGGAACGACGCCGCCGAGACGAAACTCTCCGTCGTGAGCGACGCCTTCGTGATGCCGAGCAGGACCGGCCGTCCGGTCGCCGGGACCTTCCCCGCCGCCATCATGGCTTCGTTCTGGGCCTGGAACGTGAACCGGTCAACCTGGTCCCCGACGAGGAAGTCCGTGTCTCCGGAATCCTCGATCCGGACCTTCTTCAGCATCTGGCGGACGATGATCTCGATGTGCTTGTCGTTGATCGAGACGCCCTGCAGGCGGTAAACCTTCTGGACCTCGTCAACCAGGTATTTCTGCAGCTCCTTGGGACCGAGAACGTCGAGGATGTCGTGGGGGTTCACGGAGCCGTCCATGAGGGGCTCGCCCGCCCGGACGAAGTCTCCCTCCCGCACGTTGACGTGCTTCCCCTTGGGGATGAAGTATTCCTTCTCGTCTCCCACGGGCCCCTTCACGATGACCCGCCGCATCCCCTTGACGAACCCGCCGAACTCAACGGTCCCGTCGATCTCGCTGATGACCGCCTGCTCCTTGGGCTTCCGGGCCTCGAACAGCTCGGCCACGCGCGGAAGACCTCCCGTGATGTCCTTGGTCTTCGTCGTCTCCCGCGGAATCTTGGCCAGGATGTCGCCCGGCGCAATCGCCTGGTTCTTCTCCACGAGAATGTGGGCGCCCGCCGGCATCGGGTACCGAGCCACCTGGTTCGTCCCGGATATCTTCGCCGTCCGGTTGTGGTCGTCCTTGATCGAGATGCGGGGCCGCCGGTCCGCCGGGTAGTCGATGATCACCTTGTGGGACAACCCCGTCACCTCGTCCACCTCTTCGCGGACGGTGACGCCTTCCTCGATGTCGCCGAAAGCGATTCGGCCGCCGACCTCGGCCAGGAACGGCAGGGAATACGGGTCCCATTCCACGAGGCGCTGTCCGGGCTTGACGCGGACGCCATCCTCCACCTTGAGCTTGGCGCCGTAGACGACCGAATATTTCTCGCGCTCCCGGCCGGTTTCGTCCTGGACGACGAGCTGGGCGTTCCGGTTCATGGCGATCATGTCGCCTTCCTTGTTCCGGACCGTGGCGAGGTTCACGTACCGGATCCGTCCGTCGTGGCGGGAGTCCTGACCCGTCTGGACCGCCACCTTCGACGCCGTTCCGCCGATGTGGAACGTCCGCATGGTGAGCTGGGTTCCGGGCTCTCCGATCGACTGCGCGGCCATAACGCCCACGGCTTCGCCGATCTCGACGCGGCGTCCGCGCCCCAGATCCCGGCCGTAGCAGCGGGCGCACACGCCGCGGCGCGCATGGCAGGTGAGGACCGAGCGGATCTTCACCTGGTCCAGTCCGAGATCGTCGATCCGGTGCGTCACGTCCTCGTCGACCTCCGCCCCGGCCGGGACGATGATCTCGCGGTTGACCGGGTCGCGGACATCCTCGGAGACCGTGCGGCCCAGGAGCCGCTCCCCAAGCGGCTCGATGATCTCGCCGCCCTCCACCAGCGCGGTCACGACGATCCCGTCGGTCGTCCCGCAATCCACCTCCCCCACGATGACGTCCTGAGAGACGTCCACCAGCCGGCGGGTCAGATACCCGGAGTTGGCCGTCTTAAGCGCCGTGTCGGCGAGACCCTTCCGCGCTCCGTGCGTCGAGATGAAGTACTGGAGGACCGTGAGGCCCTCGCGGAAGTTCGCCGTGATCGGAGTCTCGATGATCTCGCCCGAAGGCTTGGCCATCAGCCCCCGCATCCCGCCGAGCTGCTGAATCTGCTGTGCGCTCCCGCGGGCGCCCGAGTCGGCCATCATGAAGATCGAGTTGAACGATCGCTTCTCCTCCTGCTCGATCTTCTCCTCGCTCTCCGCCCCCAGCTCGCCCATCATTTCGTGGGCCACGCGCTCCGTCACCTTGGCCCAGATGTCGATGACCTTGTTGTACCGCTCCCCGTTGGTGATGAGCCCGTCGCCGTACTGTTGATGGACCTCCATGACCTCCTTGTGGGCCTGGTTGATCAGCGCGTCCTTCTTGGAGGGAATGCTCATGTCGTTGATGCAGATCGAGATCCCCGAAGTCGTGGCGAACCGGAAGCCGACCTCCTTCAGGGCGTCAAGCAGCACGACGGTGGCCCGGGGGCCCGCGTCGCGGTAACAGCGGTCCACGAGCTTTCCGATCTCCTTTTTCGTCATGACCTGGTTCACCGCCGAGAACGGGAGCTGGGAAGGCAGGACCTCGAAGAGGAGCACGCGCCCCACCGTCGTTTCGGTCACCGCCCGGTCGACGCGGACCTTGATCCTAGCGTGAAGGTCAACCACGTGCGCGTCGTAGGCCACGCGAACCTCGCCCGGGTTCGCGAAGATCATCCGCCCTTCGCCGCGCGCCCCTTTCTTGGCCTTGGTCATGTAGTAGAGCCCGAGGACCATGTCCTGCGTCGGCAGCATGATCGGTTTGCCGTTCGCCGGAGAGAGGATGTTGTTGACGCTCATCATGAGGACGCGCGCCTCCACCTGCGCCTCGACCGAGAGGGGCACGTGGACGGCCATCTGGTCACCGTCGAAGTCGGCGTTGAACGCCGTGCAGACGAGCGGGTGCAGCCGGATCGCCTTCCCCTCTACGAGTACGGGATCGAACGCCTGGATCCCCAGGCGGTGGAGCGTAGGGGCCCGGTTCAAGAGGACGGGGTGCTCCGCGATCACTTCGTCCAGGACATCCCAAACCTCGGGCCGCTCTTTCTCGACGAACTTCTTCGCGCTCTTGATCGTCGTCACCAGCCCCCGCTCTTCCAGCTTGTGGAAAATGAACGGCTTGAAGAGCTCGAGCGCCATCTTCTTGGGCAGACCGCACTGGTGAAGCCTGAGCTCCTGACCGACCACGATGACCGACCGTCCTGAGTAGTCGACGCGCTTCCCCAGGAGGTTCTGGCGGAACCGCCCCTGCTTGCCCTTCAGCATGTCGGAGAGAGACTTGAGGGGGCGCTTGTTGGGGCCGCGCAGGATCCGCCCGCGCCGCCCGTTGTCGAAGAGGGCGTCCACCGCCTCCTGGAGCATCCGCTTCTCGTTGCGGATGATGATTCCCGGAGCCTTGAGCTCCATCAGCCTCTTGAGACGGTTGTTCCGGTTGATGACGCGCCGGTAGAGATCGTTCAGGTCGCTCGTCGCGAAGCGGCCGCCTTCCAGGGGCACCAGCGGCCGGAGCTCGGGCGGAATCACGGGAATGACGTCCATGATCATCCAATCCGGCCTGTTCCCGGACCTGATGAAGGAGTCCATGACCTTGAGGCGCTTCGTGAGTTTCGCCTTCATCGCCAGGGAGGTCGCCTCCCCGAGCTTCCGCCGGAGCTCCGCGGAGGTCGTTTCGAGATCGATCCTCCTAAGGAGCTCCCGGATCGCCTCGGCCCCCATGCCCGCGTTGAAACCGTCCCGACCGTGCTCCTGGAGGAGCTTCCGGTACCGTTCTTCCGTGAGCAGCTCCTGCTCCTTGAGCCCCGCTTCGGTCCCCGGATCGATCACGACGTACGACTCGAAGTACAAGACCTTCTCCAGTGCCTTGAGCGACATGTCGAGGATCGTTCCGATCCGGGACGGCAGGCTCTTGAGAAACCAGATGTGGGCCACCGGCGAGGCCAGATCGATGTGCCCCAGCCGCTCGCGGCGGACCTTGGACTGGATTACCTCGACGCCGCACTTGTCGCAGATCACGCCGCGATGCTTCATCCGCTTGTACTTGCCGCAGTTGCATTCCCAATCCTTCGTCGGCCCGAAGATCTTGGCGCAGAAAAGCCCGTCCCGCTCCGGTTTGAACGAGCGGTAGTTGATCGTCTCCGGCTTCTTGACCTCGCCGTACGACCATGAACGGATCTTCTCCGGGGACGCGATCCGCACGCGGATCGCGTTGAAGGAAAGGGGGTCTCTCGACCGTTCGAACAGAGAATGGATTTCTTCCAAGGAAATTCCCTCCTGCGGCTAGATCGAGGCCGCCGCGCCGCGCTCGGCGGCGGGGGTCTCGGCCTCTTCCCGGTTCCGGGCGCTGATCAGCTCGACGTCGAGGCCGAGACTCTGCAGTTCCTTGATCAGCACGTTGAACGATTCGGGAAGTCCTGCTTCGAGCGTGTTCTTCCCCTTGACGATCGCTTCGTAAATCTTCGTCCGGCCCGTGGTGTCGTCCGACTTGACCGTCAGGAACTCCTGCAGGGTGTAAGCCGACCCGTAGGCTTGCAGCGCCCAGACTTCCATCTCGCCCAGCCGTTGGCCGCCGAACTGGGCCTTGCCGCCGAGCGGCTGCTGCGTCACCAGCGAATACGGACCGATCGACCGGGCGTGAATCTTGTCGTCAACGAGGTGGTGGAGCTTCATCGTGTACAGGTGGCCCACCGTCACCGGCCGGTCGAACAGATCTCCGGTGAGGCCGTCGCGAAGGATCGACTGCCCGGACGCGGGCAGGCCCGCCTCCTTGAGCATCTCTTTGATGTCCTGCTCCCGAGCCCCTTCGAACACAGGCGTCGAAACCCAAAGCCCAAGGGCGTGGGCGGCCCAACCCAGGTGGGCCTCCAGGACCTGCCCCACGTTCATCCGGGACGGAACGCCCAGCGGATTGAGGACGATCTCTACGGGTCTCCCGTCGGGGAGGAACGGCATGTCCTCCTCCGGCAGGACCCGCGCGATGACGCCTTTGTTGCCGTGGCGCCCCGCCACCTTGTCGCCCACCTGGATCTTCCGCTTCATCGCCACGTAGACGCGGACCAGCTTGAGGACGCCCGGCTGGAGCTCGTCGCCCCGCTTGAGCCTTCCCATCTTCTCGTCAAAGATCGTCTCCAGGAGCTGGAGCTGGTCCTCCGCGTATTCCTCGATGTCCTCGATCCGCTCCTCGTCCTCTCCCGCCGCATGGGGCTCTTCGGTGGAGACGGACTGGAGGTCCTTGTCGGCGATCCGGGCCAGGTGCTCCTCCTCGATCCGGCGCCCCTTGGCCACGATCGTCTCTCCCGTCCGGGGATCGATGACCGCTTCGCGCGCGGTCTTCCCCGCCAGGATCTTCCGGAACTTGCGGTACTTCTCTTCCTCTACAATCCGGACCTCGTCCTGGTAATCCCGGCGGAGCCTCTCGATGTCGTCGCTCTCGATGCTCTTCGCCCGCTCGTCCTTCTCGATCCCGGTGCGGGAGAAGACCTTCACGTCGACGACGACCCCCTCGATCCCGGGCGGCACCATCAGGGAGGCGTCGCGGACATCGGCCGCTTTCTCGCCGAAGATCGCGCGCAGGAGCTTTTCCTCCGGCGTGAGCTGCGTTTCTCCCTTCGGCGTCACCTTGCCGACGAGAATGTCGCCCGGGCGGACCTCCGCGCCGATCCGGATGATCCCGCTCTCGTCGAGGTTCCGCAAGGCTTCCTCGCCGACGTTCGGAATGTCGCGCGTGATCTCTTCCTTGCCGAGCTTGGTGTCACGAGCCTCGACCTCGAACTCCTCGATGTGGACGGAGGTAAACCGGTCGTCCTTGACGAGCCGCTCGGAGATCAGGATGGCGTCCTCGAAATTGTTGCCGTTCCAAGGCATGAAGGCCACCATGGCGTTCCGCCCCAGGGCCAGCTCTCCCAGGTCCGTCGACGGTCCGTCGGCGAGCACGGTCCCCTTCTTGATCTTCTCGCCCACGCGGACGATCGGCTTCTGGTTGACGCAGGTGTTCTGGTTGGACCGGTAGAACTTGATGAGGTTGTAGACGTCGAGCACGGTCTCCTTTTCCTTCCCACCCCGCTTCTTCGCGGGGACTTCCGCGCGCACCACGATCCGCGTGGCGTCCACCGACTCCACGACGCCCGGCCGCCGGGCCATGGCCACCGCCCCGGAGTCCCGGGCCGCGACGCGCTCCATCCCCGTTCCAACCAGCGGGGCCTCCGCGCGAAGCAGGGGGACCGCCTGGCGCTGCATGTTGGAACCCATGAGGGCGCGGTTCGCGTCGTCGTTCTCGAGGAAAGGAATGAGCGCCGCGGCCACCGATACGATCTGCTTGGGCGAGACGTCCATGTACTGGATCTGCTCCGGCGTCACGACGCGGAAGTCACCCGTCACGCGGGCCGAGATCGCCTTGGCGGTGATCCGTCCGCGCCCGTCGATCGGCGTGTTGGCCGGAGCGATCACGTACTGCTCCCCGTCGATGGCCGACAGGAAATCGATCTCGTCGGTCACGCGGCCGCTCTCCACCTTGCGGTACGGCGTCTCGATGAACCCGAAATCGTTCACCCGCGCATAGGTCGCGAGCGATGTAATCAGCCCGATATTCGGCCCTTCCGGCGTCTCGATCGGGCAGATCCGGCCGTAGTGGGTCGGGTGAACGTCCCGGACCTCGAACCCGGCCCGCTCCCGCGTAAGCCCGCCGGGCCCCAGGGCCGAGAGGCGCCGCTTGTGCGTGATCTCGGCCAGCGGGTTGGTCTGGTCCATGAACTGGGACAATTGCGAGGACCCGAAAAATTCCTTGATCGCGGCCGTGACCGGCTTGGCGTTGATCAGATCGTGGGGAAGGACCTGGTCGAGGTCCTGGATCCCCATCCGCTCCCGGATCATGCGCTCCATCCGAACGAGGCCGATCCGGAACTGGTTCTCGAGAAGCTCCCCGACCGATCGGACCCGGCGGTTGCCCAGGTGATCGATATCGTCGATCTCCCCCCGTCCCGCCCGCAGATTGAGGAGGTATCGGACGATCTCGACGATATCGGCTTTGGTCAGCACGCGGGTCTCGAGAGAAATATCGATCCCCACCTTCTTGTTGATCTTCAGGCGCCCAACGGACGACAGGTCGTACCGTTTGTCGTTAAAAAAGAGGTTCTCGAAGAGAGAGCGGGCCGTATCGAGGGTCGGCGGCTCCCCGGGACGCAGTTTCCGGTAGATGTCAAGCATCGCGTCCTCGGGGCTCGTGATCCGATCCTGCAGGAGCGTGTCCCTGAGCGCGGGAAGAACCCGGACGCCGTCAATGAACAAGAGCTCGATCGATTCCCCCGCCCCCTTCATGAGCCGGTCGAGGACCGGCTCCGCGATCCGCTCATTGGCGGGGACCAGGACCTCTCCGGTCTCCTTGTCCACGATGTCCTTGAGCACGATCCGGCCGGCGATCTCCTCCGGAAGGATCGGAATCTCGTGCGTCCCCGACGCCTCCAACCGCTTGAGGGCGCCCCGCGTGATCTTGGCGCCCTCCTTGACGAGCACCTCCCCCGTCTTCTTGTCCTTCAGACTCGCCGCCGCCTTGAGTCCCGCCAGGATCTCGTGATTGATGACGCGCGTGGCCCCTTTCCCGTGGAACTTGACCGTCTCCACCGGATAGAACTCGCGAAGCAGGGCTTCGGTGTTGTGTCCCAGGGCCCGGAGGAGGACGGTCGCGGGAAACTTGCGGCGGCGGTCGATCCGGACGAAGAGAATGTCCTTTGCGTCGAACTCGAAATCAAGCCACGACCCGCGGTAGGGTATGACGCGCGCGGAGAAGATGATCTTCCCCGATGCATGCGTCTTCCCCTTGTCGTGGTTGAAGAAGACGCCCGGCGACCGGTGAAGCTGGCTCACGATCACCCGCTCCGTCCCGTTGATGATGAAGGTCCCGTTTTCCGTCATCAGGGGAAGGTCGCCCAGGTAGACCTCCTGTTCCTTGACGTCGCGGATCGTCTTGGCCCCCGTGTCGGGATTCTTCTCCCAGACGACCATGCGTACGCGGATCCGGAGAGGGGCCGCGTAAGTCATCCCGCGGTGGAGGCACTCCCGCACGTCATACTTCGCGTCTCCGAGCGCGTACCCCACGAACTCGATCTGGACCATGTCGTTATAGTCGCTGATCGGAAAGACGGAGCTGAAGACGGACTGCAGGCCGTGGTCCTTCCGCTCCTCCGCCGGGACCTCAGCCTGGAGAAACCGGTCCCAGGAACGCTTCTGGATCTCGATGAGATCCGGAATGTCGATGATGGGCGGAGCGGGCGAGAAATCTCGCCGCACACGCATGGGACGACGCGTTGACACACTCATATGGACTCCTTCACGCTCATTCTCTATCTCTATGGAAAAGCCCGCCGCGGCCCGAACCGATCAGGGCTGTCCGATCCGATGCCCGGCTGTGTTTCTTCCCGGCCGCCTGCCTTACTTGATCTCGGCCGTCGCGCCGTTCTCCTCGAGCTTGGCCTTGATGGAGGCGGCTTCGTCCTTGGAGACGCCGGTCTTGACGGGCTTCGGAGCCCCCTCGACCAGATCCTTCGCCTCCTTGAGCCCCAGCCCCGTGACCTCGCGGACAACCTTGATAACCTGGATCTTCTTGTCCCCGACGCCGGAGAGGATGACGTCGAACGAGGTCTTCTCCTCGGCCGCCGCGGGAACCGCCGCGCCGCCGGCCGCGACCGCCGCCGCTGCCACGGGAGCCGCCGCCGACACGCCCCACTTTTCCTCCAGCATCTTGCTGAGATCCGCCGCTTCCAGGACCGTAAGCCCGCTCAACTGTTCGACCAAACCCTGCAGATCCGCCATTTGTCTTTCTCCTCTTGGCCCGGCATCGGGCCATGCCTTTCAGCCGGGCTCTTAATGGATGTCAGTGACCTTCAACTTTCGACTTCAAGGTCTTCCAATTTTCAATTTCCAATTTTCAATTTTCAATTTCCAATTTCCAATGTTCCTACGATCCCGCTTCCGCTCGGGCCTTGAGCACCCGCGCAACCTGTCCCCCAGGAGCCGACAGAACCCCAACCAGCCTTCCCGCCGGGGCCGACAGGAGACCGACGATCTTCGCGCGAAGCGTATCCAGGCTCGGAAGCTGAGCCACCCGCAGGATCCCCGCCGCGTCGAGGAACGCCCCCTCGACCACGCCGCCCACGATCTTGACCTTCTCCTGCCCCTTCGCGAACTCCGCGAGGAGCCGGGCCGGCGCGACCGGGTCGTCGTACGACAGAGCGATGGCCGTGGGGCCCCGCAGGTGCGCCGCCAGCCCTTCGGCCGGCGTCCCCTGGGCCGCGCGCCGTGCCAGTGTGTTCTTCACGACCTTGAGATCGACGCCCGAGGCGCGAAGCTTCTTCCGGAGGCCGGTCACTTCCTCAACCGTCAGTCCCCGGTAGTCGGCCAGAACGGCCGCCCGCGAGCGGCCAAACCGCTCGTGAAGCTTGTCAATCATGGCCTGCTTTTCGGTTCGGTCCACTTCTCTTCTCCCCCCTTTCTCCAATGGAATGGCGGTTCAAACGGTCATCCCACGCCATTGGAGACGGGCCTGTCTCATGGGCGGGTCTCGGTCGGCGGGGCCTCGTTCGCCCCCTTGGCTCCCAATCGGAGACCGACGGTCTTGGACCGAAAAATTCCCGGTGAATCGGTGAATCGGTCAGTCGGTGAATCGGCAACGGGGCGTGTCAGGCCAGTGCTTCCGATTCACCCATACACCAATTCACCCATTCACCGGCTCTTATGCCGCCGAAACCAGGTTTCCCACCTCGACGGGGTCGATGCGGATTCCAGGCCCCATCGTGGCCGAGATCGCCACGTTCCGGATGTACTTCCCCTTGCTCGTCGACGGCTTCGCTTTGACGATCGACTCCAGGACCGTCTTCACGTTTTCGAGCAGCTTTTCCGACGGGAAAGAGGCCCGACCGACGGGAACGTGGACGTTGCCGGCCTTGTCGACGCGGTACTCGACCTTCCCGGTCTTGATCTCACGCACGGCGCGGCCGACGTCAAACGTCACGGACCCGACCTTCGGGTTCGGCATGAGGCCGCGCGGCCCCAGGATCTTCCCGAGCTTGCTCACGAGCCCCATGATGTCGGGCGTCGCCACGACGCGGTCGAAGTCGAGCCAGCCCTTCTGTATCTTCTCGATCATGTCCTCCGCGCCCACGGAGTCGGCGCCCGCTTCGCGCGCCTCGCGCTCCTTCTCGCCCTTGGCGAACACGAGGACCTTCACCGTCCTCCCCCGTCCGTTCGGGAGCACGACCGACCCGCGGACCATCTGGTCGGCGTGCTTCGGGTCCACGCCCAGGCGGACGGCCAGATCAACGCCGGCGTCGAACTTGGCCGTCGAGGTCTCGCGGATGAGACCCACCGCTTCGCCAATCGAGTAGTTGCGGAGGCGCTCAACCTTCTCGGAAGCCGCCCTGTATTTCTTCCCTCTCTTGGATGCCATCTGCGTCCCCTCTTTCGTCCCCAAGCCGCCTGAATTCGACTCCGGCCCTTCGACTTTCGACTCTGGACCTTCAACCGCACAGTGCGCGCAACCCCCGCCCCCTGGGGCGGGGTTCTTCATCCCTATCCGACGACCTCGATCCCCATGTTGCGGGCCGTCCCCTCGATTGTCCGGACGGCCGCATCGACCGATGCCGCCGTCAGATCAGGCATCTTGAGCGTCGCGATCTCACGGACCTGGGCGGCCGTGACCTTGCCGACCTTGTCTCGGTTCGGCGTCCCCGAGCCCTTGACGATTCCCGCGGCCTTCTTGAGGAGGTCGGCGGCCGGCGGCGTCTTGGTCACGAAAGTGAATGAGCGATCCGCGTAGATCGTGATGACCACCGGGATGGTCATCTCCCCCATGTTCTGGGTCTGGGCGTTGAACTGCTTGCAGAACTCCATGATGTTCACGCCGTGCTGCCCCAGGGCGGGACCGACCGGCGGAGCCGGATTGGCCTTGCCCGCTGGGATCTGCAACTTAACGTTTGCCTTCACTTCCTTTGCCATGTCTCCTCCGCTCCGTCTCTCGCAGGGTGTTATTCAACACCCTGCGAGTGCAATCCATGGATGGATTGCCAAATTGCGAGACTTGGAAAGTCTCGCAATTTGTAAGATTTGGACGAATTCACTTCGTCCAAGTCGTTGTTGAAAAAGCCATGGATGGACTTTTTCAACATCCAGTTAGACCTTCTCAACCTGAAGGAACTCAAGCTCCACGGGCGTCGGCCGGCCGAAAATGCTGACCATCACCTTGAGCCTCTTGCTGTCCGGATGAACCTCTTCAACCGAGCCCACAAAGCTCGTGAACGGCCCGTCGGCGATCCTCACCTGATCGCCGTGATGGAACTGCCCCCGGGCCTCGGTGATGGCCGCGCCCGTATCCATCTGCTTGAGGATCGTCCGCACCTCCTCGTCCGTGAGCGGCGGCGGCTCGTTCCCGCCCCCGCCGACGAAGCCCGTGACCTTCGGCGTCTCTTTGATCAGGTGCCACACCTCGTCATCGAGATGCATCTCCACGAGAATGTATCCGGGGAAGAACTTCCGCTTCGACTCCCGCTTCTTCCCGTGCCGAAGCTCGACGATGTCGACCGTGGGAACGAGGATCTTCGAGATCTTCTGATCGAGCACGCGGACCCGGACCTGTTCCTCGATGGAAGCCTTCACCTTCCCTTCAAAACCCGAGTACGTATGAACGACATACCATTTGAATGCCATGAGATCCCTTCGATCGATCCGCTCTGCGCCGGCCCTATCGGAACAGCCGGCCGACGGACCAGACAAGGCCGATGTCAACCACCCAGAGGTAGGCCGAAACGATCAGAACGACGATGATCACCACCCACGTCGCGCCCTGGACTTCCGAACGACTGGGAAAGACAACCTTCCTAATCTCCGCCCGAACCTCGGCGAGAAAAACCTTGATCCGCTCAATCACAACGTCTTCTCCTTTGGCAGGCCAGGAGGGATTCGAACCCCCAACGTCCGGTTTTGGAGACCGGCGCTCTAGCCGTTAGAGCTACTGGCCTGTGGAATCCCGTCCAAAGTTAAAGGTCAAAGATTCAAGGTCTGGAACAAAATACCCGGATCCCCGAATCGAACCGGACTCGCCAAACCATGACCGGCGGCTTGGCCCCCGACTCTCGACTCTTCGACCTTCGACCGCTTCTCCTACGCCTTCGTCTCCTTGTGCGCCGTATGATGGCGGCAGGACGGACAGAACTTCTTGAGTTCGACCTTGTCCGGCGTGTTCTTGCGATTTTTCCGCGTTGAGTAGTTCCGCCTCTTGCAGTCCGTACAAGCCAACAGAATGATTTCTCGCATGATCGCTCCGTCTTCGACTCTTCGATTTTCGACTCTTCGACCTTAAACTTTGTCCCTTTGTCCCTTTGG
>CAKKSE010000043.1 GCA_919903025.1 Nitrospiria bacterium | reverse complement strand
CTCAACCCTTGCCTCCCTCGGAACGCTGTGATACCGTCCGGCCATGGCGACTGTGATGCTTGTCGAGGACGATCCCGACATCGCTGATCTCGTCCGGCACTACCTGGAGCCGGAAGGAATGCGGGTCGTCGCCCTGACCGACGGAGGGAGCGCGCTCCCGCGCATCGTTGCGAGTCCGCCGGACCTGATCATCCTCGACATCATGCTTCCCGGCCTCTCCGGCCTCGAGATCCTGAGACGCCTCCGCGCCAGCGAGAAGACGAGCCCCCTTCCCGTCCTGATGCTCACAGCCAAGGGTGAGGAAGTGGACCGGATCGTGGGGCTTGAACTCGGCGCCGACGATTACCTCCCCAAGCCCTTCTCCCCCCGCGAGCTGGTCGCGCGGGTCAAGGCGCTCCTTAGGCGGGCAGGGCGGGCCTCGGGGGGGGCGGAACCGGTTTTGCGGTACGCGGGCGTGACGCTCGATCCTTCGCGCCACGAAGTTCGGGAGGGATCCCGCGTAGTCGAACTCACCTCAAAGGAATTCGCCCTGCTGGAGCATTTTATGCGGAACGCGGGCCGTGTCTTCACGCGGGAGGTCCTCCTCGACCGGGTCTGGGGGTACGACTTTCCCGGCAACACCCGGACGGTCGACGTCCACATCAACCGCCTGCGGAAGAAAATCCCCTCCCTCGCCCCCAATCTGACGGCCGTCCGCTCGCTCGGGTACAAGCTGGCGGAAGAAGAGGCGCGATGACCTACCGGCCGCTCCGCCTCCGCTTCCTCAAGAGCGTCGCGTTATCGTTCCTGGCCGGGTTCGCCGTCACGGTCGTCTTCGGAGAGATCGGCGTCCGGCACTTCCTCCAGGTCCCCTCCGACGAAGCCCTCTCGGCCTTCCGCCTCGTCACGGGGATTGGCTTTCTCGTCGCCCTAGTCCTCTCGCTCTTCCTCGTCGGCCGGACCGCCGGACGGATCACCCGGCCTATTGAGGAAATGGCGGAGCAGACGCGGCAGGTCGTCGAAGGGAAGCCGCTCCCTCGGCTGGGCGTCAGGACGGGGGACGAGATCGAGGTCCTCGCGGGCGCGATGGACACAATGGCCCAGGCCGTCCGGCGGAAGATCGAGGAACTCTCCGAGGAGCGGACCCGCCTCTCCGCGATCCTCGCCGCCATGACGGACGGCGTCATCGCCGTGGACGGGGCGGGAACGGTCCTCTTGGTCAACCGGAAGGCTGGGGAGATATTGGGCCTCGATCCGCTGACGGCGATCGGGCGCCCGATATCGGAGCTCCTCCGCCAGGAAAGCATCCTGCGAATCCTGGACGATGCCATCAAGGCCGGCCGGGAGAACTCCGCCGAGGTGGAGCACGACGGGCGGGCCGTGCTCTTGCAGGTCGCCCCCACGCGCATGCCGGGGGAGACGGAGAAGGGGACCGCCTCAGCTGTCCTCGTTCTTCAGAACGTGACCGAGGTTCGACGCCTCGAGCGGATCCGGAGCGACTTTGTTGCAAACGCCTCCCACGAACTTCGGACTCCCCTCACATCCATCCTCGGCTACGTGGAGGCTCTCCGGGACGGCGCGATCCGGGACCCGGCGCAGGCAGAGCGATTCCTGGAGGTGATCTCCCGCCACGCGCGCGCCCTCTCGAACTTGGTGGCGGACCTCCTCACCCTCTCCCGAATCGAGTCCGGAGCCGGCGCCCCGGCCATCGCCGTCGTCGACCTCGCCCCCGTCCTCCGCGAAGTAGTGGACCTCATCGCGCCGATCGCGCGGGAGAAAGACCAGGAGATCGTCCTGGAAGAAGCCTCCGATGTCCGGGTGTTGACCGATCCGAACAGGCTCATCGATATTCTCGTGAATCTGGTCGACAACGCCGTCAAGTACTCCCCCAAGGGAACGCGGATCGAGATCCGCGCCGTTCCGGGCAAGCCCGCCCTCCCGCCGGCGCGGGAGACCCTCACGGTCGTCGAGCCTCCGGGCGATGGACCCTGGGTCACCGTGTCGATCTCGGACCGCGGGATCGGGATTCCTCCCTCGGATCTGCCTCGGGTGTTCGAGAGGTTCTACCGGGTCGACAAGGCCCGGTCCCGCGACCAGGGAGGGACGGGCCTCGGCCTCTCGATCGTCAAGCACATGGTCGAAGTCCTGAAGGGCGGCCTCATGATCTCGTCCACCCCGAACCAGGGGACCACCGTCGCCGTCGTCCTTCCGAAGAACCCGTAGTGGAGGCGGCGCGGATCACGCCCTCGGAAACCCTGCGCGCGGAATAGCATACGACGCTGGCCACACTGTTCTGGCACGCGGAAGCAGCCCGAACTACTCGGCTTCGGCGGTCTCCGGCCTGTTCTTGAGGATCTTCTCGATCCGCCCCATGGCGTCCGGCGTGAGATTGTCCGAAAGCTCGGCCGCTTTCAGGTTCTCGCGGACCTGCTCGACGCGCGTGGCGCCGGTCACGACACTGCTCACGCGCGTGTTCTTGAGGCACCAGGCGATCGCAAGCTGGGCCGTGCTCATCTCCAGGTCCCGCGCGACGGGCGCAAGCTGTTTCACCTTCCGGACCCGCTCCGGAGTGACGACCTCCTCCCTCAGCCACTCCATCCCCTTGAGGGCGAGCCGCGATCCCGCGGGGACCCCCTCGTTGTACTTCCCCGTGAGGAGCCCCGAGGCGAGCGGGCTCCACGTCGTGAGTCCCAGGCCGATCTCGGAGTAGAGCCGCGCGTATTCCCTCTCAACCCGCTCCCGCCAGAACATGTTGTACTGGGGCTGTTCCATCTGCGGCTTGTGGAGGTGGTGCCTCTCTGCGGCGGCGTGCGCCTGCACGATCTCGTCGGCCGTCCACTCCGACGTCCCCCAATAGAGGGCCTTCCCCTGCGTGATGATGTCGTGCATCGCCCGGACGGTCTCCTCGATCGGCGTTTCGGAGTCCGGACGGTGGGCGAAGATCAGGTCCACATAGTCCATCTGAAGACGGCGCAGGGAACCGTGGATCCCTTCCATCAGGCGCTTGCGCGAGAGGCCCCGGTCGTTGGGGCCCTTGAGACCCAGGCCGAAGTAGAACTTGGTCGAGACGACAAGGCTCGACCGCCGCCACCCCGCCTTCTTGATGACGTTCCCCATAATCGTCTCGGCCGCGCCGTGGGCGTACGCCTCGGCGGTGTCGAAGAAGTTCACGCCCGCGTCGTAGGCGGAGCACATGCACTCGCGGGCGGCCTCCTCTCCGACCTGCCCCCCGTACGTGATCCAGGCCCCGAGCGAAAGCTCGCTCACCTTGAGCCCGGAATTCCCCAACCGGCGGTAGTTCATTTCGGTTTCCCCGAATCTCTTCGATCAGACATCCCGGACCGGCAGTTCGTTTGTCAGTGTCTCCCCGGGCAACGGAAGTTCGTTGGCCATCACGGGCCGTTCCTGAATCCGCCACGTCACAGCGCCGAGATCGAGCATCCCGGCCACGCGGTTCGCGGCGATCTCTCCTGCCCAATAGTCCCCGTGACCCGCCCCGTAGATCTCCTCCCCGCTCCCTGGGAAACCAGCCGGGGGGCCCGCATACCCGATGCACGGCGGAAAGAAGCGCTCGCCCGCAGCCGTGTAGCCGAGGGGCGCCGCGAGGCCAATGACGGGATCGGCGTGGGAGTAAAGACAGGACATCCGGCGGGGCAACCCCACCCCATCCCAGTACTTCTCCCCCGGCCCGACATATTCAACGGGAACCGCCCCGGCCATCAGGCAGACCGTGTGGACCTCCACTCTTCCCACCATGTGCGTCCCCTGACTTCCCGCGTGGCTCTTCGCCAGGATCGTCAGGGCGTTCAGGACGACGCGACAGCCGAGCGAGTGGGCGATGACGTCGAGACGAACCGGCCGTTCCCTCTTTCCGACGGTTTCGATGAAGGCCGCGAGCCTTGACGCGCTCTCATCGGCCGGCTCGAGTTCGAGCGGAAACGAGATCAGCGAAAGCATGCCCCAGTTCTTGTCGCCGGGCCAGAACATCCTCCCGAGGGAAGGGATGAGGCGGCCGGCCGGCGGCCCCCATTCGGCGTCGAGGAGTTCCAAGAAGGCCTTGTAGTTCCGCCCGCCCCCGAAGTACGAATCGTTGTACCCGTGAACAAAGACGACGAGACGCCCGAACGCGCCCGCAAAGCCGGGCGGGAGCTCCTTCACGCAGTCCGCAACCGCGCCGCCCGCCGGCTTCGTCCGGACGCAGAGCTCTCCTTCGCAAACGCCCGTCACTTCTTCCTCAACTGCTGGAGCGCCGCCACGAGGTCCTTGGAAACAGGCGCCACAAAGGCGGCCAGGATCGAGATGACAACTGCCCCGGCCATTCCCCACTCCTTCCGCTGTTGCGAAAGAGCCGCCAGAACGATCACGAATCCGATTGCGAGGGAGGCGATATGATGCCAGAACTTCCACCGGTGCGAGACACCGATCTGAAGCCCGTCGATCGCCCGCTGGATATGATGCTGGACCCTCGCCCGGGCTTCCGCCGCGGCGGCTTGATCCTCCTTCGCGAGGGATGCGTAGGCCGCTCTCTCGGCCTCCACTCTGGCAAGATCGGCCGGAGACGCATACGCCGCGAGGCAGTGCATGAAGTCGGGACCGACCGGGGGAAAATCCGCCGCCACCCGGGAAGCGGCGGCCATCTGTCCCGCGAGCCGTTCGATCTCCAGAGAAAGGAGGGCGTTCGCGTCCCCCGCCGTCGTGAGCCTCACGAGCTGGTGGAACGCCTTTGCCGGATCCGGAGGCGCCACCCCGGCCTTTTTCCAGGCCTCCAGGATCTCCGGTTCCTGGACGTGCGCGGCCGCTTTGTCGAACCACCTCCGAACCTCGAATTCGTGAAACTTCCGCCTGATCGGGAATATCTCCCTGGCCATTTGAATGATCGCCATCGTCGCGACGCCCACGGCCGACATCGCCATGGCGAACGGAAGGAACCTGTCCCCCAGCAACTGCACGAAACCCTGAATGGAGCTCGACACGCTTTCGATCATGGCGTCCCTCCTGTAATCTGTCCTCGTTTCGGGGCTGTTCCAAGAGGATCCCCCCTCACTCGACGGGAGGGGGCGAGGGGGAGGGTGGAGAAGACCTCGCATGGCCGGCGGCTTTTCTCACCCCCACCCTTTCCCTTGTATCTTGTCCAAGAGGTCTGGGTCATAGACAATGGAAGCGTTCTTTAGCCAAGGCGTGGCAGATCGTCATGTCC
>CAKKSE010000042.1 GCA_919903025.1 Nitrospiria bacterium | reverse complement strand
GCGGAAGAAGCGGCCGTGACGGCGGAGACGCTCGGGAGCAGGGTGAAGACGCTCTACGACGTCGGCGTGGCCGGTCTCCACCGCATCCTTTCCCACCGGGATCTCCTGGACGAGGCCCGCGTCCTAGTCGTCGCGGCCGGTATGGACGGCGCCCTGCCGAGCGTCGTCGGGGGGCTCACGGACAAGCCGATCATCGCCGTCCCGACATCCATCGGATACGGCGCGAGCTTCCGGGGGATCGCGCCCCTCCTCACGATGCTCAACTCCTGCGCCCCCGGCGTCGCCGTCGTCAACATCGACAACGGCTTCGGCGCCGGCGTCCTCGCGCACAGGATCAACGCGCTGGGAGGCCGACACCCATAGAAATCCCGATTGCCCGCCCGAGGCGCTTCTGATAAACAAGGGGGGATTCAACCTGGACCAAGTTGAGAAGCTCTTGAGCAAAAAGGCCTTATGAATAAGAGAGCGGAAGAATGGCTCCGGCAAGCAGATTACGACCTGGCCACCGCCGAGTTCATGGCAGATGGCAGAAGGTTGTTCTACGCCGTCTTCATGTGCCACCTCTCCATTGAGAAAGCTCTGAAGGGGCTCTATCATCACAAACTTCAGGAAGTCCCACCCAAGGTTCACAACCTCATCTATTTGATGACAAGAGTGAAGATCGCCCCTCCGGAGTCCATTGGAAAGTTCATCGTGACACTCAACGAAGCCAGCGTCGCGACCCGATACCCAGAAACCCTCGACAAGGTTCAGCGCGAATTCACGGAGAATGCCGTGAAGGAAATTCTGGGGCAAACCAAGGAGCCCCTGCAATGGATCAAATTGCAGTTCTAAAGATCGTTCAGCGCTTCCGAAAGGCATTGGAGGCCCGGGGGGTCGTGCCGGAGAAGATGATACTTTACGGCTCGCACGCAAGAGGAGCCGCGGGAGAGGAAAGCGACATCGACCTGATCGTGATTTCCAGGGACTTCGAACACAAGACATTCTGGCAACGAATCGAACTTCTCTCGGAGGCGATCTACGCGGTCCTTGAGCCCATTGAAGCCGTCGCCATGACGCCCGAGGAGTGGGAGGCGGGGGACTCTCCGCTGGTTGATTTCGCGAAGGACGGCCAGGTCGTTGTTGGCTAGAGCCAATCGCTTCCCACAGGGCAATGGCCCGTGAAAAATGCCGCCGATACGCGGCCACGGCCTGTTTCAGCCGGAGGAAGCCATGCGGTTGAGAATCGATCAACAGGCGGACGCCGTGTACCTTGACCTTACGGGCCGGAAAATCGAAAGCAGCGAGGAAGTCGCGGACGGGATTGTTCTCGATTATGACAGGGAGGGGCGCTTGGTCGGCATTGAAATCCTCGATGCCTCAACAAAGGCCGGAGACGCCGATACCCTCCGCAAGCTCACGCTCGACGCGCC
>CAKKSE010000041.1:3064-6733 GCA_919903025.1 Nitrospiria bacterium | reverse complement strand
AGGGTCAGGGTGTGGGTGAAGAGGCTGGTGAGGGGAGATGCTTGAGGAGGAAGGGGTCGTCGTCGGGATAGAGGGCGGGATCGCCCGGGTGCGGATCGAGCCGAAGGGGACCTGCGAATCGTGCGCTTCGTCGGGCTCCTGCAAGATGACGCCGGATCCCACCGGGGTTCTCGATGCCTTGAACGCGCCCGGCGCGAGGATCGGCCAGCGGGTCCGCGTGACGATGAAGCCCGGCGTCGTTCTCAAGGCGTCTTTCTTCCTCTACGGCATCCCGCTCGTGGACGCGATCATATTCGCCATCATCGGGAAGATCATGGCCGTCAAGATGGGACTCCCGGGGGACCCCGATCTGTGGGCCTTTGGCGCGGGGCTCCTCGGCCTGACGACGACGTATCTCGTCATGAAGCTAGTCTACAGGCTGATCGAGGAGAACCCGGACTTTAAGCCGAGGGTTGCTGAAATACTGGGGTGAATGGGTGACACGGCGAACAGGAAAGCTTTCAGCCGTCAGCACTCAGCGGTCAGCAGACCAAGGCAAAGAGCCTTCGGCTGAAAGCTGATTGCTGAAAGCTGACCGCTGACAGCTATTGGTGAATTGGGAAGAACCTCTCCTCCCCTGACTATTCTTGGAGGGTGCAAGATGGCCGCTGGCGATTCCAAGGAACCCGACAAAGATCCCAACAGGCTCGTGACCCTCATCGCCCACGGGGGCGCGGGGAAGACGACTCTGGCGGAGAGCATCCTCCACGCGGCCGGCGCGACGGACCGCCCCGGCCAGGTTGACGCGGGGACGTCGATCCTGGACCACGAGCCGGAAGAAATCACCCGAAAGATCACGATCAGCGCCGCGCTCGCCGGCTTCGCCTGGAACGGCCATCACATCGACATCATCGACACCCCGGGATACGGCAACTTCATCGAGGAGACGAAAGGGTGCCTCCGGATCTCGGACGGGGCCGTCGTTCTCGTTTCCGCCATCTCGGGCGTCAAGACTGAGACCGAGCGCCTCTGGAAGTTCACCTGCGAGTACGAGGTCCCGCGCATTGCGTTCGTCAACAAGATGGACCGGGATCGGGCGAACTTCTTCCGCGCGATCGGCGACATGGAGAAGGCGTTCGTCCGGGAGGGACTGGCGGTCCAGATCCCCGTCGGGGCCGAGGCCGGTTTCAAGGGGCACGTCGATCTCGTCACGATGAAGGCCTGGACGGTCCCGGCGAACGGCGGGCGTGAAACGGAAGGGGAGATCCCGCCCGAGCTCGCCGGCGAGGCGGCGGCCTACCGGAAGAAGCTCGTGGAGAAGGCGGCCGAGACGGACGATGCCCTGCTGGAGAAGTACCTGGACGCAGGCGATCTGACGGAGGACGAGATTCGGGCCGGTCTTCGGAACGGGACGATTCACGGCGACTTCGTGCCGGTCCTCTGCGGCTCCGCCCTCAAGGGGATCGGGGCGAGGGCGCTCCTGGACGCGCTGATCTCGTACCTTCCCGGACCGGAGGAGAAGGCGGGGATCACGCCGATCATCGGGACGGACCCCAAGGGGGGGAAGGCGGTGACGCGCCGTCCCGCGAAGGACGAGTCCTTCTCGGGCCTCGTCTTCAAGACGGTGGCCGACCCGTTCACCGGGAGGCTTTCCTTCGTCCGGATCTATTCCGGGCGTCTCAAGCCGGACGGGGCGGTGTACAACGTGACGAGGAGCGCCCGGGAGCGCGTGGGGACGGTCTTCTCGCTCGTGGGGAAGAAGCAGACGCCGCTTACGGAAGCCGGCCCGGGCCAGGTTGTCGCCATCCCCAAGCTCAAGGAGACACTGACGGGCGACACGCTCGCGGACGAACAGCATCCCATCCTCTTCGCGCCCGCCAAGCACCCCGAGCCGGTCATCTCGTTCGCCCTGGCTCCCCGGGGGAAGGCGGATGACGACAAGGTGAGCGCGGGGATCGCGCGGATCCTGGAGGAAGATCCCGCCCTCCGGTACCACTGGGACGAAGAGACGCGCGAGATGATCCTGGGCGGGATGGGGCAGGTCCACCTGGAAGTGGCCCTGGAGCGGCTCAAGAGGAAGTTCGGCGTGGACGTTGAGATGAAGACGCCGAAGGTTCCCTACCACGAAACGATCCGCGGAAAGGCCCGGGTCCAGGGAAGGTACAAGAAACAGACCGGCGGCCATGGACAGTACGGCGACTGCTGGCTCTCCGTGGAGCCGCTTCCCCGCGGGGGAGGGTTTGAATTCGTCGACAAGGTCGTGGGCGGCGCGATCCCGCGCCAGTACATCCCCGCCGTGGAAAAAGGAGTCGTCGAGGCGCTCAAGGAGGGGGTTCTGGCCGACTGTCCCATCGTCGACGTCCGCGTGACGGTGGACGACGGCTCGTACCACACGGTTGATTCGTCGGAGATGGCGTTCAAGATCGCCGGATCGATGGCCGTAAAGAAAGCCCTGGCCGAATCGAAACCCGTCTTGCTCGAGCCGGTGATGTCGGTCGAGGTCGACGTGCCGGACGAGGCCCTCGGCGCGGTCATCGGCGATCTCAACGGCCGGCGCGGGAAGGTCCAAGGGGTCGACCCCCAGGCGGGCGGGCAGAAGATCCGGGCCGTCGTGCCGATGGCCGAGATGCTGACGTACGCCCAGTCCCTGAATCCCCTGACGGCCGGCCGCGGGGTGTATACGATGGAATTCTCCCATTACGAGGAGATCCCGAGCCATTTGGCGGGAAAGATCATCTCGGCCCGGAAGGGAGAGGCCGAAACAGCCAGGAAGTAGGGGCGTATTGCGATACGTCCCCCTGCTTGTGCTGTTTTTCCCTTTTCATTCCTTGACTTGACAGGATTCATTCGGTAGTTTATTTAATTATCCTTTCCGAACGATAGAGGAGGGCGACGTGTCCTCTGGCGGAGAAGGCGGATGACCAAGGCCGACATCGTTACTGAAGTCTATGAAAAGGTTGGCCTTTCCAAGAAAGAGGCCTCGGAGATCGTCGAGTTCGTTCTCGATACGATCAAGAATACCCTCAAGAGCGGCCAAACGGTCAAGCTCGCGGGTTTTGGGAACTTCGTTGTCCGGCAGAAGGGAAAGCGCAAGGGGCGCAATCCGAAGACAGGCGAGGAGATAGAGATCACCCCGCGGAAGGTCGTGACGTTCAAACCCAGCATGGTATTCAAGGGATACGTGGGAACGGGCAACTCTTTTCCTGCCGAGAAGGCCGCCCCCGCCGGCGTAACGGCGGAACACAAGTAGAAAGACCGGCGTCCAATGGCCAAGACCGCATATTCCGCATCCGTTCCGGCGCCCGCTCTGTTCGAAGAGAAGGGGCTTCCGGAGATCCCGAACAAGCTTTTCTTCAAGATCGGGGAGGTCAGCCGCGTCACGGGTGTCGAGCCGTACATCCTCCGCTACTGGGAGTCGGAATTTCCCGTCCTCCGGCCGCGGAAGAACAAATCCGGCCAGCGGGTCTACGTGAGAGGCGATCTCGATATCATCCTGAAGATCAAGCAGATGCTCTATCAGGAGAGGTATACGATCGCCGGGGCCAAGAAGCGGTTGGCGGAGAAGACGGCCCCCCGCAAGGCCCCCGAGGGAGGCCGCCATCCCCAGAACGCGGCTCTCGACCGGGTGAAGAAAGGGCTCCGTGAGCTCCTCGCCATCCTGGAAGCCCACGACGGGAAGCCCTCCTGAAC
>CAKKSE010000041.1:0-2964 GCA_919903025.1 Nitrospiria bacterium | reverse complement strand
AACATCCAAGATTGCAAATTTTCAATTGGAAATTTCAAATTGGAAATTTGGAACCAATGCGGAGGCATTCAAGCATCACCTCAGTTTTTTCGAAGCGGGGCGTAGCGCAGTCCGGTAGCGCACTCCTTTGGGGTGGGAGTGGTCGCTGGTTCAAATCCAGTCGCCCCGACCATTGAAGGACGGGAGTCAGGGATTAGGGATTAAGGATTAGGGATTATGGGAAAGGGGAAGGAAGAGGCTTCCCTATTTTCAGACATCCTTATCCCTTGTCCCTACCCCTCAATCCCTACCCCCTAATCCCTGCCCCTGTTCCTAAATGGTTATTCTTGTTTCGAACGATGACGGCGTCCACTCCACGGGGATCACCTCGCTGGCCGCCGGCCTTCGCGTCCTGGGCGACGTCTACGTCGTCGCCCCCGACCGCGAGAGATCGGCCGCCGGCCATTCCCTGACGCTCCATCGGCCTCTTCTGGTCGAGAGACTCAAGGAGCGCGTGTTCTCGGTCAACGGGACACCGACGGACTGCGTGAACCTGGCCGTCAACGGCCTTCTTCCCAAGAAGCCCGACCTGGTTATCTCCGGAATCAACAAGGGAGGGAACCTCGGGGACGACATCACCTACTCGGGGACCGTCTCGGCTGCCATGGAGGGGCTTCTCCTGGGCGTTCCCTCGTTCGCCGTCTCCCTCGTCGCCCGGTCGAACTTCAAGTTCCGGGCCGCCGTCGCCGTCGCCGTCGAGATCGCCCGGGACCTGATCGCCCGGAAGCTTCCCAAGGACACGCTCCTCAATGTCAACGTTCCCAACCTCCCCCTTTCGCGGATCCGGGGAGTCTCGGTGACGCATCAGGGAAAGAGGATCTTCAGCAAGGACGACATCGTGGAAATCAAGGACCCCCGCGGCCGGACTCACTACTGGGTCGGGGGCGGCGACCTGGGGTGGGAGGACCGGCGCGGGTCGGATTTCGAGGCGATCAGCCGGGGGCGGGTCAGTGTCACGCCGATCCACCTGGACCTGACGAACTACACGACGATGGGCCGGCTTCGTTCCATGGGGCGGCGCGTCGGCCGGTCGCTCAAGCCGTGACCGTGGCGGAGCCCTACCGCCTCCTTCGAGAGGAGATGGTCGAGTTCCAGCTCGCCGCCCGGGGAATCCGCGACGAGCGCGTCCTCAAGGCCATGCGCGAAGTTCCCCGCGAGCGGTTCGTCGATCTCCTCTATCTCTCGCGCGCCTACGACGATTCGGCCCTTCCCATCGGCTGGGGCCAGACCATCTCCCAGCCCTACATGGTCGCCGTCATGACAGAAGCGCTCGAACTCAAGGGGGACGAGACGGTCCTGGAGATCGGGACGGGCTCCGGATATCAGGCGGCCGTTCTCGCGCGCCTGGCCCGGCGCGTCTTCACGATCGAGCGGATCGAGCCGCTCGCGGCGCGGGCGCGCGGTCTCTTCGAAGAGACGGGAATCCGGAACGTCATGGTCCGTTCGAGCGACGGAACGCAGGGATGGCCGGAGGAGGCCCCGTTCGACGGAATCATCGTGACGGCGGCGGCGCCGGCCGTCCCCCTTCCGCTCGTTCAGCAGTTGGCCGAGGGAGGGCGGATCGTCGTCCCCGTGGGGGACCTTGCGTTTCAGGAGCTCGTGATCGGGCGGATGGAGGGCGGGAGGCTTGCGACGCGCGTCTCGACCGGGTGTGTCTTCGTTCCCCTGATCGGACGGTTTGGGTGGAAAGAGGAATGAGACTGAAACGGGAAAACGGGGAATCGGGGAATCGGTGAATCGGTGAATCGGCAAACCACCCCCACCTTTCTCCTCCCCCGCAAGGGGGGAGGATAGGAAGAGGCATTGAGTCGAGGTTCCCTCCCCCTTGACGGGGGGCTAGGGTGGGGGTGATGCAGTCGGTGAAACGGAGGACCAAATGCTTCGCATCGCGACGCCGGATGACATCAAGTCGGGAAAGGTGACGGACGTCTACTTCGCCCGGACGGCCGAGATCCTCCGGGCCAAGGGGGTGGACAAGAGGGTCCGGGCCGAGTTCATCGTGAAGGGATTCCCCCAAGGGTGGGACTGGGCGATCCTGGCCGGCCTCGAAGAAGTTGTCGATGTCCTGAAGGATCAACCCGTCACGCTCCGCGCGTTCCCCGAAGGGACGCCGTTCCGGACGTTCCAGCCGGTCCTCGAGATCGAGGGGCGTTACCTCGACTTCGGCGTCCTCGAGACCGCCCTTCTCGGGCTCGTCTGCCAGGCCTCGGGGATCGCCACGAAGGCGGCGCGGTGCAGGAAGCTCGCGGGGGAGCGCGGCGTCGTCTCGTTCGGCGCCCGGCGGATGCATCCCGCGATCGCGCCGATGATCGAGCGGAACGCCTACGTCGGCGGATGCGACGGCGTCGCCGTCGTCCTCTCGGCCGAGATGCTGGGCGAGGCGCCCATGGGGACGATGCCGCACGCCTTGATCCTTCTCATGGGCGACACGGTCGCGGCGGCGAAGGCCTTCGACGAGGTCGTACAGCCGGCCATCCGGCGGGTCGCCCTGATCGACACGCTCCAGGACGAGAAGTTCGAGGCGATCCGCGTCGCGGAGGCGATGGGAAAGAAGCTGTTCGGCGTCCGCCTGGACACGCCCGGCTCCCGAAGGGGCTCGTTCTACCGGATCCTCGAAGAGACGCGGTGGGAGCTGAACCTCCGCGGATTCGAGCACGTGAAGCTCTTCGTCTCGGGCGGGATCGACGAGGCCGAGATCGAACAGCTCAACCCGTTCGTGGACGCCTACGGCGTCGGGACGTCGATCAGCAACGCGCCCGTCGTCGATTTTGCCATGGACATCATCGAAATCGACGGCCTCCCCGCTGGCAAGCGCGGGAAGATGTCCGGGAGCAAGCAGGTTCATCGGTGCGGCAGGTGCGGATCGGACACGGTTCTGCCGAGGGGCGCGCCGGTCCCCGCCTGCCGGGCGTGCGGCGGCCCGAC
>CAKKSE010000040.1 GCA_919903025.1 Nitrospiria bacterium | reverse complement strand
GACATCCCGAGACCACAACATGCGGGGGATGCCCACAGGAAAGCCGGAAGGACCATTTTCGTAGAGTACTGCCGTTTCCGGGCCGCGTTTGCCGACCGGCGGGATCGTTTCTCGATCTGATGGAGGGCCGAGGAGCGATGATGAAGGGGTAAGAGATGCCGGCGTCGGGCGGCGCACATCAGGGAGAAGGGCGGAGGGAAGAAAAGATGGAGCAGATCTCGATGACGCAGGAGCTTTCGTACGCGCGGTTTCAGGTGATCATCCCTCGGCGGTATGCGGGTTTATACAGCGACGTCAAGGATGTTCTGTACCAGTTGCCCGGCTCGCAGGTCATCGTCGACCGCCGGTTCGGCGAGCGGAGGCGGCAGACGCGTCCCGTGTCGGCGGAGAAGCGGAACTACGTATTGGACAAGAGGGCGTAGGGACGGAGGCGGCATGACATCCCGGTCCCCGTGCTGGGATATATTGATCGAGAGTCCGGTGTTCCGGGCCCTGCCGCCCGAAGAGAGCGAGAACATGCTCCGGGAGTTCTGCGGCGAGAAGGGATGCCGCGTTCTTCCGGGCCACTCCGATCCGTCGAGTTGTCCCTTCATCGGCCGTATCGTGACGGAGGCGGGGCGCCTTTCCACGAAGTAGGGGCGTATGGCAATACGCCCGGATTGATTCATCCGATCGAGCCTTGACGTTCCTGCCGCAATTTGCGATATTAACTCCCCTGTAGACACCCAACCCCGAAAAGCCACACCCAGCGCAAGCTGGGGCCGGAATGCCGAAAACGGGTCCCGACAAGATCGGGATGGCCGGGCTGCCGAAAAGAGGGTGCATGTCCGCGTCTCTCTCCGCGAGCGCTGATCGAGCGCAGGAGCGGCTGGAGGCGAAACGGAGGCCCCTTGCGAGACCGGCGTCTTTCTCCCCGTGTTCCCATCAGCGCCCCGGCGGATTTTCTTGTCCAGGGGGAAAGCGGCGTTGTCGATACGGGCGTTGTCAAGGACATCGGCTGGCGCGGCTGTCGGATCAAGATCGGCCGGCGCATTCCGCGCGGAACGATCGATGTCACTCTCTATCTCCCGGGAGCGCGGCGGATAACCTGCCGGGGCGAGATCTCCTGGCAGTATCCGTTCGAGAAAGAAGGGCTCGACTCGCAGGTCGGCGTGTGCTTCCGCCAGATCGATCCATCCGACCTGCGAGAGATTCAAAGGCTTGTCAAGCTTCGCGGCGGATCCCGTTAGACTGTCGCCCACCCTCCGAACGGTAAGACGGCCGGCGGTTGTTTCCTTGACATTTCGATGCCGCCCGGTACAATTTCCTCATTATTCAAAAGGTTTTGGCCGATGATCTCAAGAGAACTATCCCAGAGATCGGGTTGACAGATTGATGGGTCGATGGGTTGATGGGAAGTTCCTAACTACCCAGCCACCCAATCACACAGCCACCCAGTTGCCCGGCCCCAGAGTCACTGGGGCTATTTGCCGAGACGGAGACGCGCGATGAAGACACTCCAGTCCAGGTTCGTCACGCTCCTTGGGATATCTCTTCTTCTCGCCTGGATCGTTCTCGCGCTGGCCGGCGGCGGAAGACTGGGCGCCTTGGGGAGCCTCCTTGTTCTGGCGGTCGTCTGGGCCGCCGCGTGGCCGATTGCCGCCCGCATGACCAGCCCTTTCGACAGAGTGACGACGGCCCTTCGCTCCGGATCGGGCACGCTGACGCCGGCGCCGGCTGAGGACCTGCTGAAGGGGCCGGCCGCGCCGATCGTCCAGTCCATCACCCGCCTCGCCCAGGACGTCGAGAGGGTCCGCCGGGAGATGGCGGGCGGCCTCGGGCGGGTGGATGGGATGACGCGCGATCTCAGGCAGGTTTCCTCCCAGATCAGCAGACAGGCGATGATCCAGCTCCAGGGGATCGAGACGGCGGGCGCTTCGATCGCCGAGATGGCCTCGGCGATTCGCAATATCGCCGAGTCGACAGGGTCTCTCGCGTCGTCTGCCGTCGAGACGTCGTCCTCCGTCCTCGAGATGACGGCGTCGGCCGACCAGGTGGCGGAGGCGACGGAGACGCTGTCCGGGGCCGTGGAGCAGTCCGTCTCGGCGATCGACCAGATGGGGGCGTCGATCCGGGAAATCGCGGCGAGCGTCGAACGCCTCTCGGGCGCGGCCGAGAGGACCGTCTCGGCGATGACGGAGATCGATGCGTCCATCCGCGAGGTGGAAGGAAGCGCCAAGTCATCGGCGGGGCTCGCGGAGCGGGTGAAGACGGCGGCGATCGAGGAGGGAATGATGACGATCGCCGACACGATCGCGGGGATGGAGAAGATCCAGGAAACGGTCGCCAGGTCGTCCCAGATCATCGCGCGGCTTTCGGAGCGATCCCGCGAGGTGGGCAAGATCCTGACGGTCATCAAGGAGGTGACTGACCGGACGTCTCTTCTTGCCCTGAACGCGGCGATCCTCGCGGCCCAGGCGGGCGAGCACGGCAAAGGGTTCTCCGTCGTGGCCGACGAGATCAAGGAGCTCGCGGAGCGGACGGCCTCCTCCACGAAGGAGATAGAGACGATCATCAAGGCTGTCCAGGCCGAGGCGGCCGAGGCGGTTTCGGCGGCCGGGGAGGGGCAGGCGACGGCCGAGGAAGGGATGAAGTTCGCCATGGAGACCGGCGGCGCGCTCAAGAAGATCATGGAGACGGCGAAGGAGTCGTCCGAGCTGGCCGGCTGGATCGAGCGGGCCGCGGGGGAGCAGGCGCGCGGGGCCCAGGACGTCTTCCATTCGATGACGCAGGTGGGGGAGATGGTCGGGCAGATCGCGCGGGCGATCCAGGAACAGCGGGCCGGGACGGAAGCCGTCGTTCGCTCGGCCGAGCAGGTCCGGGACATCACGAGCCACGTCAAGCGGGCGATGGCCGAACAGTCGAAGGGGAGCCACCAGATTTCGCGCGCCGTGGAGACGATCACCGAGCAGGTCCAGCGGATCAACACGGCGACGCACGAGCAGGAGATGGGGAGCCGGGAGGTCCTTGACTCGATCGAATCGATCCGCGAGGCCACCCAGGAGGGCGTCGACGGGGCCGTCTCCCTCGACCTGAGCATCGAGACGCTCCAGAAGGAGTTCGCGGGTCTTCGATCGATCCTGACTGCGCCTGAAGAGGGCGCCGGGAAAGAGGGCGGAACGTGAACTGGGGGCTCCGTCAGCGGCTGACGCTGACCGTGGCGATCGTCATGGTCGTCAGCATGTCGCTCGTGGGCCTCTGGCGCGTCCAGTCGGAGAAGCGCGAGCGTCTGGAGACCGCCGAGGCGCGCGGACGGGAGATGGCCGAGATCGTGGCCGATCTCGTGGGGCCGCTCATGTCCCGCGGACAGATCCGGGACGTGGACGCCCTCATCATCTCGTTCCTGCGCGGCCGCGACATTTACACCCTGGAGGTCCTGGACCCGTCCGGCGACGGGTTCTCGGTCGTCGAGAAGCCGGCTCCAGACAATCTCGCCTTCCGGATCAACCCCGAGGTTCCGATCCGGCACGAGGGCATGGAGATCGGGTCCGTGCGTCTCCTCTACGTTCCGCGCGAAGCGCGCGAGGGATTCGGGGCCGTCGTTCTGAAGAACATGGCGATCGACGCCGGCGTCGTCGTCGCGATCTCCGTTGTCCTGATCATGATCCTCTCCCGCCTCGTGGTCCGGCCGCTCACGGAGACGGTCGGGACGATCACGCGGGTGGCCGAGGGCGGAGACTTCACGGTTCGCCTGGACGAGACCCGCTACCGGGGCGAGTTCGGAGAGCTGGCGCGGGGCGTCAACGGGCTCATCGGGACGGTCCGGACCCTTCTCGGAGACGTGAAACGGGCGCTCTACCAGACCGAGGTGACGAGCGACCGCGTCGCCATGGACACCAAGCTGTTGGAGGAAGGAACGAGCGTTCAGCGGGAGGCGATGGAGAGCACCTCTTCCTCGATCAACGAGATGGGGGCCTCCATCAAGAATGTCGCGGCGAGCGCGGACAACCTGTCGACCTCGGCGGAGGAGACCGCGTCGTCGATCCACGAGATGGCCGCCTCGATCGAGAGCGCGGCGGAGAGCGCGGGCACGCTCTCCCAGGCCGTCGAGGAGACATCTTCGGCGATCGTCGAGGTGACGGCGTCGATCAGCCAGGTCGGAAAGTCGGTCGATCAACTGGCCTCGGCCGTGCACGAAACCGCGGCGGCCGTCAACGAGATCGGCGCGACGATCCGCGAGGTCGAATCCGCCGCCCAGGAATCGGCCGACTTGGCCGAAGGGGTGATGAAGGAAGCGTCGGAGACCGGCATGCAGGCGGTCGAGGCCGCGCGCGAGGGAATGACCGCGATCCGGGAGACGGTGACGCGGGGCGCCGATGTGATCAACCGGCTCGGCGCCCGGTCGGAGGAGATCGGCAAGATCCTCACGGTGATCACGGAAGTGACGGACCAGACGTCGCTTCTCGCCCTGAACGCGGCGATCCTCGCGGCCCAGGCGGGCGAGTACGGCAAGGGGTTCGCCGTCGTGGCCGACGAGATCAAGGAGCTGGCCGAGCGGACGGCCAATTCCACGCGGGAGATCGAGGACGTCGTCGAAGCCGTCCGCCGGGAGGCTTCGGACGCCGTGAGCGCGATGAAAGAAGGGGTCAAGAAAACCGAAGGCGGCGTTCGGCTGTCGCTCGCGGCCGGGCGGGCCTTGGAGACGATCGTGAACCGGGCCCGGCAGTCGGTCGAGCGGGCGCGGGGGATCGAGCGGGCGACCGCGGAGCAGGCGCGTGGCGTCCGGCAAGTGGGCGTGGCCATGGAGCACGTCCGCGAGATGATCGACCAGATCCTCCGGGCGACGCAGGAACAGCGGTCGGGGAGCGAGTCGATCATGAGGACGGCGGAACGGATGCGCGACCTGACCCATCAGGTCGGCCGGGCCACGTCCGACCTGGCCCAGGGGAGCCGCCAGATCATCCAGGCCGTGGAGTCCACGACCGACCAGGTGTTGGTCATCGTGGAAGCGACGAAGGAGCAGGAGCAGGGAAGCCATCGGATCGTGGACTCCATCGAGCGGATCTCCCGCATCCCCCGCCAGACCGCCGGCGTTGCCAAGGTCATGGCCGGGGCGGCCCGCGATCTGGTTGGGGAGGCCGGCCGGTTCCGCGAGACCGTCCGCGCCTACCGGACCGCGGAGCGGCGGACCGGCGGGACGGCTCTCGTGTTCTGTGTGATTCCCCTCGACAGGGCGGACGTCATGAGAGAAAAGTTCAAGCCGCTGGCGGAGTACCTCTCCCGGGGATTGGGCCGGCCGGTGGACCTCAAGGTTCCCGACCACTACGAAGCGTGCCTGAGGGACATCTGGGAAGAAGAGGCCGACTTCGCCTACCTGACGCCCACCACCTACATCGAGGCCCGCCACAAGTTCGGCGTGAGCCTCGTCGCCAAAGCCCTCCGGAACGGCCTGCCTTTCAATCACGCGGCGATCGTCGTCCCGCCGGCCAGCAGGATCTCCCGCCTGGAGCAGATCGCCGGGAAGCGGGTTGCGTTCGGCGACGAGCGCTCGACGTCCAGCTACCTGATGCCCCGGCTGATGCTCGCCCGGGCGGGCGTCCGCCTGATCGACCTGGATGAATATTCCTTCTTCGGCCACCATGACCGGGTGGCGGAAGCGGTCCTCGGCGGCGAGGCCGATGCCGGCGGGATGATGGAGGCCACCGCCCGGCGGTTCGTGGAAAGGGGACTCGCGATCCTGGCCGTGTCACCCGACATTCCCGAGTTCTGCGTCGTAGCGGCCGCCGCGACCCCCGCCCCGCTCGCGGACCGCGTCAGGGATCTGTTGACGGCTATCTCGGCGTCGCGTCCGGAGGAAGCGCGAATTCTCAAGAGCATCTCGTCCGACTACACGGGCTTCGCAGCCGGGGCGGACGCCGACTACGACGGGGTCCGGACGAGCGTCCGGGAGCTGTACGGCATCACGTACGCGGGCGGCGGCGCATGACGCCCCAGGTCGCCGGGGGGGCCTGGCGGCGGGGCCCGGGGGTCCGTCGGCCGGACCTCGCGGAGAGCCGGGAGGAAGTCTTCTCGTGCGTGGCCTTCCGCGTCGGCGGCGAAGAGTACGCGATCGACATTCTGAAGGTCCTCGAGATCACGCGCCCCCTCAAGGTGACGCCCGTGCGTCGCGCGCCCCGCTGGATCGAGGGGATCGTCAACCTCCGCGAGCGCGTTCTTCCGGTCGTCGATCTGTCCCGGCGGCTGGGGGCGGAGCCCGACCCGGCACGGGCCGAAGAGCGCCGGATCATCATCGCCCGGACGCGCGGGCAGATCGTGGGATTCATCGTGGACGGCGTCCGCGAGGTGCTTCGCATTCCGATCTCACGGATTGACCCCGCTCCGCGGGCGATCAAGGGAAGAGATGCTTTGTTCCTCGCCCGCGTGGCCCGTTTGGGCGAGCGGCTGGTCGTCGTTCTCGACGTCGATCTTCTTCTCTCGGCCGAGGAAGAGGCCGACCTGAAGGGGGCGTCCTGGAACCCGCCCCGGACCGGCGGTCCGCCCGGGGGGGACGCGGCCTGATGTCCATGCTCGACGATCTCCAGCGCGATCTGCTCGACGCAAATCCCGACGTCCGGCGCGACGCGGTGCTGAGGGCGGCCGGCATTTCGGACCGATCGGGGATGGGGATCCTTCTCCGCGGGCTCCACGACCCCGAATGGCGCGTGCGCAAGACGGCCGTCGAGGTCCTGTCTCAGAGACCGGAGAAGGAAGTCATCGAGGGGCTCGCGGCCGTCCTTGAGTCGGAGGAGAACGCCGGCGCGCGGAATTCGGCCGTGGAGGGGCTCGTTCGCATCGGTTCCGCGTCGGTTCCTTTCCTTCTCGACCGTCTCCCCCGATCCGGGGGAGACGTCCGAAAGTTCATCGTCGACATTCTCGGCGAGATCGGAGACCGCCGGGCGGCGGACGGGTTGGTTGCGCTCCTCCTCAAGGACCCGGACGAGAACGTCCGGTCTTCCGCGATCGAGGCGCTGGGGAGGCTCGGGGACACAACCGTCGTCCCCGCGTTGATCGAGATCCTCGGTTCGGGGAACCTATGGCTCGCGTACCCGGCGGCCGAGGCGCTGGGGCATCTTGGGGACGCCCGGGCGGTCGATCCCCTCATCGCCGCACTGGGCGAGAGGGTCCTGCGCGAGTCGGCCTTCCGGGCCTTGGGCCGGCTGGGGGACGCGCGCGCGGTCCCCTCCCTGATTGCGGGACTGTGGGACGGGAACGCTTCGATCCGGGACGCCGCCTTGAAGGCGCTTTCCGGTCTCGCGGACCGGGTCGATCTGGAAAAGGAAATCTACTCCCTTTCCGCGGAAGTCCGGGGCCGGGCGGGCGAAGCTCTCATCCGGGTCCTCGGGGAGGACTCGGAGGCGAGACAGCCGGCTCTTCGAATGCTGATCGTCCTGCGGGAGCCCCGGGCGGTCGATTCCCTGGTCTCCCTTCTTTCAGATGCATCGGTCGAAGATGACCTGGTCTCCGCCCTGGCGGCGTTCGGTCCGGCCGCCGTCCCTCCCCTCCTCCGCTCCCTGACCGACGACAACGAGCAAGTGCGGCGGGCCGCCGCGCGCGCGCTGGGGGCCGGAGGGGACCGGTCAGCCGTTCCGCCGCTCATGGAAAGAATCAATGACGAGAACGGTCATGTCCGCCAGCAGGCGGCCCGCGCTCTCGGCCGGATCGGGGACGTTTCGACGGTTCCGGGCATCATGCCGCTGTTGGGAGACCCGTTCCCGGACGTTCAGGACGCGGCCGTCGAGGCGCTGTCGGCCCTGCTTTCTCCGGAGGACGTCTCCGTTCTGGATCCCGAGCTTTCCTCGCCCTCACCCATCCGCCGCCGGAACGCCGTTGAGATTCTCGGGCGGGTCGGCGGCCCGGGCGCGGGACCGCGAATCGTGTTCGCGCTCAAGGACGAGAAACGCGACGTCCGCCGGGCCGCCGTGGAGTCTCTCGCCCTGCTTTCCGGCGGCGATTTCCAGGACAAGATTTCGAGCCTCCTCCGGGCCCTCACGGACGAGGATGGAGAGGTCCGGCTTCTCGCGGCCCGGGCCATCGGCCGGGGCGTCGAGAAGGACGAAGACCGGCGGTCGGCAGAGGCGGGTCTTCAGAACCTCCTGACCGACGAGGACATCTGGGTCCGGGCCGCGGCGGCGCGGAGCCTGGGGTGGGTCGGAACGCCGGAAGCGCTGGACGCCCTGGCGGGCCTGTTCCGGCGCGGCGGGACCGAGGAGCCTGTCATCATGGCCGCGATCGAGGCGTTCGGGGAAAGGGCGGACGCGCGTCTTCCGTCGCTTGCGATTCCTCTTCTGTCGACGCCTGATCCCGAGGTACGAAAGGCCGCCTTATCAGCCCTTTCCCCCTTCCCTTGGGAGGAGGTGGGCGAGGCCGTCTACGCCGCGCTGGCCGATCCTTCGTGGTCCGTCCGCCGGACAGCCGTCGGGCTGGTGGCGGGGAGCGGTCTGCCGGGCGCGGAGGTGCGCCGCCGCCTCGCGCCGATCGCCCAGGGCGATCCGGACGACCTCGTCCGCGAAGAGGCCCGGCGGGTTCTCGCGGAGGCAGGAGGAACGCGCGAGCCGGCGCCGTGATCGTCCCGGAATCCTCCCCCCCGATGAGCGACGAGGAATTCCGCCTTCTCCGCGATTTCGTCCACGGGTACTGCGGCATCTACTTCGACCAGACGTCCCGCTTTCTCCTCGAACACCGGCTCGCCCGGCGGCTGAAACAGCACGGGTTCTCGCGGTTCACGGAATACTATCACTTCCTCAAGTACGACAAACAGCGGGAGGAGGAGCTCGCCGCCGTCGTCGACGTTCTCACGACGAACGAGACGTACTTCTTCCGTGAGGAGTATCAGCTCAAGGCGCTCACCGAAGAGATCCTGCCGGAGGTCCGGGAGCGCAACAAGGCCAAGCGGACCCTCTCGATCTGGAGCGCGGGATGCTCCACCGGAGAAGAGCCGTACACGATCGCGATGCTGCTGCTCGAGCAGGGGATCTGGTCGGACTGGAAGGTGGACATCCTGGGCAGCGACATCAGCCAGCGGGTCCTGGCCTCCGCGCGGAAAGGCGTCTACCGGGGGAACGCCTTCCGCGCCGTGCCCGAGGCCCTCAAGGACCGTTATTTCACGCCCGAGGGGGACGGGTCCCGGATCGCCGACCGGGTCCGGAGCTTGGTGAGCTTCGCCAGCATCAACCTCCTCGATCCCGGCAAGACCGCGCTCGTGGGGACGATGGACATCATCTTGTGCCGGAACGTCATCATCTACTTCGACCAGACGGCGAAGAAGTCGGTGATCGGAATGTTCCTTGAAAAGCTGGCGGACGGCGGGTTCCTCCTCCTGGGGCACTCGGAATCGCTGATCAATCTCTCCACGGCGTTTACGCTGAGGCACTTCCGCCACGACATGGTCTATCAGAAGCCGGTCCCCGCGGGCGCGGCGCGGAGGGAACCGTGAATCCGTCCCCGCCTTTGACCGTCCCCGGGGTCCGGACCCGCAAGCGCGTCCTCGTCGTCGATGATTCGGCGTTCAGCCGGAGAGCGCTCCGGAGGATGATCGAGCGGTCGCCGGACCTTGACGTGATCGCGACGGCCGCCAACGGCGAAGAGGCGATGCGGATCGTCCTGCGGGACAAGCCCGACGTCATCACCCTCGACATCGAGATGCCCGTGATGGACGGATTTGCCTTTCTCCGCTGGCTGATGGCAACGCGTCCCACGCCCGTAATCGTGGTCTCTGCCCGCGACGACGATCCGTCGATCCTCAAGGCGTTCGACCTGGGAGCGGTCGACTTCATCGGGAAGCCGACGGCCCGGGCCTCGGAGGAGATCGCGGCGATCTCGGACGACCTTCTCGAGAAGATCTACGCGGTCGCCGGTCTGGACGCCGCTAAGGTGAGCCGGCGGCTCGAGCCGGGGCCGCCGCCTTCCCAGGCTTCCGGAGCGGTCTCGTTCCCCCGCGATCTAGAGGTCGTTGCCCTCGGAGCGTCGACGGGAGGCCCGCCGGCCGTCCAGGCGATCGTAACGCGCCTCAAGCCGTCGTTTCCGGCGGCCCTGATCGTGGCCCAGCACATGCCTGCCGGGTTCACGCGGCAGTTCGCGGACCGGCTCGCTTCTCTTTCCCGCGTTTCCGTGCGGGAGGCCGTGGAGGGGGAGAAGATCAATCCGCGAACGGTCTACGTGGCTCCCGGCGGGAAACACCTCGGGATCGAGCGCATCCGGGGCGGCCTCCGGACGCGGCTGACCGAACAAGGGAAGGATGCCCACTACGTTCCGTCGGTCGATCACCTGATGAGATCGGCGGCCGAGGCTTGCGGTCCCCGTTCCGCGGGGGTGGTGCTGACCGGGATGGGAAACGACGGCGCGGCGGGTCTTTCGGCGATCCGCGCGGCCGGCGGGGTGACGATCGCCGAGTCCGAGGCGACGGCCGTGATCTACGGGATGCCGCGGGAGGCGGCGCGCGTCGGCGCGGCGATGCACGTCCTCGATCTTCCCGAGATCGTGGAACAGATCGGTTTGATCGGGGAATCAGTGAATCGGTGAATCGGTGAATCGGTGAATCGGCAAAAATCCTCCTCCCCTTTGTAAGGGGAGGCAGGGAGGGGTAGAAGGCGCGGATGGCGGATCGGGTTCTACCTCTGTGCGTTGATTTGCCGGCGGCCGTGTGGTAGATTTGCATTGTTTATCGTTCCATAAGGGTCCCATAAGGAGTTTGCCGTGGTGGAGCCGCGCGAAGTCAATATCCTTCAACGGAAGGCGGAGGAGTTCCTGCAGATCTTTCGAAAGGGAGAGGAATTCACCCAGGAGCTTCTCAGGGAGAACGAGCGCCTGCGGTTCCGCGTCGCCCAACTCGAGGAAGCGGAAGTCGCGAGCCGCCGGACGGACGAGCTGGCGTTCAAGAACCTCAGGGAGCGGCTCGCGCTCCTCGAGGAAGAGCGCGACAGGCTGTTGGCCCGGTTCAAGGAGGTGGAGGAGGAGAACAAGGTCTTCGCCAGCAAGTATCTGGAGGTGGAGCTGGAGAACAACAACCTGGCGAACCTCTACGTGGCCTCGTACCAGCTTCACTCCACGCTCGATTTCGAGGAGGTCCTCAGAGTTGTCCAGGAGATCGTGATCAACCTGGTCGGCGCGGAGAAGTTCGTCCTCTACCTTCGGAACGAACGGACGGACGAGCTGGCCCCCGCCGCGGCGGAGGGACTGAACATGGCGGACGTGTCGCCCGTCCTGGTGGGGAGCGGAATCGTGGGGCGGGTCGGCGAGACGGGCGAGAGCTTCTACCAGGAATCTATCCCGGTCTTCCAGGGGATCGACTTCGACAAGCCGCTCACGGCCATCCCGCTCAAGATCAACGACCTCGTCATCGGTGTCCTGGCGGTCTACAAGCTCCTGGTGCAGAAGCCGGGGTTTTCGCCGATCGACTACGAGCTTTTCTCGATGCTGGCCGGCCACGCGGCGACGGCGATATTCAGCTCGAAGCTCTATTCGCAGTCGGCTCGGAAGCTCTCAACGATCCGGGGATTCCTCGATCTCCTGCGGGAACGCCCGGGGGAGTGATCCGCCCCGCCGGCGGCGGGGGGAAAGCGGAGGGGGAGAATGTCGAACGTCCTCGTGGTGGAAGACTCGCCGACCATGCGGCAGCTCATCTCTTTCGCCCTCAAGCGCGTCCCCGGGACGCAGGTGACGGAGGCGTCGGACGGCGTGGACGCCCTCAAGAAGATCTCCGGCGGGCGGTTCGACCTCCTCATCACCGACGTGAACATGCCGGTCATGGACGGGATCAAGTTGATCTCGCTCGTCCGGAAGGACCCGAATCACCGCGATCTTCCGATCATCATCATCACGACCGAAGGCGCGGACGAAGACCGCAAGAGGGGTCTCGCCGTCGGAGCCAACGCCTACCTCACCAAGCCGATCCAGACCTCGAGCCTCGTCAAGCTCGCCACCGACCTCCTTGAGGGGATCGCTCCGCAAGCAGGCTAGCGGCCGGATGGGGTGACTGACGCCTATCCGGCTGAGCGGGAGGCGACGGCCGCATCCTGCGCGGCGATGAGCGCCTCCGCGATCTTCGGTTCGAAGTTCCCCATCAGAAGGCGGGCCTGCGTCAGGTTCCCCTCGCGTCTCAGGATAAGGGTGTGGAAGTACCGCCCGTCGGCGATCCTCTTGATGGCGATGTAGTCGGTGTCCGTGATGACCAGGACGTCTTCCAGCGATCCGGCCGTCATGAGGTCCACCGCTTTCACGGCGGCGTCGGCGAGCATGGACAGGAGGTTGGTCGTCTGCGGGCCCTGGAATCGGTTCTGATTCACGACGCTGGCGACAGCGGTTCCGTCGGCGGCGAGGAGCGCCGTCAGGGACAGATGATTCACCTGACGGGAGAACTCGACCAGGATCCTTCGGGCGGGTCCTGCGGAGGGAGGCGTTGGAGCGAGGGGCGCTTTCGCCTCCGGCGGGGGCGTGGGCGGCTGCGCTTTCCGGACGGCTTCGGGAGCGGGCGGGGGAGCGGCGGGCGGAAGTCTCTCTTCCTCGCGGGGCGGGGGAGGCGCCTGGGCTGGCAGTGAGGGCGCGGGTTCCGGGGCCTGTTTCGAGACCGGCTCCGCCGGCGGGGCGGGCGCTTCGGGAGCGGCGTCGCCTCCTTGCGTGATGTCCCGGATCCGCTCTTCCATGACCTGATATATCCGGCTTTCGCGCGGGATGCCCAGAATCTGGCGTTCCTTCCACGTCTCCGCCGAGAAGTCGGACTTGTAGATCTTGCACGCGACGCCCGGCTTGTCCATGACCTGGTAGATCTTCTCCAGGCCGTCTTTTCCCGAGAAAGCGATTCCGCTCTCGATCTCGAAGCTGGTCGTCGAGATCTTCCCGCCGACCAGGAGGATCAATCCCTTGCCGGCGCTCGTGATCACGTCGAGGGCCCCCGTGTACTTCTGCTCGGCCAGTTCGTCGATGAGCATCCGGAGCCTCCCGGACCAGTCGGCCTCCGCCGTGATCTGCTTGCGGTTCGTGAGTCCGCGGAGCATGAAGGCCACGTCGTTCGGGAGCTCGTAGACGCTCAGTTTCCCCCCCTTGTGCTGGTGGCAGAACTCCTCGAGGTCCGTAAGGCCTTCCTTGCCCGAAGAGACCTTTCCCGGAGACTTGAAGATGACGCTGGTGGGCTCGCCGGAGTAGAAGAAGACGAGTCCGATCGTCTGCGGGAACCTTACTTCGCAGAACCCCGAGAGGTTCGTCTTCTTGACTTCGCCGAGGAGATTCTCGATGACCGCGTGCGAGTCGATCAGGGTTTCGAAGAGGAGCGAGCCGCCTGGAAAGAGAGTTGCCATTGTCCGTGTGCCTGCGGAGGGACGCATTCGCGCCGGATGAAAGAGGGCGATCTTTTCGCGATTACGACCCGATTTAATCACAACCCCCGCTTTCGTGACAACCAGAATCCGGTTTTCACCGGCTGGGGCCGAAGTGGTATATTATTGAGGTGATGTCGCGCGGCCGGTCGGACGTTCAGCCCTCCATTTTCGCCGGAGAGATCCCCGCCTTTCCGGGCGCTTCGGCGCGGGTCCTGCTCGAATCCGCCTCGATCGCTTCAAGCGCTTCGGGGCGGTCCGGTCTCTCCCTGCGCTGGTTCATTGCTCTCTCGGTCCTGCTCCACCTCTTCGTCTTTCTTGCCGTCTTGTCCAGACTTTGGGGACAGGGGGCCAAGCCGCTCCTCGAACCGATCACGGCGGAGGTCGTGGAGATGCCAGCGTGGGAACTCCCGCGCATTCCGGCCCCGGAAGCGAGATCGGTCCCCTCTGCGCCCGGCTTGGGCAGACCCGCCCCGCTGGGACCTTCAACCCGTCCGTCCGTCGATCGGGCGCGCGGCCCCGTTGCGGTCCGTCCATCGCCGCCCGTTCCCAGCGGGCAGGAGCCGGGCGTGCGTTCCTCCGCTCCGCCGGCATCTTCTCCGGCGTCTCCCGGCGACTCACGGCGGCCTCTTCCCCTCTTGTCGGCCCAGTCGCTGGAGAAGTTTACCCGAGCCGTTCCAGAAGAGCGAAGCGAGGCGAGCCGGTCGATCACGATGGACACGCAGGAGCTCAAGTACCTCACGTACCTCGCGCGAGTCCGGGAGAAGGTGGAGTCGGCGTGGGAGTATCCGAGGCTCGCGCGTCACGAGGGGTGGCAGGGGAACCTCTACATCCGGTTCACGATCAGGCGCGACGGCCGGCTCGGTCCCGTGACGCTCCTCCGGTCATCCGGCTACCGCGTCCTCGACGACGCGGCGCTGGCGGCCCTTCGAGATGCGATTCCGTTCGGCCAGTTTCCGCAGGCGTGGGAGGAGCCGGACCTGACGATCACCGGGAATTTCATCTACTCGATGGGGGTGTGGCATGTCCGGTAGGTCCTCCCGGCGGTCCGCTTTCGGCGGACTCGTCGGGGCGGCATTCGGCCTGGGGGCGTTCCTTCTCCTGTTCGCTGGTTCGGCCGGGCAAGCGGGAACCTCCCATCTTCCGGTAGAGGGCTCCGGACGGACGCTCTCGCCGGAGGAACGCGGAACGGCGCGTCTCCTTCTTGGGAGGCAGTTGCTCGAGGCACTCCGCTGGGAAGAGGCGGAGAGGCTCTTCCGCGAGGCGGCGGACGACCTTCCCCTGATGGCCGACTACGCCTTCTTCTGGATCGGCGAGAGCGCGGCCAAGAGAGAAGCATGGCCAGCGGCGGCGGATGCGTTCGGCCGGGCTGTCCAGGCTCGTCCGGACGGAATCCTCTCGGCCGACGCGCGATACCGTGCCGCCGAATCGCTGGCGCGGGCGGGCCGGCCGCGGGACGCGAGGGACGCCTACGACGCCTTCTTGGACCGCCACCCCAATCATCCACACGCCGCGAAGGCGCTCCTTTCCTCCGCCCGGATCGCCGCGGAGAGCGGCCAGTTCGCCGTCGCTGGCGAGCGCGCGAGGAAGATACGCGTGATGTTCCCGCTCTCGCCCGAGGAGCGTGAGGCCGAAATCCTCGTCCGCAATCTGTCGGCCTCGGGAATCGATCCGGCCTTGGGAGGATCGGACCGGCTGGCGCGGGCGCGCCGGCTGTTCGACCAGAAGCGATATCCGGCGGCCGCGGAGGAGTTTCTTTCCCTGCTCAAGGATATCCCGTCCGACACGGCGCTGAGATTCGCGGCCAGGGCGCAATTCGCCCGAGGAAGGTACTCTGAGGCGGCTGGCCTGTTCGATCGGTGGGTGAAGCGCGCCGCAACGCCGGAGGCACGGGCCGAAGGGCGCTGGTGGGTGATGCGCGCATATGGGAGGCTCGACCGGCTCGACAAGGTCGACCGGGTTCTGGCCGCGTTCGCCGACGAGGAGAAGGAAACGGTCTGGTACGGACGGGCGCTGATCCTTCGCGGGAAGCTCCACCTGGACGAAGGGAACCGGGAGACAGCCAAGTCCTCGTTCCGCCGCGCGACCGAGGAGTTTCCCGAGGACGAAATGATCGAGGAAGCGCTCTGGTTCTGGGGATGGGCGGAGTATGAGGCGGGGGCGATGGACGCCTCCCGCCGCGCCTGGAAGAAGCTCACGGCGGAGTTTCCCCGATCCGCGCTGGCTCCGCGGGCCGCTTACTGGAGCGGCCGGGCGGCGGAGCGTCGGGGAGACATCGACGGGGCGCAGGGCGACTATCGCCGCGTCGTGCGGATGGGTCCGTCGTATTACGGGTTTCTGGCCGAAGAGCGCATGAAGCGCCGGATCTCGACTGACCCGATTCCGGCCGAGCGGGGGCGAACGACGCCGGTCCGGGATGCCGGGTCGGGCGAGGACCGGGCGAACGCGCAGATCCCCGAGAGGCTTCGCGGGAACGATTCCATCCGCCGGGCGCAGATCCTTCTGAAGCTGGGACTTCAGGGCGCAGCCCGGCGCGAGCTGGCCCGCGCGAACCGGGGATGCGGCGGCGAGATCCGGTGCGTGGTGGCGGTGAACGATCTTCTCATCGAAGCCGGAGACTTCCGATCGGCTGTGCTCGCGTTCGAAGGGCGGAACGACCCCGGCTCCCTTCCGGAGTCCGCCCGGCGGCAGTTCTTTCCGAGAGCCTATTGGGAGGACCTTAAGCGGTTCGCGGATCGGGAAGAGATCGACCCCTACCTCGTTCTGGCCGTCGTTCGGGAAGAGTCCCGGTTCGATCCCGAGGCCGTATCGCGGGCCGGGGCGCTGGGCCTCATGCAGATCATGCCGCAAACCGGGCGCCAGATCATGAAGCAGCGCCCCGATGTATCGGGGTCCTTGCGGCGGCCCGAAAGGAACCTCGATCTGGGGACATGGTACCTCGCGAGGCTGAGACAGCGGTACGCGGGCGACGTCGTTCTTTCTCTCGCGGGCTACAACGCTGGACCGGGCGCCGTGGATCGATGGGTCCGGCGATTCGGGACCGTGGAGCGCGACGAGTTCGTCGAGAGAATTCCGTACCGCGAGACGCGCGAATACGTGAAGCGCGTCCTGACGTCGTACGCCTGGTATCAATCGACGTACGCGGACGGAAGGCAGCCGGGGAACATGTTCTCGGCGACGGCGTTTCGGCCGATACGACGTATCGTGGATTAGGGATCAGGGGGCAAGGGTTATGGGGAGGATGATTCATCCGTCCGGCGGAATCGCAATCCCTGATCCCGTTCTTCACCGGTTGCTCTTCTTGACACGCAAGGGGAGCCTGGATAAGATACCAGCACAAGAAGGTTTCCGATGACCGCGCAGATGCCCTTGCCGCTTGATGGTGGAAATGGAGACTCGATGATCGACGCTCATCGGCAATCTCTGGAGGACCAGATCAATCGCCTGATGGGCGCCCACAAGAAGGCACGATCGGAAAAAACCCACCTGGAATCGGTGGTCCGGATGCTGGAGCGGGAGGTTACCCAGCGGAGCGACGAGATCAACCGCCTTGAGCACGAGTTGATCATGCTCCGCCGCGGCCGCGAGGAAGCGGGCCGCTTCGAGTCCGAGAGATTGGAGATGCGGGACAAGATCGAAAACCTCCTTCGCGACCTTGAGAGCGTGGAGCAGGAGTAGATGAGTCCGAAAGCGGTCGATGTCAGCATTCTGGGCCAGACCTACCGGGTGAAGGGCGAGGCCGACGACGCCTACGTCAAGGACGTGGCCCGGTACGTCGACGGCAAGATGAGGGAAGTGAACGACGGGGGGGGCGGTGGCAGCCCGGTCCGTGTCGCTGTCCTCGCGGCGTTCAACATCGCGGATGAGTTGTTCCAAGCGAGGAAGGCGGCGGAGGAGAAAGACCGCTGGAGCGAGCGGAAAGCGGCGGAGATCGCCGCGCTCCTCGACGGCTCGTAGAACGGAAGATACAAAATTGTAAATTGAAAATTGAAAATTTCAAATTGTAAATTGGAGATCGACAACTGCGCCGGGAACGGGGTCCCCTGCCTGGCGCGTGATCGGCTGAAAAAATTGATCCTAGTGCGTCAAGCAAGGGGAGCGGTGACCTAAGGGGTGTGTGCACGTCCGTCCCGCCTCGGGCGGGATGGAAAGCCTGATCCTCTTATCACGGCGCCCACCTGGTCAATGCCAGGCTCAATTTTCCGTCGACACGACCGAGGCGGGGGTCCCGGTTCCCGGACGTGGCGCGGAACGAGGATGAGGCCGCGGAACGATGCGGCCTGTCGTGACCGGAGATTCGGACGAAGACGCGAGAGAAGTACGCGGAGAATGAGTCGATCGAGGGAGATGGAACAGATGGGCGCTGCCGCCTTTGATTTCTTTGGGACGTTGTGCCGGACGATGCCGGGCGGGGAGATGCGGGGGCCTCGGTTCCCGGCGGCCCCGAGTCCGGGCGATTTGCACCGGTGCGTCTCCTCGCTTGGGCGGTGAGCTCGTCCGTCATTCCCTGATCCGACGTTCCGCGGTCTTCTCCTTTCCTTCGCCGCTTTCCTCCGCCCTATGTCAAAGATGCGAGGAGGTCTCTCATGACGGCCGTTCCACGCCGTCGTTCGGAGGAGAAACGGGCGGTTCATCGGCCGCAAGCGGAGGCGACGGGTGATCTTTTCGCTCCATCCTCCGAGGCGGAACCCGCCGAATCGCCCCTTCTGAACAAGCCGGAAGATCTTGCCGAACCGGAAAACGCTCCGCCCGCGCCCCTGGCGTGGCGGATGCGTCCTCGCTCGTTCGAAGAGTTCGTCGGCCAGGAGCATCTGATCGGTCCGGCCGCGCTCCTTCGCCGCGCCGTCGAGACGGAGCGGTTCTCTTCGCTCATCTTCTACGGGCCGCCGGGGTCGGGGAAGACGGCTCTGGCGGGCGTGATCGCGAGCGCCGTGGGGGCGGCCTTCGTTCCGCTGAACGCCGTCACGTCGGGCGTCGCCGATCTGCGCGCCGCGATCCGGGACGCGAGTCTCAGATGGCGGACGGGCGGCCGGAGGACGATCCTCTTTATCGACGAGATCCACCGGTTCAACAGGGCACAGCAGGACGCGCTCCTTCCGGACGTGGAGCGCGGAACGGTGATCCTGATCGGCGCTTCCACGCAGAACCCGTTCTTCGCCGTCATCCCGGCCCTCGCCTCCCGGTCTCTCATCTACGAGCTTAGGCCGCTGGGGGACGAGGAGATCGAGACGATCGTGGACCGCGCCCTCGCGGACCGCGAACGCGGCCTGGGGTCGATCCCGGTGCGCCTGACGCCGGAGGCCCGCGGATTCGTCGTGCGCTCCTCCGGCGGGGACGCGCGGCGGGCGCTCAACGCCCTGGAGATGGCGACGGCCGTCGCTTCGCCCGATTCGGAAGGGACGCTCGTCATCGACCGGGCCGTCTTGGAGGAGATTTTCCAGAAGAAGGCGCTGGTCTACGATTCGGGAGATCCGCACTACGACACCGCGTCCGCGTTCATCAAGAGCCTGCGCGGGTCCGATCCCGACGCCGCGATCTACTGGATGGCGAAGATGATTGTGGGGGGCGAGGACCCGCTCTTTGTCGCCCGCCGCCTCGTGATCTCGGCGGCGGAGGACGTGGGGAACGCCGATCCGCGGGCGCTCCAGGTGGCGGTCGCGGCGTTTCACGCCGTGAGGGAGATCGGGATGCCGGAGGGCCGGATCCCGCTGGCGCAGGCGGCCGTGTACATCGCGTGCGCGCCCAAGAGCAACGCGGCCTATCTGGCGATCGACGCCGCGCTCTCGGAGATCGAGTCGGGCCGGGTGCTGGCGGTGCCGCCTCATCTCCGGGACGCGAGCTACCGAAGCGCGGCGCGCCTCGGCGCCGGAAAGGGGTACATCTATCCCCACGACGCGCCCGGCCACGCGGCCCGGCAGGACTACCTGCCGGAGAGCCGGTTCTACTACTTTCCGTCGGACCAGGGAGAGGAAGAGGAGATCGGGAAACGTCTCAAGCACCTCCGCCGGATCGTTCGGGGCGAGCCCCCGCGGGATCCGGGCGGCGAGGAGGGTTGAATGGAAACGAGCATGCTCATCACCATCGGTCTGTTGGTCGGCGGCCTAGCCGCCGGCTTGGTTGCCGGATTCCTGCTGCGGGGGGCCGCCGGGACGCAGGCGGTCAAGGAGGCCCGGGAGTCGGCCGAACGGATTCTGCAATCGGCCCAGCGCGACGCCGACGCTCGGCGCAAGGAGGCCGAGCTCGAGGCCAAGGACACGCTTCTGCGGGGGCGCGCCGACTTCGAGTCGGAGATGAAGGCCCAGCGGGCGGAGATCGCGAACGCCGAGAAGCGTCTCGGAGCGAAGGAAGAGCACCTCGAACGGCGCTCGACGCAGATGGAGCAGAAGGAAAGCGAGCTAGCGCGGCGCGAGCAGGCGGTCACCGGGCTCGAAGCCCACGTCCGGGAACAGGACCGGATGGCCGAGAAGCTTCTCGCCGAGGCCCGCGGGCGCCTGGAGGAGACGGCGGGCATGACGGCCGAGGAGGCCAAGCGGCACCTGATCGCCTCCCTCGAGGAGGAGGCGCGCCACGACGCCGCGCTCCTCGTCAAGCGGATCGAGGATGAGGCCCGCGAGACAGCCGAGAAGAAGGCCCGCCACATCGTGACGATCGTGCTCGAGCGGGTCGCCGGCGAGCACGCGGCCGAGATTTCGGTCTCGGCGGTGAGCCTCCCGTCCGACGAGATGAAGGGGCGGATCATCGGGCGCGAGGGGAGAAACATCCGCGCGTTCGAGACCGCGGCGGGCGTCGATCTTGTGATCGACGACACGCCCGAGGCCGTCCTCATCTCCTGCTTCGACCCGGTCCGGCGCGAGATCGCCCGGGTCTCGCTCGGCCGTCTTGTGGCCGACGGGCGGATCCACCCGGCCCGGATCGAGGAAGTGGTGGAGAAGGTCCGGCGCGAGGTCGACCAGACGATCCGCGAGGAGGGGGAGAAGGCCGCCTTCGACCTCGGGATTCACGACCTGCACCCGGAGGTCATCAAGATCCTGGGGCGGCTCAAGTACCGCACCTCCTACGGCCAGAACGTGCTCGACCACTCGAAGCAGGTCGCCTATCTCTGCGGGATGATGGCCGCCGAGCTGGGAGCGAACGAGAAACTCGCCCGCCGGGTCGGGCTCCTGCACGACCTGGGCAAGTCGATCTCCCACGAGGTGGAGGGGGGACACGACGCCATCGGCGCCGAGGTGGCCAGGAAGTACGGCGAGTCCGATGCCGTCATCAACTGTATCGGCGCGCACCACGAGGGGGAAGAAGCCCGCTGCGTGGAGGCGGTCCTTGTCTCGGCGGCCGACGCCATCTCGGCGGCGCGTCCGGGGGCGCGGCGAGACATCCTGGAGACTTATGTGAAGCGGCTGGAGAAGCTCGAAGAGGTGGCCCAGTCGTTCAAGGGCGTCGAGAAGGCCTACGCCATCCAGGCCGGCCGGGAGATCCGGATCATCGTCAGGCCGGATGAGGTCTCCGACATCTTCTCCGCGCAGATCTCCCGAGACATCGCGAAGAAGATCGAGAAGGAGATGAGTTATCCGGGCCAGATCAAGGTGACAGTGATCCGCGAGATGCGGCACGTCGAGTACGCGCGGTAGCCGGCGGATGCGAATTCTCTTCATCGGCGACATCGTGGGGGAGCCGGGCCGGGCGGCGGTGGTCCATCATCTGAAAGGGCTGACCGAGCGTCACGACGTGGACCTCGTCATCGGCAACTGCGAGAACGCGGCGGGCGGCTTCGGAATCACGCCGAAGGTGGCCGAGTCCCTCTTCGAGACGGGGATCCACCTCCTCACGTCCGGAAACCATATCTGGGACAAGAAAGAGGCGCTCGACTATCTGGACGTTCAGAGCCGGGTCCTCCGGCCGGCGAACTATCCGCCGGACGTTCCCGGCCGCGGGAGCGCCGTCGTGGAGTCCCGGTCGGGGGAGACGGTGGGCGTCCTCAACCTGCAGGGGCGGGCCTTCATGCCGGCCATCGACTGCCCCTTCCGCGCGGCCAAGACGGAGGTCGCCCGCCTGAAGAGGGAGGCTCGCGTCGTCATCATCGACATGCACGCGGAGGCGACCTCCGAGAAGAACGCCATGGGGTGGTACCTGGACGGGGATGTGGCGGCCGTCGTCGGGACGCATACGCACGTCCAGACGGCCGACGAGAGAATTCTTCCGAAAGGGACGGCCTTCATCACGGACGTCGGAATGACGGGACCGACACATTCCGTGATCGGCGTCAAGCCGGAGCAGGCGATCAACCGTTTTCTCAAACAGATGCCGCAGAAGTTCGATCCCGCGACGGGTCCCACCCAGCTGGCGGCGGTCCTGCTCGACGTCGACGAAGGATCCGGCCTCGCGCGCTCCATTACGCGGATCCAGGTTCACAGCGACCATCCATAGAAGCCGGTGAATAGGTGAATAGGTGAATAGGAGAATCGGAGAAGAGACTCCGCTGACAGTATCTGAACTGACCCGCCGCGTGCGGGAATCGCTCGAAATCGAGTTCTCGCGCGTCATCGTCGAGGGGGAGATCGCGAACCTCAAGATTCCCTCCTCGGGCCACGTTTACTTCACGCTCAAGGACGAGTCGGCCCAGATCTCAGCCGTTCTTTTCCGCGCCGCCGTCGGGTTCCTCAAGTTCCGTCCCGCCGACGGACTCAAGGTCATCTGCCGGGGCAGGCTCACCGTCTACGAGCCGCGGGGGACGTATCAGATCGTCGTCGAGACGATGGACCCGTGCGGGCGGGGCGCGCTCCAGCTCGCGTTCGAGCAGATTAAGAAGCGGCTGGCCGCCGAGGGGCTCTTCGACGAGGGACGGAAGAGACCGCTCCCGTTCCTTCCGATCCGGGTGGGCGTGATCACGTCTCCCACTGGCGCCGCGATCCGCGACGTCCTGCGCGTCCTCCGCGACCGCTTCGCCGACCTTCAGATCCTCATCCATCCAGTGCCGGTCCAGGGCCCCGCCGCCGCGCGGGCCGTTTCCCGGGCGATCGACGAGATGAACCGCCATTCCCCGGACGTGCTCCTCCTCGTGAGGGGCGGCGGCTCGCTGGAAGACCTCTGGGCTTTCAACGAGGAAGAAGTGGTCCGGGCGATCGTCCGGTCGCGCGTCCCCGTAGTCACGGGGATCGGGCACGAGACGGACTTCACGCTGGCCGACTTCGCCTCGGACGTGCGGGCGCCCACGCCTACGGCGGCCGCGTCCATGATCGTTCGATCGAAGATCGAGCTCCACGAGAAGATCGACCTCCTGGCCCGGCGCCTGGCAATGGGGGCGCGCGCCGTTTTCCGGGAACAGCGGTCCCGCCTGCGCCATGCTTCGCGCGATCTGGGCGATCTGACCGTCCTGCTGGAACGGTTCGCCCAGCGGGTGGACGATCTGGCCGGACGTCTCCGCGGCGCCTGGCGCGAGAGAGGGAACGAACGGCGGCGGGAGCTGGAGGCTGTCGTTCGCCGGCTCATGCGGCGCCATCCGGAGGCCGGGCTTGCGCGTCAGCGGGGACGGCTCGAGACGGCGCGTCGAATCCTCGCGCCGGCCATGCGGACCGGCCTGGGGGTTCGCCGGCAGACCCTCCGGCGGCTGTCCGAGCGCCTCGCGGCTCTGTCTCCCCTGGGCGTTCTTTCCCGGGGATACAGCCTGACGTTTGCTTTGCCCGAAATGGCGGTCGTCCGTTCCGCCGCCGCTCTCTCCCCGGGGGACCGGATCCGCGTCCGGCTCGGGGAGGGGTCCGTCGACGCCACCGTGGACCGAAAGGTTGATGGTTGATAGGAAGTTCCCAGCCACCCAAGTAAGAAGGTTTTAATCCCTGGGGCGGCGGAGTATAATAACGATCCCGAATCCCCGGAACCGGAGCATGGCCGAACCGAAGTTTGAACAAGCGCTCAAGCGGCTCGAACAGATCGTAGACTCGCTTGAGGGAGGAACGCTGTCCCTCGAGGAGTCGCTCAAGGTCTTCGAAGAGGGGGTCAAACTTGCGCGCCTGTGCACGAAGAGACTGGAGGAAGCGGAGCGCAAGGTGGAGATCCTCACGACCGACGCCGCGGGGAAGAAGACTGTTCAGCCGTTTGGCGAAACGGTGGGCGGAGAGGGGTCCGAAGAGGAGAAGGAGATTTGACGGCTGTCGACCTCGCCCCGTATCTGGAGACCTGCCGGCGCCGCGTCGACCGTCAGCTCGACCGTGTCCTTCCCCCCGAGGGAGCGTTCCCGGACGTCCTGCATCGAGCGATGCGGTATTCCACCCTGGCCGGCGGAAAGCGGGTGCGGGCCGCCCTGGCGATCGCTTCGGCCGAAGCGTGCGGGCGGGACGATGACGCCGTTCTCCCGGCAGCGGCGGCCCTCGAGCTGATCCACGCCTACTCGCTCATCCACGACGATCTGCCGGCGATGGACGACGATGATATACGCCGGGGCCGGCCGACGAACCACAAGGTTTTCGGCGAGGCCATGGCGATCCTCGCGGGGGACGCGCTTCTCACCCTCGCGTTTCACGTGCTGGCCGACGACGGCCTCAACCCGAACTTGGGCGCTCCCGACCGGATCCGGGTGATCCAGGAGATCGGGCGGGCGGCGGGCCACGGCGGCCTCGTCGGAGGGCAGGCCGTCGACGTCGCGTCGGAAGGGCTCCACGCGGACATGGCCGTCCTCGAGTACATCCACACGCACAAGACGGGGGCCCTGATCCGGGCCGCCGTTCGGGCGGGCGCGATCGTGGGCGGAGCGGGGGAGACCGATTTCGAGGCCTTCTCCGGCTTCGGCGAGAAGGTCGGCCTTGCCTTTCAGATCGCCGACGATCTGCTGGACGTCGAAGGAGATCCGGCGGTCATGGGAAAGAGCGTCGGCGGCGACAACCGGAAGCAGAAGCAGACTTACCCGCGCCTCCTCGGCCTGGTCGAGTCTCGGGGACTCGCGAAGGAGCTCGTCGAGAAGGCCATCGAGGACATCGATCGGTTCGGCGGACGGGCCGGGCCGCTCAGGTCGATGGCCCGGTTCATCGTTGAGCGAAAGCGCTAGCGTGGTGTCCCATAAGTCCATTTACTTTGTTTGTCATTCCGGGCTTGACGGAGCCTGCCCCGCACTTGATGCGTGGGAATCCAGTCTTCTTGCTCTGGATTCCCGCTTCCGCGGGAATGACATCTCTCTTTCTATGTAAAGAAGCGTTAGGGACACTACACTAGAAATGTGGAATGCAATGGTGTATTTCAATCCGCAATCGCTGAGGAGCGGTGATGCCACTTCTTGATTCCGTCAACTCTCCGGCCGATCTCCGCAAGATCCCCCGGAAGGACCTTCCCGCGCTGGCGGAGGAGATCCGGGCCGAGATGATCCGCGTCTGCGCGCGCCAGGGCGGGCACTTGGCCCCGTCCCTCGGCGTCGTCGAGCTTTCCATCGTCCTCCACGCCATTTTCGATACGCCCGAAGACTTGATCGTCTGGGACATCGGCCACCAGGCGTACGCCCACAAGATCCTCACGGGGCGCCGGGCGGCCTTCGAGACGATCCGCCAATGGGGGGGGATCTCCGGGTTTCTCCGCCGCGACGAGTCCCCGTTCGACGTGTTCGGGGCGGGGCACTCGTCCACGTCGATTTCCGCGGCCCTCGGACTCGCCTGCGCCCGGGACCTGAAGAAAGAAGCGCGGCGGATCGTCGCCGTGATCGGAGACGGGGCGATGACGGCGGGGATGGCGTTCGAGGCGCTCAATAACGCCGGCCACCTGAAGAAGGACCTGATCGTCGTCCTGAACGACAACGAGATGTCGATCTCGCCCAATGTCGGCGCCTTCTCGGCCTACCTCTCCCGCCTCATGACCGGACCCTTCTACACGACCGTCCGGAAAGAGACGGAGCACTTCCTCAAGGCGATTCCCCGCTTGGGCCTCCCCATGATCCGGATGGCGAAGACGATGGAGGAAGGCGTCAAGGGAATGGTCGGACCGGGGATTCTCTTCGAAGAAATGGGATTCCAGTACGTGGGCCCACTCGACGGCAACGACATGGACGTTCTTTTCGCGACGATGGAAAACGTGAAGCGCCTGTCGGGACCGACGCTCGTCCATGTCGTGACGAAGAAGGGAAAGGGATACAAGCCGGCCGAGGACGCTCCCGGACCGTTCCACGGGACTCCCCCCTTCGAGATCGCCACGGGCAAGAGGGCCTCGTCTTCGGGGCCGACATACACGGGAGTCTTCGGTCAGGCCATGGTCGACCTGGCCCGGCAGGACCAGTCGATTGTCGCGATTACTGCGGCCATGGCCGACGGCACGGGGCTCGCCCCGTTCGCCCGCGAGTTTCCGGAGAGGTTCTTCGACGTGGGGATCGCCGAACAGCACGGGGTGACGTTCGCCGCGGGTCTCGCCGCGGGCGGACTGAAGCCTGTCGTGGCCGTCTATTCCACTTTTCTCCAGCGGGCTTACGACCAGATCGTCCACGACGTCTGTCTCCAGAACCTTCCGGTGGTCTTCGCCCTGGACCGAGCCGGCCTCGTGGGGGAGGACGGCCCGACGCATCACGGCGCGTTCGATCTGGCCTATCTCCGCGTCCTTCCGAACATGATCGTCATGTCGCCGAAGGACGAAAACGAGTTTCGCCGACTTCTCAAGACCGCGGTCGATCACCCCGGTCCGGCTGCGGTTCGGTATCCCCGCGGGGCGGCGGCGGGCGTTCCGCTCGATCCCACGATCCAGCCGCTCCCCGTGGGCTCGTGGGAGGTCCTCCGGGAGGGTCGGGAAGGGACGATCCTGGCCGTCGGTCCGGCCGTCCAGGCCGCGATGGAGGCGTCGGAGACGCTGGCCGCGGAGGGACACGCCGTGGGCGTCGTGAACGCCCGGTTCGTCAAGCCGCTGGACGAGAATCTCCTGAAGGAGATGGCGAGGGAAGGGACGTTCTGGCTGACAGTGGAGGACCATCAACTGGCCGGCGGCTTTGGTTCGGCTGTCCTCGAGTTCCTAGAGACCGCCGGGATCTCCGGCGTCCGCGTCAAGCGCGTGGGCCTTCCCGACCGGTTCTCGGAGCACGGCGAGATCGATCTTCTCCGGCGGGCGTATGGCCTCGACGCGGAGGGGATCGCCGCCGCTGTCCGGTCGATGCTCTCCGTTCGGACGATCCAGTGGCATGAGGCCGTTCCGTAGCGGGGCGGAGAAAAGCGCCAGGGGCGGAAGAGGGTCAGGCGCGTCCGGCCGCCGGCTCGATCAGCTCCTTTTCGATCGGGGTCTGGTCGAGAGCCGCGAGCGGGCCCGCGCCCTGATCCTGGCGGGCAAGGTGCTGGTCGACGGGAGGCGCGTCGAGAAGCCCGGGACGTCCGTCGCCGGGGACGCGCCGGTCTCGATCGAATCCCCCGATCACCCGTACGTGAGCCGCGGGGGAGTCAAGCTCGCGGCGGTCCTTGCGGCCTTTCCGATCCCCGTCGAGGGGTGCGTCGCCGTGGATGTCGGAGCGTCGACGGGCGGGTTCACGGATTGTCTTCTTCAGCACGGAGCGGCACGGGTCTACGCGGTCGATGTCGGGTACGGCCAGCTTCACGCCCGGCTCAGGTCCGATCCCCGCGTGGTCTTGCGGGAACGGACGAACGTCCGGTACATGCGCCTGGATGATCTCGTGGGGCCGGACGGCCCGCCAGTCGACCTGGTGACGGTGGACGTATCTTTCATTTCTCTGACGCTCGTGCTGACGGCGGTCCACGGCTTCCTGAAGCCGGGGGGATGGGTCCTCGCGCTCGTCAAGCCCCAGTTCGAGGCGGGGCGGAAGTTCGTGGAGAAGGGAGGCGTCGTCCGGGACCCCGCGGCGATCCGCGAGGCGGTCGACAAGGTCGCCGTGAAGGCGCGGGACCTGGGGTTTGGGATCGTCGGGGAGATTCCATCTCCCATTCCGGGACCGGCCGGAAACCGGGAGATATTTCTCGTTCTCCGCAAGGATGCATAGGGAATGACGACTGCGCCGACCGGCGTTCTCATCCGGGCACTCCGCCTCTGGCGGGAAATCCTCCGGGCCGTTCCGCCGCTTCTTCCCCTCGACGTTCCCAACCTTCAGCCGCACGTCGCGCGCGACCTTGCGCGCTCTCCGGCCACTCCCGGCTGGATCCTGGACCGGATGGCGGTCTCGGCCCTCGACGATCCGGACCTCCTCGACCTCATTCTTTCCCATCCGGCGCTTCCGCCGGAGACCGTCCGGTTCCTGTCGAGCGTCGGGGAGCAGGAAGTGCTCTCGCTTCTCTCCGCCCGACTGGGCCTGGCGGTGCGGGGAGAGATGGCCCTCGTGGGCGGGGATGGGGCGGAGGAAGAGGGTGCCGCCGATGAGGCGGGCGGGGAGCATGGCCGCTCCGCGCTCCAGCTCGTTCAGCGCCTGTCCGTCGGGGAGCGGCTGAGACTCGCTCTGCGGGGGAACAAGGAAGTCCGGTCGATCCTCATCCGCGACGGCGCTCGGACCGTCGCCATGAACGTTCTCGATAACCCGCGGCTCAGCGAAGGAGAAATCGAGCAGTTCGCCAAGTCCAAGCAGGTCGGGGAGGACGTTTTGAGGGAGATCGCCAAGAACAGAGAGTGGTGCCGAAGCTACGGAATCGTCGCCGCCCTGACGGGGAACCCCAAGACGCCGCCGGGGGTCGCATTGCCGCTCCTCAATCAGATGAAGAAAAAGGATCTTGAGAACCTCGAGAAGAACAAGAACGTGTCCGAAGCGGTCCGGGCCGGGGCCAAGCGGCTCGTGGCGCAAAGACGGACCTGACCCGCGGACCCCATTCCGGCCGGGGGGAAGGGATGGTTTTTCCTTGACGCTTTTTCGAAGCGGCTGGTAAGGTCAGGCGATTCCAGGAAAAAATGGCGGCACCCTCTTGACAACCGAGGAGCACGAACCCATTACAAAGGGGCCTATGGACACGTCTGACGAGAAGGGAATCGCCGAAGCGGCCGGGGCGACCGGTCAGCCTCCCGCGGAGCTTTCCCCCGAGGAAGAACTGGACGCTCTCCGGGAGGCGCTGGCGCAGGCGGAGGCCCAAGCCGCGGAGGCGCGAGACAGACTCCTCCGAGCGGCGGCCGACTTCGATAACACGAAGAAGCGGATCGCGCGCGAACAGGCCGAGGCGATCCGCTACGGGAACGAGTCGATCCTGCGGGAGATCCTTTCGGTCGCCGACAACCTGGGCTTCGCCCTCTCTCACGCGGGGCAAGGCGGGGGAGACTCCCCCGGCGGGCTCGTTCAGGGAGTCGATCTGACCTACAAGCACCTTCTGGACACGCTCGCCCGTTTCGGCGTCACGCCGGTCGAGTCTCTCGGAAAACCGTTCGATCCAGCCTGCCAGCAGGCGATGAGCCAGATCACAGCCGCCGACGCCCCTGAGAACACCGTCGTGCAGGAGATCCAGAAAGGATACAAGTATAATGACCGCCTTCTTCGGCCCGCGTTGGTGATCGTGTCGAAGAGGCCGTCTCTCTCCCCGGAGACGGGGGAGACCCCCGAGTCCACGGGGAGAGAGATCTCGGGCGATGGTGAACAGGTGAATGGGTGAATGGGTCAATGGGTGAATGGATGAACGGGATCCCGCCGATTCACCGACTCACCGATTCACCCATCCACCGTCTTTGAGCAGGAGGAAATCATGGCAAAGGTCATCGGGATCGACCTGGGGACGACGAACTCGTGCGTCGCCATCATGGAAGGGGGAGATCCGGTCGTCATCGCCAACGCCGAAGGGAGCCGGACAACCCCGTCGGTGGTGGCCATTTCGGAGAGCGGGGAGCGTCTCGTGGGGCAGATCGCGAAGCGCCAGGCGATCACGAACCCGGACAACACGATCTTTTCCATCAAGAGATTGATCGGCCGGAAGTACGAGTCGTCGGAGGCCGAGCGGGCGAAGAAGGTCCTGCCGTATAAGATCAGCTTGTCTCCGAACGGGGACGCCGCGGTCGAGATCCGCGGGAAGCGCTACACGCCCGCCGAGGTCTCCGCCATGGTCCTCCAGAAGATGAAGCAGACTGCCGAGGACTACTTGGGGGAAAAGGTGACCGAGGCCGTGATCACAGTGCCGGCGTACTTCAACGACTCCCAGCGGCAGGCGACGAAGGACGCGGGGCGGATCGCGGGACTCGAAGTCCTGCGAATCATCAACGAGCCGACCGCCGCGTCGCTCGCCTACGGCCTGGATAAGAAGAAGGACGAGACCATCGCCGTGTACGACCTGGGCGGCGGGACGTTCGACATCTCGATCCTGGAGCTGGGCGACGGCGTCTTCGAGGTCAAATCCACCAACGGCGACACGTACCTCGGCGGAGACGACTTCGACCAGCGGATCATCAACTGGATCGCCGACGAGTTCAAGAAGGACCAGGGGATCGACCTCCGCAACGACAAGATGGCCCTCCAGCGCCTCAAGGAAGCCGCCGAGAAGGCCAAGCACGAGCTCTCCACGGTGATGGAGACGGACGTCAACCTGCCGTTCATCACGGCGGACGCCACCGGACCCAAGCACCTGACGCTGAAGCTCTCCCGGTCGAAGCTCGAACAGCTCGTCGACGACCTGGTCCAGCAAACGATCGGGCCCTGCCGGCAGGCGCTGGCCGACGCGGGCATCTCGGCCAAGGACGTGAACGAGGTGGTCCTGGTCGGCGGGATGACGCGGATGCCCAAGGTCCAGCAGGTCGTCAAGGAGTTCTTCGGGAAGGAGCCGCACAAGGGCGTCAACCCGGACGAGGTCGTGGCGATCGGGGCCGCGATTCAGGCGGGCGTCCTCAAGGGAGAGGTCAAGGACGTCCTGCTCCTCGACGTGACGCCGCTGTCCCTCGGGATCGAGACGCTGGGCGGCGTCTTCACGAAGCTCATCGAGCGGAACACGACCATCCCGACGAAGAAGAGCCAGATCTTCTCGACCGCGTCCGACAACCAGCCGGCGGTGTCGATCCACGTCCTCCAGGGCGAGCGGGAGATGGCCTCCGACAACAAGACGCTGGGCCGGTTCGAGCTGGTCGGGATTCCGCCCGCGCCGCGCGGCGTGCCGCAGGTCGAGGTGGCGTTCGACATCGACGCAAACGGGATCGTCCACGTTTCGGCTAAGGACCTGGGGACGGGGAAGGAGCAGTCGATCAAGATCACCGCCTCCTCCGGCCTCACCGAGGAGGAGATCAAGAAGATGGTTTCCGAGGCGTCTTCGCACGCCGACGAAGACCGCCGCAAGAAACAGCTCGCCGAGGCGCGGAACGAGGCCGACAACCTGATCTACAGCGTCGAGAAATCGATAAAGGACTACGGTGACAAGCTTTCCGGCGGCGAGAAGGCGGAGATCGAAAAGGCCATCGAGTCCGCGCGGAAGGCGATGGACGAGAACGATATCGAAAAGATCCGGGCGGCCACCACCGAGCTCTCCCGCGCGTCGCACAAGCTCGCCGAAGAGATCTACGGGCAGATGGCCGGGAAGGGGGCCGAGGCGGGCGGCTCCGCGGGATCCCGGCCGACAGACGAGGGCGTCGTTGACGCGCAGTTCGAAGAAGTCGACAAGGAGAAGAAGTAGGCGCGTGCCGAGACGCGGATCGGGGGCGCGGGACGGTGGGGGCAGGAAGCGGACCGCTTTCTGCCCCCTTTTCTTCGGCATATCGGCAAATTGCGGCGGCCATGGCACAATGAATCTTTCACCCGTTCACCCATTCACCGATTCACCCATTCACCGTCTCACCGATGTCTAAGCGCGACTACTACGAAGTCCTGGGCGTTCCCCGGAACGCCGGCGAGGCCGAGATCAAGAAAGCCTACCGGCGCATGGCCGTCAAGCATCATCCGGACAAGAACCCCGGCGACAAGTCGGCGGAAGAAAAGTTCAAGGAAGCGAACGAGGCGTACGAGATCCTGTCCAACCAGGAGAAGCGCGAGTTCTACGACCGATACGGACAAGCTCCGGGAGCGGGCGGTTTCGAGGGGTTCGGGGGGGGCGGCGGATTCGGGGGCGTCGGGGACATTTTCGAAGAGGTTTTCTCGGACTTCTTCGGAGGCGGCGGCCGGCGGCGGCAACGGCAGCGGGCGGAGCGCGGGGCCGATATCCTCCAGTCCGTCGAAGTCTCGTTCGAAGACGCGGCGTTCGGCAGGGAGACGACCATCCGCCTCAACCGCTCCGAGACCTGCGGCACGTGCCGCGGGTCCGGCGGCCGTGCGGGGAGCGGACCCGCGGAATGTCCGACGTGCCGCGGGATGGGAGAAGTCCGCTACCAGCAGGGCTTCTTCACGATCCGCCGGACGTGTTCCCATTGCAACGGCGAGGGGCGGATCATTTCCCATCCGTGCGAGACATGCCGGGGACACGGACGGGTCCCGTCCGAAAAGACGATCTCCGTGAAGATCCCGCCCGGCATCGACGACGGCGGGCGTCTCCGCCTGATGGGGGAAGGGGAACACGGCCGGCGGGGAGGGCCGCCGGGCGACCTCTATATCGAAGTTCACGTAACCCCTCATCCCCTCTTTCGGCGGGAGGGAAACGACGTGGTCTGCGATGTCCCCGTCAGTTTTGCGAGGGTCGCCCTGGGAGGGACGATCGACGTTCCTACGCTCGCCGGCGCGGCCCCGCTCAAGATTCCGCCCGGGACACAGACCGGAAGAGTTTTCCGGCTCAAGGGGAAAGGGATCGCGGACGTTCGCGGCCGGGGCGTGGGCGACCAGCAGGTGCGCATCGTCGTTGTGACGCCCCAGAAGCTCGCCCCGCGCCAGCGCGAGCTGTTGGAAGAATTCGCCGCGCTGGCCGGGGAAGACGGCGGTGTGGAGAAGAACTTCCTGTCGCGGGTGCGGGACCTGTTCGAGTAAAACCGCTGTGACCCCGCGCCTCTTCGTTTTCCCTGAGCGCATTCGCGACGGCGAAGCCGTTCTCGATTCCGAACAATCCCACTACATCACGAACGTTCTCAGGGGCCGCCCGGGGGATACCCTCTTTGTATTCGACGGCTCCGGCCGGGAATGGGAAGGGACCCTCCGGTTCCGGGGAAAGTCGCTCCTGGTCCAGCTCGTCGAGCCCCGGACGCCCAGCGTCGAGTCCCCCCTTTCCATAACGCTCGCCGTGGCGATTCCGCGAGGGGACAAGATGGAATGGATCGTTCAAAAGGGGACCGAATTGGGCGTTGCGCGCATCGTTCCCGTCCTCTCCGCGCTGTCCGAGGTGCGCCTGCCGGCCGAACGGCAGACCCGCCGACTCAAGCGATGGGAGGCGGTGGCGCGGGAGGCGGCCGAGCAGTCGGGACGAGTCCGCGTGCCTGAGATCGGTACGCCAATGACCGTCGAAGCGCTCGTTCTCTCCGGCGAGTCGGCGGCCTTGCGTCTCTGGCTGGATCCCCGGGGAGAAGAGGCCTGGCGGGACCTCGGCGCGGGCCGGGGCGCGGCCTTCCTCCTCGCGGTGGGCCCGGAAGGGGGATGGACGGACTCGGAGCTCGCTCTTGCGCGCGGAAACGGGTTCAGGATCGTTCGAGCCGGGCCCCGGACGCTCCGCGTCGAAACAGCCGCCGTGGTCTTTCTGGCCCTCCTTCAGAGCCGGTTCGGCGATCTTTTGTAACGATCATCCGCTTGATGAGTGGTTTTTTCGGCGTTTTCTTGATATGCTCTTCAGTCATTGAGGCCAAACCTCCTTGGCCGACGGCGAAAGGCGGAGCGTGTCCGGAGAGCGCATTCTCGTTGTCGATGACGAAGCCGTCGTCCGGGAGCTGACTCAGGAGATTCTCGGGGAAGAGAAATACGAGACCTCGGCCGCATCGAGCGGCGCGGAGGCCCTGGAGAAGCTCTCGGGTCACCGGTTCGACCTGATCCTGACGGACGTGAAGATGCCGGCCATGGACGGTCTCTCCTTCCTCCGCGAGGCATCCCTCCTGCAGAGGGGCATGGCCGCCGTCGTGATGACCGGCCACGGCTCGATGGACCTCGTCATCGACGCGATTCGAAGCGGCGCTAGCGGGTTCGTCCTCAAGCCGTTCACCCGGCAGGAGCTCCTCCTCGTCATTCAGGAAGCGTTCAAGAAGCAAGCTCTCATCCGCGAGAACATCCGCCTCAAATCCCTCCTTCCCCTGATCGAAATCGGCCGGTCTCTGCTCTCGGAGACGCGCGAGGAGACGATCCTCGAGAGGGCCGTCCGGATCGCACGGGACGAAGCCGCCGCCGATCGCGTCTCGATCATGCTGGAGGAGCCGGGAGAAGACGTCCTGCTGATCCGCGCGTCCGTCGGCCTTCCGGACACGATCGCCCGGTCGACGCGCATGAAGCTCGGAGATGGAATCTCGGGCCGGGTGGCGCTCGGCCCAGGCGGCGTCCTCTTGAACGGGGAGGACGATACGCCTCCCGAGCTCCGGAGGCTCATGCGCGACGGCCAGCTCGGCTCGGCGATCTGCCTTCCCTTTGTCCTGCCCATCTCGGCGATGCGGGGGGTTCTGAACGTCGGGCGGCTCAGGGGCGGGCCCGGTTTTGCCAGGAGCGACGTCGAGATGCTGGGGATCGTCTGCGCCCAGCTGGCGGCCGCGATCGCCAATACGCGTCTCTACAGCGCCATCGTCGAGAAGAGCCGGGAGCTGGAGGAATCGCAGTTCGATTCCATCAAATCGCTGGCCCAGGCGATCGAGGCCAAGGACGATTACACCGGCGGCCATTGCGACCGCTTGATCGACTTCGCGCTCGATATGGCCCTGGAGCTTGGCCTCAAGACCGACGAGACGGATCATCTCAAATACGCGGCGGCCCTGCACGACATCGGCAAGATCGGGATCAGCGAGACGATTCTCAATAAGCCGGCGCGTCTCACCCCCGCGGAATACGAGGTGATGAAGAATCACGTTCGGAAGGGGGCCGAGATCCTCTCCCAGGTCAAGTTCCTCTCGCCGGTCATTCCCCTCATCTACCACCACCAGGAGTGGTTCGACGGAAGCGGTTATCCGGACGGCCTCCTGGGGGACGCCATTCCGCTCGGGGCCAGGATCGTCGCCGTCCTCGACACGTTCGACGCCATGACGACGGACCGTCCCTACCGGAAGGCCCTTCCAATCAGCACGGCCCTTGCCGAGATGCGCCGCCAGTCGGGGAGGCAGTTCGATCCCAGGGTTGTCGCGGCGTTCGAGAAGGTCCTGTCCCGGAAAGAGGGGGACCTCTCGGAGCGGGTCACTTCCTGAGCCGTTCCCATTCCCGTTCGACGATCGAGAAAACCCTCGTTAAGACCGTCCATCGGGGTCAGGATGGGCGGTCAGCGCTCTCTCCTTTCCGCCCGTTTCCGCTGAGAAGCGACACATACTCCGCTCCGGCCACGAGCGTCAGGGCGAGGTAGAAGACCCAGAACGGGAGCAGGATAAGGGCCGTCAGAGACCCGTAGATGCTTCCGAAGTCGACGACCTCGCGGGCGTACCACGCGAATCCGTACTGCGCTCCCTTCCACCCGCTCGTGGCCAGGAGAGCGCCCAGAAGGGCGTGCCCCAGGCGGATCGGCCGGTTCGGCAGGACGGCGTAGAGCCACGTGAGCGCGCCGATGCTCAGGACGACCGGGATGACGCCCCCGACGAACGGGTTGTCGATGAGGAGAGCCGTCAGGTTCGTGGAAGAGACGACGAGCGGATGGGCCATCAGGAACCTCGCGGCGGACATGACGAACGTCGTCGCCAGGATCAGGGCCGCGAGGATCGTGATGAAGAGGATCGAGATGAGCGTCGTGACGAGAAAATGGCGCCGCCGCTGAGTCCGGAAGATGCTGTTTACCGCGAACTCGATCGAGGTGAAGGCAAGCGTGGCGGTCCAGAGGAAGACCCCGAACGTCAGGAGCGTCATGTGGCGGTGGGCGATGATCGATTCGAGCTCTCGGATGATCTTGTCGTCCATCTGGGGGTAGATCGAGAGGAGGTAGTGGAGAGTGACGTCGTAGAACGTCCGGCGGTCTCCCAGGAAGTAGCCGAGCGACGTCATCAGGACGAGGAGGAGCGCCGGGGTCGAGAGGATGATATAGAACGCGATCGCGGCGGCGTGGTAGACGCCGTGGTTATCGTACAGGCTGACGAAGATCCGTGGAACCAGGCGCAGGGCCCGGGCGGTCCCGTCCCGCCTTCCGCGGCTCAACGCCGTCGTTCCTTTCCGCCGCCGGACGGGATCACGGGCGCGGACTTTTCCGCCGTCTCTCCCGGGGCCGGATGCGGGCGGCGTCCTCGGGAAGAGGTCCTTCTTCCGGGCTTCTCCCTTTGCGAGGCCCTGAATGTCAGGCGGAGCGGAGTTCCCTCGAAACCGAACGCCTCGCGGAGGGCGTGCTCCAGGAAGCGCCGGTACGAGACCGGGACCTCGCCGGGCCGGTTCGTGAACAGGGCGAAAGAGGGGGGGCGCACGCGGGTCTGGACGACGTACTTGATTTTGACGGCGCCCCGGGCGGACCGGGGCGGCGGATGGCGTTCGGCCGCCGCCAAGATGACGCGGTTGATCTTCGGCGTGGGAACGCGCTGGGAGTAAGAGTTCATGACCTTGAGGATCTCGGCGGGAATCTGCCTGAGGCCGTGGCGCCGCGTCGCCGAGATCGTCCGGAGCGGCGCGTAGGAGAGGAAGCGCAGGCGGTACCGGATGGGTTCGAGGAACCGGGGGTCTTCGCGCTTTTCCTTGGGAAGAAGGTCCCACTTGTTGAGCAGGACGATCACGCCCCGGCCCGCTTCCGCCACGGCGCCCGCGAGGTTGAGGTCCTGTTCCGTCAGCCCTTCCGACACGTCCACGAGGAGGAGGACGACGTCGGATTCCTCGATCGCCCGCATCGTCTGAACGATCGAGAACTTTTCGATCCCCCGCTCGATCCGTCCCCGTCTTCGGACGCCGGCCGTGTCGACGAAAAGATAGGTCCGGCCGTCCAGAACAGCTTCTTCGGAGACGGCGTCGCGCGTCGTCCCGGGCAAGGGGCTCGTGACGAACCGGTCCCGTCCGAGGAGAGCGTTGAGGAGAGACGACTTCCCGACGTTGGGACGGCCGACGACTGAGACGCGCGGGACTTCGGGAAGAAGCGTTTCACCGGCCGGCTGGGCCTGTCCCGGAACGGCGGCGAGCACGGCTTCCAGAAACTCGTCGAATCCGTACCCGTTCCGGGCGGAAAGGGGAATGGGGACGCCGAGAGCCAGGGCGTGGAATTCGGCCGCCGCGTTCTCCATGCTCGGTCCGTCGATCTTGTTGGCGGCAACAAGGACCGGTTTGTCCGTTCGCCGGAGGCGCAGGGCGATCTCCCGGTCAAAGGGCGTCAGCCCCGCGGCGGCGTCGACGACTAGGATGATGACGTCCGCCTCGGAGATCGCCATCCCGGCCTGGGCCTGGATCTGGCGCGCGAGGTCATCCTCGGCGGCGAAGGTGAGCCCTCCCGTGTCGGCCACGAGGAACCGGTGTTCGTCCCACTGGGCGAGCGCGACGCGCCGGTCCCGCGTTACGCCGGGCGTGGCATCGACGGTCGCGAGCGACTTGCGCGCTAGCCGGTTGAAGAGCGTCGATTTGCCGGCGTTTGGAAGGCCGACGAGAGCGACCAGCGGTGCAGGCACAAAGGTCTCCTGTGTGTGCAGTGCAGGGTCCGGAATCCAACGGATGACGGCTCGCGGCTGGTTGAAGCCTCTGTGACGTCGCCTCCGGGTTTTTGGGCCGATGCTTCGGACGCACAAGTTCGAACTCCAGCGGGTTGGAACCTACCATATCGGACCCCGAGGTTCAAGGAACGATAGGCGCCGTGTTGGTTCAGCGATGGCCTCAGAGGCCATGCGGCAGTCTGCCGGACCGCACTTCACGTTCCGCTCCACCGCATTCTCGCCGAGCGTCACATCTCATCCCTGGCCGTCTAGGATCTGTTCGCTGCAAGGCTTGACGCATCCGCGCGATGCGGGTAACGTTGAGACAGCCTAGGGATTCCAGGGAGGGGCAGGTCATGTTCCGGTCCGAACGAATCACCCGGATTTGGGAAGACTACGCACAGCTTCGCCGCAAGCTCCTTTACGGCTCGATCGACTACGGAAAGATCGCGGGGTATCCTCTCGATCTCATGCAGGCCATGGAGCGGTACAAGGGGAACGGCCGGTTCCCTTACAAGGCGCTTTATAACGTCCGGAAACAGCTTCCCGACGAGGATTGCAAGGCGGTCGAGCGGCTCTTCTCTTTTATCGAGGCGTTCCTGAGGTTCAAGGAGAGCGGCGAGGCGATCGACCATACGCCGGACGAGTTCAACGAGTTCCTGGACCTTCTACACGAGGCGGGGGACGTCTCGCCGAGGTAGCCCCTACCCCTTCTTCTTCCTTCTGATCCAATACGCCGGGAACTCCCGCATTCCAATCACGCCGATCCCGCCCGTGGCCAGAACGAATCCGGCTGAAATAGGGAGGATTGTCTCCTTGATTGGGCCGTCCGGGAGCCCCCCAGCCGCGGCTACGGCCAGAATGATGGAGAATTCGCCGCGCGGGATCAGGGCGATCCCTGTGCTCGCGCACGCCCGTCCGGACAGGCGCGAGGATTGGCAGACCAGATAGCCCGTTGCCATCTTGCCCGCGACGCCCAGGAGGACCAGCCCTGCGATCGGGAGAGACGTGCCGCTCCAGCCTTCCCACGGGATCATCAGGCCGAAGGAGAGGAAGAAGATCGCCGCGAAGAGGTCCCGGAAGGGGGCGAGACGGTCGATGATCCTCTGGCGGTGGGCCGTCTCCGAGAAGAGGAGCCCGACGAGGAACGCCCCGACCGCCTCCGAAAAGCCGAGGCGCGTCGAGAGAGCGGAGGCCAACAGCACGACGGCGAGCGCCATCAGGAGGAAAAGCTCCGTGGACTCCACGTGCAGGAGCCGGTTGAGGCGGGGAATAACGGATGGCGGGAGGAGCAGGAAAGGCGTGATGAAGAGAGCGATCTTGAGAAGCGTCCAGGAGAGACTCGCGGCCTCTACGCTGCCGGACTGAAAGCCGGTGAGAAGGGCGAGGATCAGGACGATGGCGAGGTCCTCGAAGACGAGGATGCCGACGATCGTGTCGGCTTCGGGGTTGGCGACCTGGCGGTTGTCGATCATGGCCTTGGTGACGACGGCGGAGGAAGAAATGTAGACGATCGCCCCGAGGTACGCCGAGGCAAGCCAGTCCCATCCCATCGCCCGCCCGATGAACAGCCCGAGCGGGAAGTTGACCGCGAGGTCGATGGCCCCCGCGCGCGTGATGGGGCGGACGTGATGGCGGAGATACGAGGTGGAGAACTCCAGGCCGATGAAGAAGAGGAGGAGCATCAGACCGATCGTGGACAGAAGATGGATCAGTTCCACGTTCGTGACGAAGTTGTGGAGGAGGATGCCGCCGAGGATGTAGGCGGGGATGACCGACTGCCGGAGGCGGGAGGCGATGAGCCCGCCCGCGAAGAGGACGGCCAGGATGACGCCCAGTTCGAGAAGGGATTGGGACACGGGGACCGCTACTCCCCGGCCAGGACCTTGCGGAACCGCTTGTGGTGCTCGGGGCGGCCGATCACGAGGAGGACGTCGTCACCCTTGAGGACCTCGGACGATTCGGGACCCGGGACGCAGAGGTCTTCCCTGAGGATCGCGATGATGGAGACGCCCGTCTTCGTGCGGATCGCCAGCTCGCGGATCGTCCGGCTGTCCGCGCGCGAGCCCGGCTCGACCTTGACCCACTCGAGCGACATCTCCTTGACGATCACGTCCATCCGCTCGACCGTGCGGAGGCGGAACTCCCCGGAGAGCACCGCGCCGACCTCCCTGGCCTCCTCCTCGGACAATTCGATGACCGACGATGGGAACTCCTCGCCCTTCTGGAAGCGGTAGACTTCGCGCTTTCCGGCGGAGTGGCGGATGACCGTGAGCTTCTCGCCCACGTCCGTGTGGATCCAGAACTTCCTCCCCACGCCGGGGAGTTCGGCTTCATGCATCTTCACGGCGGGACCTCCTCGAGGACGAAAAGAACTCTGGCGGGTCGCGAAGAGGATGGGGTATCCTCTGCCCGATTTTTCCCCAGCGTAGGGGACGGCGCGGGGCGTGTCAATGAGGGAATAAGGGCCGTCGACAAGTTGTTAATCCTCTAAATCCGAACTCCGGACCGTAGTCCCCCGGCGGTCCCGGAGAGTATCTCAAAACTGTTCCGGGGGCCGGCAGAAGGAGGCGTCATGGATCGGTTTCGCAATGCCGCGGTTCTGGTGGCCGCTCTCTTCCTCGTGGTCGGAGGCACATTCGCTTCCGGCATCGCCGACGAGCACCCGGGTGAGCATCCGGGCGCCAAGGCGAAGGAGTTCACCGCCTCGGAGATCAAGAAGGCGATGATGGACCACATCAACAAGGGGACCAAAGCCGGCGGAGGCGCGTTCAAGCTCAAGGACGCCGACGACGGCGGCAAGGAGCTTTCGCTCAAGTTCGTCCAGATCCACGATCCCGTCCGCAACATCGCTGGGAAGGGATACTTCGCCTGCATCGACTTCCAGGCCGCCGGCGGCGCGATGGACCAGCTCTACGACATCGACTTCTGGCTCGCGCCGAAGGACGGGAAGCTCGTCGTGACCGAGACAAAGGTCCACAAGGTTCCGGTCAAGAACGGAGGCAAGTGGGCCAAGAAGGAGCGCTACAACTTCGACGGCGACAAGCCTGTCGTCGTGAACTGATTCCCCAACCGTCCACGGAGGCCCCGCCCCTCAGTGCCGAGGGGCGGGGGAATCGCACATGACGCGCGCATCCGCGTTCTTTCTTGCGTTTGCTTTCCTTGCGGTCCCGTTTGTCGACGGCCCGGCGGCCGTGGCGTCGTCCCCGTTTTTGAACGAACGATCGTTCCGCTTCTCATACGAAGCCGTCGTGTCGAAGATCCCTTCTTCGGCGCGGCGGGTCGAAGTCTGGCTTCCAGTCGCCCCCGAGACAGATGTCCAGCGGATCGCGGATCTGAGAGTCGAGGCGCCATCGGGCGTGTCCTTCCACCGCGACTCCGAATACGGCAACAAGATCCTCAACATGGTTCTCGATCCAAAGGGGGCGGAAAACCTTCGAGTCCGCGTCTCCTATACGGTCCGGCGAAAAGAAGACCGACGCTCCCCGGGGGAGGGGGGCGTCCGCCGGGCGGGACAATCCTCCGCGCTGGATAGATTCCTGCAAGGAGACCGGCTGGTCCCGATCGACGACTTCGTCAAGTCGATCGCGGACGAGGTGGTCCGGGGGAAGAGCACGCCGCTCGATAGGGCGGCGGCGATCTACGACTACACCGTCGAAACGATGAAGTACGACAAGAGCGGAACGGGTTGGGGGAACGGCGATCTGTATTACGCCTGCGACATCCGCAGGGGCAACTGCACCGACTTCCACGCCCTCTTCATCGGCCTCTCGCGGGCGGCCGGCATCCCGGCCAAGTTCGTGATCGGTTTCCCGATTCCTCCCGAGAAGGGGAAGGGGACTGTCGCCGGGTACCATTGCTGGGCCGAGTTCCACCTGGACGGATTCGGATGGGTCCCTGTCGACACTTCGGAGGCCGCGAAGGACAAGTCGAAGAAGACCTACTTCTTCGGGACTCTGGACCCCAACCGCATCGAGTTCACGACGGGGCGCGACATCCTTCTCTCTCCAGCCCAGCAGGGGGAGCGCCTGAACTACTTCATCTATCCGTACGTCGAGGTGGACGGAAAGGCGCACGCCGAAGTAGAGAGGAAGTTCGCGTACCAGGACATGCCGGGCAAGGCGATGGAAGCCCGGCGGCCGTGATTCATAAGGACAATTTTGGGGGTTGGCTGTGACTCAAGCCCGAAGCGCTCTGGAAGTGTTTCTCGTCTTTCTCAAGCTGGGACTGACGTCATTCGGCGGGCCGATTGCCCACCTCGGATATTTCCGCGAGGAGTTCGTGAAGCGGCGCCAGTGGCTGGGAGAGAAGGCGTACGCCGAGCTTGTGGCCCTGTGCCAGTTCCTGCCGGGGCCGGCCAGCAGTCAGGTGGGGATCGCTCTCGGCATAAGGCGCGCGGGGCTTCCGGGCGCCTTGGCGGCCTGGACCGGCTTTACCATGCCCTCGGCGCTCGTTCTGATCGCGTTCGCCTACGGCATGGCGCACTATCCGGATGCCGCGGCGTCGGGTTGGGTCCACGGTCTCAAGGTCGTGGCCGTGGCTGTGGTAGCGCAGGCAGTTTGGGGGATGGGAAACGCGCTCTGCCCGGACCGCCCCCGGGCGACGCTTGCGATCGCGGCGGCGATTTTCACGCTGGCGTGGCCCGGCGCGCTCGTGCAGGTCCTCGTCATTGCGGGCGGCGGGCTCGTCGGGTGGCGGGTGGTTCCGACTCCGAGCGACGGAGCGCATGAGCCGCTGGAGGTTCCGGTCTCGAAAAGAGCGGGCCTGGCGTTCCTGGCTTTGTTCTTCGGACTGCTCGTTTTCCTTCCGGGACTCGCGGCGGCCGACGGAAGCCGGGCGCTCAAGCTCTTCGATGCGTTCTACCGCGCCGGCTCACTCGTCTTCGGCGGGGGGCACGTGGTTCTTCCGCTTCTCCGGGCCGAGGTCGTGCCCCCGGGGTGGGTGAGCGACGTGGATTTTCTCGCGGGGTACGGGGCGGCCCAAGCCGTGCCCGGTCCTCTCTTCACTTTCGGCGCCTATCTCGGCGCGGTCATGAACGGGGACCTGCGGGGATGGGCCGGCGGACTCATCGGACTGGCGGCCATCTTCCTTCCCGCGTTTCTCCTCGTGGTCGGCGCGCTCCCGTTCTGGGAGGAACTGCGGCGGCGCAAGGCCGCAGCCGCGGCGCTGGGCGGGGTGAACGCGGCCGTCGTCGGGATCCTGCTCGCGGCGCTCTACGATCCCATCTGGACGACGACGATCCGCTCTCATTCCGATTTCATTCTGGCGATCGGGGGATTCGGAGCGCTGGTTCTCTGGAAGGCGCCGCCCGTCTATGTGGTCGGAGCAACAGCCGCGGCCGCCGCGGGGTTGGCCCTTGCGCTCATTTGAAGATCCGGCCCAGGAGGCGGCCCGTGACCTTGCCGGCGAGGCGGCGGGCGATCCGCTCCTTTGCCTTTCCCCTCTGGACGGCGCTGATGTCGCCCAGAATCTTCGCCGCCCCGTAAAGGAGAGTCCGAATCTTTCCAATCGTCACGGCAACCTCCATCCGCTTTGCCCCGAGGTGAGGTCTTGATAGCAGGCCAGGCGATGGCGACACAAGGAGATTTTTCACCCCTCCGGACGCTGGGTCTCCTCTCCTCCGCCGGATTCCTCGCCTGGATGTCGTACGAGATGATCCGGAGCCCCGTCCTCGCGCTCTACGCGGGGTCGCTCGGCGTGGGGCCCGCCGAAATCGGATTCATCGTCGCCGCCTCGACGATCACCGGGATCTTCGTCAAGTTCCCCGCCGGCGCCCTCTCCGACCATCTGCCTCGGAAGCGCATCCTTCTGTTCGGAATGGCGGTCTTCGGATTCACGCCCTTCGTCTACCTCCTGGCGGCGAACGAGATTGTACTGACCGTAGTCCGCTTCTTCCATGGTCTGGCGACGGCGGTCACGTCCCCCGTTGTCCTGGCCGTGATCGCGGACATGTTCCGCGAAAAGCGGGCGGAAGCGATGTCGTGGTACTCCTCGATCCAGATGACGGGCGGCCTGCTCGGCCCCGTGATCGGCGGGGCGATCGTCTACAGCGCCGGTTTCTCCCCGGCTTTTCTCTGCGCGGGGGCGGCCGGATCCCTGGCCCTGGTCCTCGTGGTCCTTCGGCTGGATCTTCCGCCGAGGCCTGCTTCCCCTTCGGCGGCCGGGGACCCTCTGTGGCCCAAGCTTGTCGCCGGCCTGCGGGAAGTCGCGGGAGATCGGAACGTTCTCGTGACGTCTGCGGCGCAAGCCGCGCAGTTCCTGGCGACGGGCGCGATCCAGGCGTTTCTCCCTCTCTACGCCCTTTCGGTGGGGCTCAACAGCGCCCACGTGGGGGTTCTGTTCGGCGTACAACTCGCCGTCACCGTCCTCTCCAAACCGATCCTCGGACGATTCTCCGACCGCATGGGGCGCCGGCCCTTCATCGCTGGCGGCCTCCTCGTGACGGCTTCTTCGCTCGCGGCGATTCCGTGGTTCTCGTCAATCGAGCTTCTTCTGGCCGTTCTCGCCGTCTTCGGGATCGGCGTGGCGGCCGTCACGTCATCCGTGCCGGCGCTCGTGGCCGACTTCTGCCGGGAGCGGCACTACGGTTCGGCCATGGGCGTCTTCGGGACGGTCATGGACGTGGGCCACGCATCGGGACCGATCGCGGCCGGCCTTCTCGTCGCGTCAGCCGGCTACCGGACGGCCTTCCTCGCCCTCGCCGTCGTTCTCGTCCTTTCGTCCGCTGCGTTCTTCGTCGTTGTCAGGGAAGGAAAACGGGCCGTCTGATGGGAGCGGCCTCTGCCGGGGTAGGAAGATCGATTCCCAGAGCGGCGTTTCCGGGTCTTGTCCGGACTGCCGCAAGTCCCGACATTGCTCTTGACACGGGACCAGGGGAGGCGTATAAAAGAACATGAAAATCGTTTTCAATAATAATATCGCTGGGGGGATGCCCGGTGGCGAGCGGGGAAGAGACATTCCAGGCGTATCTGAGGCGTCAGGGGCTCAAGACGACCCGTCAGCGGACGGCGATCGCGCGGGAGTTCCTCTCGTCCCACAGGCATATTACCGCCGAGGGCCTTCACCGGTCCGTCTCTCGGAAGAACCCGGCGATTGGGCTGGTCACGGTCTATCGGACGCTCAAGCTCTTGGCCCAAGCGGGCGTGGCGAAGGAGCGGCGGTTCGGGGCGAACGAGTCGTGCTATGAGCCGGCGGCGGCGGGCGGGCACCACGATCACATGATTTGCAAGATCTGCGGGAAGATTTTCGAGTTCGAGAACGTGAAAATCGAAGGCCTCCAGGACCGTGTGGCGGCGGAGCACGGATTCCTGATCCAGGACCATAAGCTGGAACTGTACGGGGTCTGCCGGGGCTGTCGGAAAGTGAAGCCGGGGGCACGGCGGAGGAAATGAAGAGTCGGTTCGGAGTTCGGGGTGTGGAGTTCGGAGCGTTCTTTCCACTGCCTCGACTCCCAACTCTGAACTCTGAACTACGCACTGCATTTGCCTGGAGGATGCAATGGCAAGCGTAATGCTCGTGACATGGCGTGAGTCGCTGGAGGCGGCGATCATTATTGGGATACTCCTGACGGCGGTCAGGAGGCTGGGGGAGCCGAGGGCCGTCGCCGGCGTCTGGGCGGGGGCGGGCTTGGGGGTGATCGCGAGCCTGGCGTTGGGCGGCATCGTGAAGGCGTACGGATTCGCATGGGAAGGGCCGGCCGAGAAGTGGATGGAACTGGGCGTCTTCTCCGTGGCGGCGGTCCTGCTCACGCAGATGCTCGTCTGGATGCAGAGAAACAAGCGCGTTCTTCGGGGAGAGATCGAGCGGCGGGCGGAGGAGGTCCTGACGCGGGGGGCCTGGGGCGGCGTGGCGGCGATCGCCTTCCTGGGAGTACTCCGCGAGGGGGCCGAGACGGTTTTGTTCCTCTGGAGCATCGTTCTTCAACAGACGGAGACAGTGAGCCACGCGTCCATGCTCGCGGCGGGCGCCGGCGGGATCGTTCTTGCGGCGGGGCTTGCGTGGCTCTTCTTCGCCGGGATTTCCCGCCTGCCTGTCGCTTGGTTTTTCCGGGTCTCGACGGTCCTGCTCGTTATGTTGATTGCGGGGCTTGCCTCAAGCGCCGTTCACGAGGCGGTCGAACTCGGTCTTGTCCCGGCGATCGTCAAGCCGCTCTGGAACACTTCATGGCTTCTCGACCACAAGAGCCTAGCCGGGACGGCCGTCCGGACGCTCACGGGCTACCGGGCCAACCCGGCATTGACGGAAGTTCTGGCCTACGCCGCGGCGCTCACGGTGGCGAGTCTCCTGGTGCACAGGGCCGGAAAATCATCCGCGCACAACTGAACCGCGCAGTGCGCCGTAATCCCCGCCCCTTGGGGCGGGGATTACGGCGAACGAATGCAAATATCGAAAAGCACCTTGGAGGTCGAAGAATTCCCGCCTTTCAAGGCGGGGTTCTTCAACGAATTCTTCCCGGTGCGGCGCCACAGGCCCGCGCGCCGGCCGGAGGTTCCTCTTGCACGAGCATGGTGTCTCCGCGTCCGCTGTCCACGAGGGAGTTGACCGCGTCATTCTCCTCGGCAATCCGAACGTCGGCAAAAGTTCGATCTTCGGTCTCCTGACCGGGAAGTACGTGACCGTCTCCAACTACCCCGGGACGACGGTCGAAGTGAGCACGGGCAACGCCGTCTTCGGCAGACGCCGGGCCGTCGTCATCGACACGCCGGGCGTCAACTCGCTCGTTCCGACGTCCGAGGACGAGCTCGTGACGCGCGACATCCTGCTAGCCGAGACGCCGAGGGCCGTCATCCAGGTCGCGGACGCGAAGAACATCCGCCGCAGCCTCCTCCTGACGATCCAACTCATCGAGATGGGACTGCCCGTCGCTCTCGACCTCAACATGGACGACGAGGCCCGTTCGCGGGGAGTCTTCGTGGACGCGGGACTCCTCGCCGGGAGACTGGGAATTCCGGTCGTGACGACGGTCGCCGTTCAGCGGCAGGGGATCGACGCGCTCAGGGAAGCGGTCGGCGGCGCCCGGCCGTCGTCGTTCCGGGCGGTTTACGACGCGCCCATCCGGGACGGGATAGATCGGATCGCCGCGCTTCTCCCGGACGCCCCCATTTCCCGTGAGTCGATCGCCCTGATGGTCCTCGCCGGGGACGCCTCCCTCAAACAGTGGCTGAACGCCCGCCTTGACGCGGCGGCGGTCCAACGCCTCGAAGAGGTCCGGGAAGAGGTCCAGCGCAGGTACGGCTTCCCGCTCGCCTACGTGATCGGCGAACAGCGCCTGCGGACCGTGGATACGCTCCTCCAATCCGTGATGACGCGGCTCCCCCCGGCCGGTTCGCAGTGGGTCCGGGCCTTCGGGGAGTGGTCCATGCACCCGGTCTGGGGCGTGCCGATCCTTCTCCTTGTCCTTGTTCTGATCTACTATTTCGTCGGCCAGCTCGGGGCGGGCGTCCTGGTCGATTTTTTCGAGGAAACGGTCTTCGGCCAGTTCCTGAACCCGTGGGCGACGCGCCTCATTACTCTTCTCGTTCCCTGGAAGCCCCTCCAGGATCTGTTCGTGGGGGAATACGGGATCGTCACGATGGCGTTAACCTACGCCATCGCAATCGTTCTTCCAATCACGACGACGTTCTTCATCGCGTTCGCCGTTCTCGAAGACACCGGATACCTCCCCCGCCTGGCCGTCATGCTCAACAAGATCTTCAAGGCGATGGGGCTCAACGGGAAAGCGGTCCTTCCAATGATCCTCGGCCTCGGGTGCGACACGATGGCGACGATGACGACGCGGATCCTGGAGACGCGGAAGGAGCGGATGATCGTGACGCTTCTCCTCGCCCTCGGCGTTCCCTGCTCGGCCCAGCTTGGCGTCGTAACGGGCATGGCCGCCACGCTTCCCTGGGCTGGCATCGCGGTCTGGGTGGGGACGCTCGTCGGCGTGATCTTTCTCGTCGGTTTTCTCTCCGCGCGCATCTTCAAAGGGGACGACACGGAGTTCATGCTGGAGATCCCCCCGATCCGCCGTCCCCTCCTCTCCAACATCCTCGTCAAGACCGCCGGACGGGTGGAGTGGTACCTTCGGGAGGCCGTTCCCCTCTTCATCCTGGGGACGCTGGTCCTGTTCGTCCTCGACCGGATGAGCGTCCTCGCGTGGCTCACCGGCGTGACTTCCCCCTTGGTGGAGGGTTTCCTGGGGCTTCCGGCCCGCGCGACCGAGGCGTTTCTCGTCGGGTTCCTCCGGCGGGACTACGGCGCGGCGGGCTTGTTCGCCCTCCAGAAGGCCGGTCAGATGGACGCGCACCAGGTCGTCGTGTCGCTCGTCACGATCACGCTGTTCGTTCCGTGCATCGCGAATTTCTTCATGATGATCAAGGAGAGGGGCCTGAGGCCCGCCCTGGGAATGGCGGCGTTCATCTTTCCCTTCGCGTTCGTTGTTGGAGGAATAGTGCACTGGATTCTGAACCTAGTTCCGGTCTTGTAGTACGAAACATCCTGGACCGCGGAGAACGCGGAGGGCGCAGAGAAAAAGGGCTACACTTGAGATCAAAGAACGATTTTCTCGGCGTGCTCCGCGTTCTCTGCGGTGAAGCCTTGTTTGAAGGAGGAACGTCATGGTTGAGCTTTGCCCCCCGCACGGCGAAGAAGAACAGGTCAAGAAGCAGAAGCTGGAGGAGATTCTGGAGCAGATCTGGACTCTCCGGGAAGAGGGAAAGACGCGTCTCGCCGACGCGCTGGCGGTCACGCTGGAGCCGGATCCGCGCTCGCTCCTCGACCATCTTGTCCGCGAAGGACACTTGAAGATCGCCGGAGAGGAGATCGCCCTGACCCAGACGGGCGACGAATGGGCCCGGGGGATCGTGCGGCGGTTCAGGCTCTCCCGCCGCCTTCTCGTGGACGTCTTCGACCTGGGGGACCAGGAGGCGACTCGGCACGCGTGCGAGTTCGAGCACATCCTCTCGCCCCAGGTGACCGACTCCGTCTGCGCCTTCCTCGGCCATCCCACGACGACGCCGGACGGCAAGCCGATCCCGCGAGGGGACTGTTGCGCCAAGTACCGGCGCGACCTGAAGCCTCTCGTCTCCCGCCTGTCGGACCTCTCGCCGGGAGAGGCGGGGCGCGTCGCCTTCATGACGCCGGGGTTCACGTCTCGCCTGCCGAAGCTGGGCGCGATGGGGCTCGTGCCAGGGAGCACGGTCCGGCTCGTCCAGAAACAGCCTTCGATCGTCCTCGAGATCGGCGAGACGACCCTCGCCGTGGACGAGGAGATCGCGAAGGAGATATTCGTAAAGCGGGTGGGAGGGTGAGGCGCGCAAGGCACGTGCCTGGGCGCGGTTTGATAGACGGCTCCCGCTAGCGGGTGGCCGCCGAGAACGGGTCGGAGAACCTCTACGCTGTCGCGCTCCCCTCCGGCCAGGTCGTCCACAGCACGCAGTCTTCCACGACGGTGCTGGAGGTCGGCAGCCGGGTCTGGGCCGACGTGCTCCATACGGTGGTCTTCGAGCGGAGGGGGTGAGATTTTTGCTTGACATGATTGAAAATGAATGTCATAATCATACAAAATGCGACGAGTTCCGCTGCCCCTGCGGTTCGCTCATCGCCCGGCTGGTGGACGGCGCCGTCGAGCTGAAGTGCCGCCGGTGCAAGCGGGTGTGGCGGATCCCGCTGGGAACAGAAGTCGGGAGTCAGAAGGCACGAGGTTGAGGCTGAGGTCGAGGTCTAGGATTTTCTGAACCTCAACCTTAGCCTTGATGGTAGACGCGAGTCAGTAATCAGATGTAAGAGGCCCGAGGATGTTTGAGCCCAGAGCCCACGGCGCGGTCCGGTTGATCCCGGACCCCTGTGGGCTTTTTTTGTTTCACATCCCTGCCTGTTGGCAGGCAGGCAACCAGAGGAGGACACGTCATGGGAACACGATGGATGGTGTTGGCGTTGGGCATCCTGCTCGCGGGGAGTCCCGCAACGGCCGAAGAGACGGCTTCACGGGAGGTCGAGCGGAGGATCGGCATCCTGGCCGAGGAGATCGAGAAGCTGAAGACGCAACTCGTGCTGCCGGAGAAGGAAGAATTGAAGCCCTACTTCGGCCTGGGGCCGGCGGCCTCCAGGGTCTACGGGATCACGCGGGGCGTTTCGCTGGCCGGCTACGGCGAGCTGACGTACGAGAATTTCAAGGGGACGAAGGACGACGGCACCCCCTCGGGGAAGCGGGACCAAGCCGACTTCCTCCGGAGCGTCATCTACCTAGGATACAAGTTCTCCGACCGGGTGATCTTCAACTCGGAGCTGGAGTTCGAGCATGCGAGCACGGGGAAGGGCGGGGAGGCGTCGGTGGAGTTCGCCCACCTCGATTTCCTCCTGCACCCGGCCGCCAATCTCCGCATGGGGATGGTCCTCATCCCCATGGGATGGGTGAACGAGCAGCATGAGCCGGTCACGTTCCACGGCGTCCTCCGTCCGGACGTGGAGCGGTTCATCCTCCCCACGACGTGGCGGGAGAACGGCGTCGGGGTGTTCGGCGAGCCGCTTCCGGGTCTGGACTACCGCTTCTACGTCACAGCCGGGTTGAAAGCCTCGGGGTTCTCGGCGGCCGAGGGGGTGCGTGGCGGGCGTCAGAGCGGGGCGCGGAGCCTGGCCGAGGACCTGGCGTTCACCGGCCGCCTGGACTACAAAGGAGTGCCCGGACTCACGTTGGGCGCCTCGTTCTTCGCCGGGAACTCGGGGCAGGGGGATCAGGTCGGCGGGCAGACGCTTGAGGCGCCCGTCACGCTCTGGGACCTCCATGCCCAATGGCGATGGCGGGGGATCGACCTCCGGGCGCTGTATGCCGAGGGATGCGTGGGGGAGGCCGACCGGGTGAACCTCCTGAAAGGGGTCACGGGGAAGGCCTCAGTAGGCTCGCGGATGAAAGGGTGGTATCTGCAAGGCGCCTACGACGTGCTGCCCCTCTTTCGGCCGAGGACGACGCACGCCCTCTCCCCCTTCGTCCGCTACGAGCAATTGAACACGCAGGCTGCCGTGCCGGCGGGATATCAGGCCGATCCGGCCAACGATCGCCAGGTCTGGACGATGGGCCTCACGTACAAGCCGATCCCGAACGTGGCCGTCAAGTTCGACTACCAGGACCGGCGGAACGCGGCGGGGACCGGAATCAACCAGTGGAACGTGGGAATGAGTTACATGTTCTAAGAGTCAGGGATTAAGCCGTCATGCGAAGCGCTATTTTGGCACTAGTACTGCTGGTATGTAGTGTGATGGAGGCGGGGGCTGCGGTGTTCCACAGCAAGGAAGCGGCTCTCCGCCTCGCCTTTCCTGAGGCGGAGTCCGTGGAAGCCCGGACCATCTTCCTGGCACCGGGGGAAATTCGACGGATCGAAGATCTGGCTCAGAGCCGCCTGGAATCCCGGCTCGTGACGGTCTATGTCGGCAGGAAAGCAGGGGGCGTTCTGGGATACGCCTTCATTGAAACACACGTCGTGCGGACGATGCCGGAGACAGTCCTCATTGTCCTGACCCCGGAGGGGAGGGTGCGGGCCGTCCATGTCTTGGCCTTCCATGAGCCGCTCGAGTACCTGCCCTCTTCCCGGTGGCTGGGGCAGTTTGCAGGGTGTAGGCTGACACCGGACCTTCGGGTTGGGCGGGAAATCCACGGGATCAGCGGGGCCACGCTCTCGTCAAGGGCCATTTCCGATGCCGTGCGCCGCCTGCTGGCGATCTACCGGGTGAAGCTTGCGGAGGATCGACGATGAAATACCTGGCAAACGGGGAGATGAAGGGTGCTCCTCTGATGCGCCTCACGCTCTCCTGGGCCTTTGTGTTTCTCGGGGGACTGTGGGTGACGAACTTCCTCCTCTTCTTCCTGAAGATGGGGCTTTCCTACGAAGCCGTCGTGGGGTACTACCTCGGCTCCGAAGCGCAGTACACGGCGCCCCGGACGTATCAGGGGATGCTGGAGGTCACGCACTTCCACCTGCCGATCATGGGGATGGTCCTTCTTCTCCTTACGCATCTGCTCCTGTTTGTTCCGCTCCGCAACGGATGGAAGGCCGTGGGGGTCGCCGTGCCGTTCCTCTCGGCCCTGTTGAACGAGGGAGCGGGATGGCTCGTGCGGTTCGTGCATCCGGGGTTTGCGTATATGAAGATCGCGGCCTTTCTCTCTCTGCAGGGGTCGCTTGCCATTCTCCTGGGCCTCGTCCTCTGGGGGATCTGGCGTAGGGCGGCGCGACAGTCCGCACCGGAGGAACAAGGGAATTGAGTCTAGACTCACTCCGTGGCCGCATACTGCTCCTTGTGTTTGTTCACATGAGCAAGCGTCTCAAGGTACTGCTCCTCGAAGAGGCGAGCGGGCGATTCATCCGGTGTGTCCACCCAGGCTTTGCTCCTCTGGGGGTCGTTTTATATGTGGTCATCCAGCAGCTGTCCTCCGGTGCCAAGAAGGGGCTGTTTGAGTGCGGAGGTGAAGAGGTGCAATCAAGAGATCCTTGTGCGGCGCGCTTCCGAATCGACGCGGATGCGAGCGGAAGACGACGAGGTGGGGCCGGCGCGCGGCCGGGTCAGGTTTGAAAGACGTCCAGCGCGGAGTCCGTTGACGACCGAGAGCAGCTCGCTCGCCTCGTGCACCAGCACCGTCACTGCCACTCCAATGACTCCGAGGACGGCAAGCGGGATCATGGCGGCCAGTACGAGAAGCGAGAACACGATGTTCTGTGCGGAGATGCGCCGGGCCTTGCGGCCGAGCGCGAGCGCTTCCTCCACCTTCCCGATATCGTCAGCCATGAGCGCGACGTAGGCGGCCTCGATGGCGGCATCCGTGCCGGCCGCGCCCATGGCCACACCGCAGGTCGCGGCAGCGAGCGCCGGCGCGTCGTTGACGCCGTGGCCCACCATGAGCACGGCGCCGTGGAGTTTCTCCAGTTGCTGCACGGCGGCGACCTTGTCTTCGGGTTTTAAATCGGCGCACACGTCGTCAATGCCGAGCGCGCGGGCAACCGCGTGGGCGGTACGCGCGTTGTCACCGGTGAGCATGGCGGTGCATAGGCCGTGCGCGTGCAGCCGCGCGATTGTCTCTCTTGCTCCGGCGCGCACGTGGTCCTGCAGGGCGATGAGCCCGCGCACGCCGTTTTCGTTCCCGACCAGCACCACGGTCTTGCCCTGTTCCTGGAGCGCGGTGATGCGCGTCTCGGCAGTCTTGCGTCCGGCGCCGAGTCGCTCGAAGAGCGCGGGGCTGCCGATGTACCAGGTCTGATTCCCGATTCGGGCCTTGGCACCGGCGCCGGCGAGCGCCTCGAAGGCCTCGACCGCAACGGCCTGCGCGCCGGTCGCCTGTGCATGCGCGACAATCGCCCGCGACAGGGGATGCTCGGAGTAGTGTTCGAGGGCCGCGGCTATCGCGAGCAGTTCCTGCTCCGTGCCATCGAGCATGACTACCTCGGTGACGACCGGTTCGCCGTGAGTGAGCGTGCCGGTCTTGTCGAAGGCGACCGTGCGGATCGCGCCCAAGTGTTCAAGGTGCGCGCCGCCCTTGATGAGGATGCCGCGCCGCCCGCCGGAGCCGATGCCGGCGGCCATGGCGACCGGCGTGGACATGATGAGCGCACACGGCGCGGCGGCCACGAGCAGCACCACCGCGCGCAGTGACCATTCGGCAAGAGACCATCCCAAGACCCACGGCACGACCAGAAGTAAAGCCGAGCCCGCCAGCACCGCCGGGCTGTAGCGCCGGCCGAAGCGCTCGATCCACTGCTGCGCCTTGCCTTTGCGCTCCTGCGCCTCTTCGACCAGATG
>CAKKSE010000039.1 GCA_919903025.1 Nitrospiria bacterium | reverse complement strand
CGCGTCGGCGTGGATCGGGATCGGATAGTAAGGAAGGTCGATCCCCCCCAGGAAATTTCCGATAGCGTTTGTGAGTTGGTCTCTCACTTCATTTGCCATCGCTTCCGGGAGCGTGTCCGCCAAGCCCGAGCTCTCCATGTACTCGTTGACCCTCTCTCGGATGCCGAACATGAGATACAGCTTCCAGAAGATCTTCCGCACGACGGGCATCTTCGGGTTGTAGTAGTGAGTCACCCGAACCGTCAGCGACTCGCCCGGCTTGTACGCGAAGTCGTCCGCCAGCGGCTCCTTCGTCGTAGGGTCGATCGCCCGGGCCTTCGTCGCCAGCATCGACGTCACGAGCTTGTCAGCAGAGTGGAGGATGATCTCCCCGAGACCCATCTCGCCTGGCACGGTCATAGCCTCGGTGTGCACCTGCCGCATGCCGGGGATGCCCGCGGACTCCAGATCTCCGCCCCCGCCGCCCCCTCCGGACCCCAGCGCCCAAGCCGACGGCGCCGATGGGGACCTCCGGTTCAGGAGGTCTGATGGGTGGAAGCGGGCGAACGCCTGGCCGGCCAGATCGGGGCTCAAGAACGAACCCAGGCCCGGGAACCCCTGAAGGAGGTTGAGCAGGTTCCCCATACTGCCGAGCCCATCCGTAATGTTGCCCATGTCCCCCAGGCTCCCCAGATTGCCCAAGCCGTCGAAGAAGTCGGCGAACGGAAGGCCGCTCGAGCTCCCCCCCGAAATCCCCAGGTCGCTCATGAGGTTGTTGAACTGCGTCTCGAGGTTGGACAGCATGTTCGGCAGGTTTCCGATCCCATCGGATACCACGCCCGAGATCGGCGAGGAGACCGGGATCATGGCGATCTCGGCGGCGAGCTCCATCGCGTTTCTCTTGGGCGTCTTGCTCCCCTCCTGGGCCATCAGGTACGGGTCTTCCCGGTCCTCGTCCGGCCCCTTAGGGTAGGCTTCCGGGATCGTGACGATCGCGCTCCGCACGGCAACGAAAGCGGCGTAATGGACCTGCTGGTAGGCGTTGAACATGAGCGCGAGTTCCATGATCCCGAAGATGATGATGAGGAGGATCGGGGCAACGATGGCGAACTCGACCATCGCCTGGGCGGAGGTGTCTTCCACGAGCCCGGACGTCCGACCCCCGCCCGCCGATCTCGTCCACACCAGCCGAAAGCCTTGTTCCCGCCTCTTTCGATTCACCGATTCACC
>CAKKSE010000038.1:18893-26239 GCA_919903025.1 Nitrospiria bacterium | reverse complement strand
TGTTGGGCCTCCTTTTGCGGAAGGGGCAGGGTTGTCTTCGCACGATCATCCCTACGACAATCCCAAAGGAGGCTCAACTGTTTGAAAACCTAATTTGGACAAGCCTGGTATCGCAATCAATCTGAAAGAGGAGAAATTTTCGGAAGTCCTTAGCCTGTTTGACTACGTTGATGCCTATGTCAAAGAGCTGGCACGAGAAGGGGAAGTTAGCAGAGCGTTTGAACTCCTGGAGGAAGTGACCGCAGTTGTATTAGGCCAGTTCGCGGCGAACGCTGGCGGTGAAATCATCAAGGTAGACGTGCTTGAGAAACTTGCGGTGGCGGAACGCCTGTCATCCTTGCCGATATCTATCGCACTCGGATACCGCGAGCTACTTGAAAAGATGAGCGGCGCGAGCCTGGACAAGAAGTTGTTATCTATCCAATGGGGTGACACCAAAAGCATTTATCAGCAAGATTTTCCTGCATATTGCCTGGCACGGCTGGAGTGGTTTAGACCGAGGCTTGAATTTGAAAGAAAAGTGGAAGGCCGGTGCGTGACGCCACCTTGGTATCAAATGGAAATGATTCGGCAAGTGGAAGCAGACCAGTTTTCGCTCAACACTAAAGCGCTGATCGATAAAGGATCTGTTTTCTTCAAGTCAGCAGTCACTAAAGCGTTGTCCTACAAGCACCCATGGCTGGCCGCGGCCATTATGAGCCGAGAATGGGAATATTGGCACAAGGTTGGGGGTCAAATCGAAGCATGGTCAGACAACTGGCAAAGCTTGAGTGGTGACCGTCGTATTGAGGGCCTGCCTTGGTCGCAGTTTGACCTAGATGCGTTGCGTTTGGACAGCGATAAACGACAACATGAACTCTGTTCGGCGCTTATTCTTTACTGGTGCATCGTACGGTCTGTTTCCTCAATAGTGGCGAGACGCCCGACATTGTGTTCATGCAGCAGGGAGAGCGCTTCGAGGTGAGACAACCGGCGATCCTGCAACTGCTTCAGAGCTGGAGGCGGAGATGACGCAAGCACACGATTATGAAACCCGCGCCCTGGAGGTTTTGAAACGGGCAGTGGCCGATGCGCTGGAACGCAAGCGCCGGCTGGGACAGTACATGGTAGTGTGGCGCGAGGGCCGGGCGGTGTGTATAGGCCCCGATGCGCCCTCCGTGCGCTACCCGCACGCCATTGAAGCGCCGCGAGCGCCGAGCGGTGTGGCCGAGCCCGGGAAAGAGAAATAGTTCATGCTCGATGTCGGCCAACCCGATCGCGCCGCGCAGAACCAAAAAGAAAAAGGCGCTTCCGGGTTTTGTGTGGGTCCCCCTCATATCTTGTGATCATGCATGATGCGCCTTGGGATAGAGGTCGAGGCCGCCGCAGTGGAACAGGATCGCGGTCCTGAAGTGTTCCCGGTTCCTGAACCCGCAGGCCATCTTCTTGATCGTCTCGATCTTGCTGTTGATTCCCTCGGCCAGGGCATTGGTCACACGGTGCCGAATGTAACCGAGGACGCCCGCGAGATGTCGCTTCAGCATGCGGGCCGCCTCGATCATCGGGGAGAGCCGGCTGTGCGTTGCCCAGAAGTACCAGTGCGCAAAGAAGCGCTTCGCCCATCCCAAGGTCCGGTACGCCCAGAGGCTGCGAAGCGTCTCCTTCATCGCGTGGGCTCGGGCCACCTTGAGGTCCAGCCGCCTCAGGTACTCGAACTCGAAAAGCCGCTCCTTGGGGACGTTCTCCTCGTTCCAAAGCCACAGGAACCGCGTCCCCTTGAGAAAATCGACGCCCCGCTCCCGAAGCTCCTTGTGCTCCTTGCGGCGCACCCGGTCCACGGCTCCATTAAGGTGCGCCATGATGTGATAACGGTCAAAGACGATCTTCCCGTCGGCCCCGGGAACGGCCTTCCGGGTGGCCTGGATGTACGGCTCCCACATGTCCATGACCACACTCGAAAGTTGCTCAAGCTCCGCCGGGGCAAAGCGCCGGAAGTAGCCTGCCAGGCTCTCCTCGCTTCTGCCGGGAGTCACATGCTCCACCGTCCCCCGGTCCAGATCGTAAACCAGCGTCTCGTAGCGGTGCCGCTTGGCAAACGACTTCTCGTCCACCCCGATCCGGGAGGGAAGGCGGTGGGGCTTGCGGGAAAGCCCCCGGCTGACCGCCCGCTCTATGACCGCCCACACCCGATCCCAGGTCAGCCCCGCCAGAGCCGCCGCCGCTTGGACATCGCAGACCCGAAGAACGTCGATCACGCGCCCCTCGAAGAGCAGGGTGAAGGGAGAACTCCCCTCCGCCCAGGGCGCCGAAACCTGGCTGATCCCGTCCGCCGGACACGACACCCGCGGCAGTCGCACATGCAGAAACGTCGGATACTGGCAGGTGTCCAAGTGTTGCCAGACACGCTCGGCCGTATGGTCGTAAACCGCCCGGAGCTCCCCGCACTTGGGACAGGCAAAGCGCGCCCCGGAGGCATGCTCGATATAGACATCCACCCGGCCCGCCTGGGCATCCAACTCAACCCGCCGTACGAACCACGGCGCCCGAAACCCCAACAGATGCTGGTAGAACTCCGTGTCCTTCATCGCCACATCCTCCCGGTGAGATCGACGAAGAACAATCTACACGACAACCCGCCCCCTCAAAACCACAAGATGTGGGGGGTACCCACAGGAAAGCCGGAAGGACCAAGAAAAAGGGCTACGTTGATAAATTAATAAATATCGCATTGATAGGACGTGCGGGGTGGTGGTCGCAGGTTGTCCATGCCTCGTCGGTCCCGAATCGACGCGCCGGGAGCTCTGCAGGCCGGCTTGCGGGACGGTGTTGACTCGGTTGACTTGAGCGTGGCCTGAGGCGCTCTCGGGACGCGGTGCCGGCGCTTCTCGATCGGGCCGGAGAGCGGCCGCGGCTACTCCTCGCTCAGCTCGTCCTCGTAGCCGCCGCGCCCGCTGATCCATAGGTTTCAATTGGCCGCATGCAAAGGTTTCAAATAGCCGGACCTCTTACCCCAAAGGCTTCTGCGGCCGGGATGGAGAGGGCTCCGGGAGTTCAGCGACGAGGGGGGAAGTCTTATAGCATGAAAATCGAATATACAATGGCGGATTTGCATGGTAGTATGCGGTCATGATCAAGCGTCTCCATCTGCTCGAAACTATTCGCCGTGCTTTGCGCCGCAGCCGTGTGGCCGCGCTGGTGGGTCCGCGTCAGTGCGGGAAGACGACGCTTGCGCGCCAGATCGTTGCGCCGAACTCGGTCAATTATTTCGATCTTGAAGACCCGGTGAGTCTCGGCCGCCTGGCCGAGCCGATGACGGCGCTTGCGGGGCTGCGCGGGGTGGTGGTGATAGACGAGGTGCAGAGACGGCCGGAGCTGTTCTCAGTTCTCCGCGTGTTGGCGGATCGCAAGCCGCTGCCGGCCCGGTTTCTTATCTTGGGCAGCGCGTCGCCGGATCTCCTGCGCCAATCGTCGGAGTCTCTAGCGGGGCGGCTTGAAATGATCCCGCTTTCCGGATTCAGCCTCTCGGAGGTTGGGGCGCCGGCGCAGAACCGGCACTGGCTGCGCGGTGCGTTCCCGCGCGCCTATCTCGCCCGCTCGAATGCCGAAAGCCTTTCGTGGCGGCGGCAGTTCATACACGCCTTCCTGGAACGCGACTTGCCGCAGCTTGGCATCGGTGTTCCGGCCCCGGCGTTGCTTCGGTTCTGGACCATGGTGGCGCATTCTCATGGAAACGTGTGGAACGCGGCGGATCCGGCGCGCTCGCTGGGGGTAAGCGAGCCGACCGTAAGGCGCTACCTGGACTTGCTGAGCGGACTCTTCATGGTGCGGCAGCTCCAGCCATGGCACGAGAATTTGAAGAAGCGCCAAGTGAAGTCGCCCAAGGCTTACCTGCGCGACAGCGGACTGTTGCATTGTCTATTGGGTATCGGTGCCGAGAGGGATTTGCTCACGCATCCGAAATGCGGCGCATCGTGGGAGGGTTACGCGATCGAAGAGACGCTCAAGACGGCGCAGCCGGATGAAGCGTACTTCTGGGCAACGCATCAGGGCGCCGAGCTGGACCTGTTGCTCATCAAGGATGGCCGACGGCTTGGGGTGGAAATCAAACGCATGGATGCGCCGGTGCTGACGCCTTCCATGCGAATTGCGCTGGATGATCTCAAGCTGGAACAACTCGTCGTGCTTTACCCAGGGAAGACGCACTATTCCTTGGCCGAGCGGGTCAACGTGATGCCGCTGAGCATGCTCGGGGACGGCGATGTCGGAGCAATGTTTCCGCGGCCTGGACGGCGACGGAAGAAAGGGTAGTTGCCCGCCAGTAAAGGCAATAGAGAGGCCAAGGGAGACCCGGCCGTTTTGATTTTGCGCACTCCTCCTTTTGACCGGCGGGGAGTTGCGGAACGGTGTTGACTGCGTTGACTTGAGCGTGGCCTGAGGCGCTCTCGGGACGCGGTGCCGGCGCTTCTCGGTCGGGCCGGAGAGCGGCCGCGGCTACTCCTCGCCCAGCTCGTCCTCGTAGCCGCCGCGCCAGGCTCGGTTGACCCGGCCGCGCTGCGCGCGGGAAAATTCGCTCGCGCCGAATTTGTCAGGACCCGGTTACGCTGGCGATCAGCCGGCCCATAAAGTAGCAATCAGCCGACATTCGGACTTGCAATCAGCCGAAAGCCGGGTTTACTATCGGCCATGGCCCGCCGCGCTGAATCCATCCCCCGGCTGCTTGCGCCGCGCGTGCGCGAGGCGCTCGGCGACACACCCGTTGCCCTGATCCATGGCCCGCGCCAGAGCGGAAAGACCACGCTGGCGCGGCTAGTGGGCGAGCGGCGTGGCCACCGCTATATTTCGTTCGACGACGATGCGGTGTGCATGGCTGCGCAGAGAGACCCGGCGGGGTTCGTGGCGGAGCTGCCCGAGCGCGTGATCCTGGACGAGGTGCAGCGCGTGCCAGCGGTGTTCACCGCGCTCAAGATCGCGGTGGACCGGCGCCGCGTCCCCGGACGCTTCATTCTGACAGGCTCCGCCAATGTCCTGCTCATACCGGAGCTCGCTGATTCGCTGGCCGGGCGCATGGGCATCCTGCGCCTGCATCCGCTCGCGCAGTGCGAGCTCGCCGGCAGGCCGTCGCGGTTTCTGGATGCGCTGTTCGCCGGCAGCTTCCGCACCCGCGTTACCGAGAGGCTCGGCGCGGTACTGGCCGATCGGGTGGTCGCCGGCGGCTATCCGGCAGCTCTCGCCCGGCGGACACCGGCGCGACGCGGCGCCTGGTACCGGGACTATGTGGAAACCCAGATACAACGGGACGTGCGCGACCTGTCGCGCATCCGCTCCCTCGACGCGCTGCCAAGACTGCTCGCTCTGGCCGCGAGCCACACCGCGCATCTGCTCAATGTGAGCGAACTGGCGGGACCGTTTCAGCTAACGCGGCAAACCATCCACGACCACGTCACCTTGCTCGAGCGACTTTTCCTGCTGGAACGTCTGCCGCCGTGGCACAGCAACCGGCTGAGCCGTCTCGTCAAGACGCCGAAGCTGCACATGGGCGACACGGGCGTGGCCTGCGCTCTCCTCGGCATTGATGCCGCAACGCTGCATCGCGAGCGCGACATGCTCGGTGCGATGCTGGAGACCTTTGTCCTGCAGGAGCTGAAGCGGCAGGCGAGCTGGCGGGACGAACCGCTCTCGTTTTTCCACTTCCGCGACCGCGACAACTTTGAGGTCGACATCGTGATCGAACGCGGGGCGGGTGCGGTTGCGGGCGTCGAGGTTAAGACGGCCGCAACGGTGATGGAGCGAGACTTCCGCGGACTGCGTAAGCTCAGAGATGCGGCAGGTCACCGTTTCGCGCACGGTGTCGTGCTGTACGACGGCGACGCCTGCATCCATTTCGGTGCAGGGTTCCACGCCGTCCCGCTGCGCGCACTTTGGGAGATGGTGTGATCGGCGCACTCAGGGAATCGGCGGTTGAGCAGGCCGCGCTCGCGGCTTGCAGGCGCACATCGGCGCGCTCTTCGCGGGCAGGAATGCTCTAACAGGATGTTGAAAAAGTCCATCCATGGCTTTTTCAACACCGACTTGGACGAAGTGAATTCGTCCAAGTCTCACAAATTGCTCACCTTTTCAAGTCTCGCAATTTGGCGATCCATCCATGGATCGCACAGCAGGGTGTTTTTCAACACCCTGCTAAACCCTGCCGCGGATGCCGCCGCTACTCCTCGCTCAGCTCGTCCTCGTAGCCGCCGCGCCAGGCGCGGTTGACCCGGCCGCGCTCCTTCCAGCATTCGCGGCAGAAGTAGAGCCCCTTCATCCAGGATGACTCGATCAGCCCTTCTTTCCCGCCGCACCGTTCGCAGACCACGTCGGCCTGTCCCGGTTCTTTCTTGCTCTCCGCTTCATGTTCCGCCATCGACCGGTCTTCCCTCAGCATCCGATGACGATCTTGGAGTAGGCATCGAGAGTCACGAGACGCGATTCCTTCCCGACAGGCTCCTGCCTCTTCTGGGGAAACGCCTCGAAGAACTCCTTCATGACGTCCCGTCCCAGAAGGCCCGAGGCGGAGAGCGCATCGCTCTTCGGATCCCATTCCAGAAGGACCGTGGTCAGGGGAATCTCGGCCGGGGCCTGGATGACCTCCGCCCCTTTCGCCGGGTCGAAGATTGAGGCGTGGACACAGCAGGTGATGACGTTTCCCCGCCCCGCCAGAGCGCCCTTCTCCTCGGGGCCGTAGTACTTGATCATCGCGACTTCGGGCTCCGGGTGCGAGAAGGAGTGCGTGCAGACCGCCATGTAGGCGACGATCGACTTCTTCGGCCCCGCGCCGCCGGGCCAGGCGTACTCCGTCCCGTCCTTGAGCTTGAGCGGGGCCGGCGCGATCGGCTCGCCCAGGTCGACGAGGAAGCAGGGCGTCTCGCTGAAGGGATAGAGAAAAACGTAGTTCGTCTGGCCCTTGAGCGCGGCGGCCGCGATCGGCCGGCCGCTCTGGTCGACAAGGGCGGCCCTGGGGAAGTCCTTCCGGAGGACCCCCTGGCTCTGCGCCAAGGCCCGCCCGATTCCCGGAGCGGGGGCGGCGGCGAGCGCTGCGAGACCGGCGCAGGCTTTTAAGAAACCTCTCCTCTTCATGGCGATACAGGTTCCTTTCCGGGGGGGAAGGGCTTGGGCCGCAAAGAGGGGGGGGTGCGGCGGCTGTTTCGGGGGATGTCGCTTTCCAAGAGACCAAAGGATGCGGCGGGGGGGGCGTTCCGGCCGCCCCCGCCCCCCGCGTGCTCGCGCTGCGGTCAGTGGTTCGGCCCCGGGGCCCTGCCTTCGGCGCCGTGCTCGAACTGCGCGGGGCGATCGCTGGGCTTCGAATGGGCGGCAGCAATGGGACGGTACGA
>CAKKSE010000038.1:3427-18883 GCA_919903025.1 Nitrospiria bacterium | reverse complement strand
CTTTCCAAGAGACCAAAGGATGCGGCTGGGGCGGCTTTCCGGCCGCCCCCGCCCCGTCCGTCCGTTACGCTCCGAACATCTCCCGAAGGAGACCCTTCTCCCACTCCCGCCGGAGCAGGAGGAGATTGGCCTTGGCGTCGTTGTCGCTCGCGCCCTTGGTGATCACCGCGGGCTTGCCGTCCTTGTCCTTCCCGTGCGACCAGTCGGCCCGGACCATGATCGCCGTCTCCTGGGAGACAAGCGGATAACAGATGTTGTGCGGCGCGCCGGGATCAGGGGTCTTCGCCCCGAACCCCTGGGCGATGAACGCCCCGGCGATCTTGGCCGACTGAGCCGCCGTGTAGGCGCTCTTCGCGTACGGCGTCGCAGCGTTGTCCCCAAGGGCAAAGACCCGCTCGTCCGCCTTCGACCGGAAGCTCACGGGATCGACGGCGATGAACGGGTCCCCAAGTCCCGCCTCCTTGATGAACCCCATCGTCTTGTTCGGCGGAATGATCGAGAGAAGGTCGTACTTGATCTTCCCGGCCTCGGTCTCGACCACGGAGCCCTGGGAGTCGACCTTCAGGATCTTGGTGTTGGGAACGTACTCCAAGACGTCCTTGTTGGCCTCGATCGCCTTGAGGAACCCGGCCGCGACGCCGGGCGGGACTGGCTTTGCGCCCGGATCGACCATGTGGACCTTCGCCTTGAGCTTGTTCTTCTTGATGTGCGCGGCCCAGAGAAGGGCGTATTCGTACGGCCCGGGAGGACACTTGTAGGGGCCGGGAGGGGCGTTCACGACGACCGTGCCCCCCTTGAACGCCGCGATCCGGTGGTGAAGGTCGATCATCGGCGCCCCCTTGTCGTACATGCAAAGGTTCGCCTCGGGCTTGTCCATGAGCCCCGGAACATCCTCGTACGCCAGACGAATGCCCGTTGCCACCAGCAACGCGTCGTAGGAGACCGCCCCAGCGGAGGTGACCACGCGCTTCCCGCCCCTGTCTACGGCCAGGATCTCGGCCCGGACCATCTTGAACCCCTTGGCCTGAAGCGAGGTGTACCCCCGGGTGATCTTGTCGAGAGAAACCATTCCGAAGAGATACTCGATCGTGGCGGGACAGGAGACGAAGTAGGGCGCCTTGTCGATCAGGACGATCTCGGCGTCGGGAACGGCCTTGTGGACGGCCAGCGCCGTGTTGATCCCCCCGAACGAGGCCCCGAGGACGACCAGGCGCTTCCCCTTGGAGGAACCGAGAATCTCGGGGATTGGATGGGTGACGGCGGCGCCCGCAGTCCCGGGAATAGAGGCCCCGACAACAGCGGCCCCGGCACCAATGCCGGCAAACTTGAGAAAATCACGTCGCTTGAGAGTCATGACATTCACCTCCGCGTGAACGGTTTACTCCGCGGCTTCCGGAAAGGAATGCCGCCCGTGTTGCCCTATGACCACCCTCCGGGAACATCGTCTCGACGCTTTCTTGTTTCTTGCTGGTCCAGCGTTTGGGGAGAAAAGGACTCTCCTCTTGGGGGGGCCTCCTTTCGAATGGGCGTGAACGGTCGAGAATGGTCCGTCTTGGTTGGAAGTAAAGTCTATGCTAAGAGCGCGCCCGGCGCCGTGTCAAGAAGGAGTTCAAATCCCAGCCGGTGTTGGCTAGAATGGGCATCGGATAATCGTCACGGAGGGTCACGAGATGGATCGACGGGAGTTCATCAAGAAAGCGGGTGTTGGTTTCGCAGCAGGGAGCGTTTTGGGCACTCCGGCCATCGCGAGGGCCCAGAAAAAGTTCAAGTGGAAGATGGTCACGACCTGGCCGCCGAACTTTCCAGTCTTCCACGAGGGCGTCGTGCGTTTTGCCGGCCAGGTCAAGGAGCTGACGGAGGGGGCCATCGACATTCGCGTCTACGCCGGGGGGGAGCTGGTCCCGCCCTTGCAGGCTTTCGACGCCGTGTCGCAGGGGACGGTCGAGCTCGCCCACGGCGCGGCCTACTACCAGGCGGGGAAGGCCCCGGCGTCCCAGTTCTTCTCCGCCGTCCCGTTCGGCCTGAACGCCCAGGGGATGAACGCATGGTTCTACGCGGGCGGCGGCATGGCCCTCTACCGCGAGGTCTACGCTCCGTTCAACGTCGTGCCGTTTCCCATGGGCAACTCCGGCGTCCAGATGGCAGGCTGGTTCCGCAAGGAGATCAAGTCGATGGCCGACTTCAAGGGGCTCAAGATGCGGATCCCGGGCCTGGGCGGGAAGGTGTTGGCAAAGGCGGGAGGGACGCCCGTCCTCCTCGCTGGAGGCGAGATCTACACTGCCCTGGAGCGGGGGACGATCGACGCGACCGAATGGGTCGGACCGTACCACGATCTGCGTCTAGGCCTCTATCGCGCGGCCAAGCACTACTACTACCCGGGATGGCACGAGCCGGGAACGGCGCTCGAGCTGGCCGTGAACAAGAAGACGTGGGCGGGGCTGACGAAGGACTTCCAGTCGATCATCGAGACGACGGCTCAGGCGGTCAATCTCTGGATGCTCTCCGAGTTCGAGGCTAAGAACGCAGGCGCCCTCCGGGAGCTCCAGACGAAGCACAAGGTCAAGGTCCTGCCGCTCCCCGCCTCCGTCCTCAAGGAGCTAAAGAAGCTCTCGAAGCAGGTCCTCGACGAAGAGGCCGCCAAGGATGCCATGTTCAAGAAGGTCTACGACCAGTTCAAGCGGTTCGCGGACGAGACGGGAACGTGGTCGAAGATCTCCGAGCGGGCGTACTTGCAAGCGCTGGAGTTGTAGATCGGTGAATCGGTGAATCGGTGAATAGGTGAATCGGAGATCTCCCGCTCCCCGCTAGTCTGTGAAGTTGGGGAGCCAGAGGGCGATCTGGGGGAACAGGATCACGAAGATCAGGCCGATCACCTGGAGGACGACGAAGGGGATGATGCCGCGGTAGATCTGCGTTGTCCGGACTTCCGGGGGCGCGACACCCTTGAGATAGAAAAGGGAGAAGCCGAAGGGAGGGGTAAGGAACGACGTCTGGAGGTTCACGCCGATCAGGACGGCGAACCAGAGGAGGTCGATCCCGAGGTGCGCCGCGACGGGCGTCAGGATCGGCACGACGATGAAGCAGATCTCCAGGAAGTCGAGGACGAATCCCAGTGCAAAAATGAGGAGCATGCTGACGGCGAGGAACCCCCATTCCTCGCCGGGGAGGCCGGTCATGAACGCGTGAACAACCTGGTCCCCGCCCATCCCGCGGAAGACGAGGCCGAACGCCGCCGCGCCGACGAGGATGATGAAGACCATGCTCGCGAGCCTCGTCGTCGACTCCATTACCTCCCGGAGCGCCTTCAGCGTGAGCCGCCCGTGCGTTGCCGCGAGGACAATGGCGCCGAGGGCGCCGACGGCGGCCGACTCGGTAGGCGAGGCGATTCCGAAGAAGATCGAGCCGAGGACGGCGACGATGAGGGCCAGGGCCGGAAAGAGCGTCTTGGCGGCGCGGACGCCGAGCCCCTTCGAGACGTCCACCGAGACGTCCGCCGCCTTGAGGGCGGGCGCCAGGTGGGGCTTCAGAAACGCGACGGCTGTCACGTAGACAAGGAAGAGGCCAACGAGCGCGAGGCCCGGCAGGACGGCCGCCATGAAGAGCTTCCCGACGGAGATCCCCATGATGTCGCCCAGGAGGACGAGAATGACGCTCGGCGGGATGATCTGGCCGAGAGTCCCCGACGCGGCGATCGTCCCCGTCGCGAGCTCCGTCTGGTAGCCGTGCTTGAGCATCGCGGGAAGGGCGATGACGCCCATCGTGACGACTGTGGCCCCCACGACGCCAGTCGTCGCGGCAAGGAGCGCCCCGACGATGACGATGGAGACTGCGAGCCCCCCGCGCATCCGGCCGAACAGGAGACCCATCGTCTCCAGCAGGTCCTCCGCGAGGCCCGATTTCTCCAGCATCACGCCCATGAAGATGAATAGGGGGACGGCTAATAGCGAGAAGTTCGTCATCGTGCCCCAGATCCGGAGAGGGAGAAGGTCAAAGAACTCGATCCCCTGGCTGGCGAGGCCGAAGAGCAGGGCCGTCCCGCCGAGCGTGAACGCCACCGGGTACCCCAGGAGAAGGAAGAAGACCAGGACGACGAACATGAGAAGGGCGAGATGCTCCATCAGTTCGCCTCCGGCTCTCTACGCAGGAGGAAGTGGAGGAGCTTGGCGATTTCCGAGATGCCCTGAACGAGGACGAGGGCAAAGCCGGCGGGGATCGCCGCCTTGAGAACGAACCGATAGGGGAGGCCGCCCGGGTCGGGAGAGCCTTCCCCGGCGAGATAGGCGTTGCAGACGAACGGCCAGGAGCTCTTGATGATGAGGAGGGAGAACGGGACGAGGAAGAAGAGCGTTCCGAACAGGTCGACCCAGGCCCGGCCGCGCGGGCTCATCTTCGTATTGTAGAGGATGTCCACGCGGACGTGGTCGTTGTGCTTGAGGGTGTAGGCGGCGGAAAGGAGAAAGAGAAGGGCGAACAGGTGCCACTCCATCTCCTGAAGGGCGACCGATCCCCGGTTGAAGAGGTAGCGCATGGCGACGTCCCAGCCGATGACGAGGACCATTGCCAGGGAAAGCCAGGCGACGGCCTTGCCGGTCCGCTCGCTCACCGCGTCCAGGGCGCGGTGGATCGTTCTGAGGCGTTCCAGGGCGGGGCTTGTCAATGCGGCCTCTCTCTCGCGTGCGTCAAAGGGCATGTAAACCTAATGATATTCGCGTCGAAAATCAACGGAATCCGACGTCGAATTCGGTTGTCTTTCCCTCCTGCGGGGAGTAAGGTTGTTGCTATACTTGCATAGCAAGGAGGCGCGCATGCTGGTTCTACGACTGCCGAAGAAGATCGAAACACGTCTGGAGTCCCTGGCGCAGAAGACCGGCAGGACGAAGACGTTCTACGCGCGCGAAGCGATCCTGGAACACCTCGACGACCTCGAGGACTACTACCTGGCGGTCCGGCGCCTGGAAGAAAGACTGCCCACTCTTTCGTTGGAGGAGATGGAGCGCCGCCTTGGCCTGGCGGATTGAGTTCGCTCCGCAGACGGAGAAGGATTTCCGCCGCATCGACCATGCCGACCGCCAGCGCATCTTGGGCTTCCTGCGCGAGCGCGTGGCGCCGCTGGCGGACCCCCGCAGTCTCGGCGAGCCGCTGCATGGTCCGGAACTCGGCCGCTTCTGGAAATACAGGGTTGGCCGGTACCGGATCGTCTGTGATATCCACGAACAAACGGTCACCATCATGGTCGTGAGGGTGGGGCATCGCAAGGATGTGTACCGATGAATGGGACCGCCGCCGTTTCAGCGGCTCGACGCGGCTCATGGCGAACCGGCTTGGCACGGACGCTATCCGGCGAGGGCTTGCGGGGGCTGATGGGACGGGATAGACTGCGGCAAAGGCAGATTCGCTCGTGCGCGTTTGTTGAGCCATCGCGATTCCTTGCTAGGGAGGGATGGTTGAATGGGTCTGCGTGAACAGGTGAGGGAGAAGGCGCTGGCCGCGAAGAGGGCGGCGCGGGCGCTGGCCCTTTTGTCCTCGACAGTCAAGAACAAGGCCCTTTCCGCCATGGCGGACGGGCTGGTGAGGGCGTCGGAGCGGCTGACGGCCGAGAACGTCAAGGACGTCGAGGCCGGGAAGAAGGCCGGGCTCTCGTCGGCGCTGATCGACCGGCTCACGCTGAATCCAAAGCGGATCGAGGCGATGGCGCAAGGGATCAGGGAGATCGTCTATTTGCCCGATCCGGTCGGGGAGGTCCTGGAGATGCGGCGGCGGCCGAACGGGATGGAGGTGGGGCGCGTCCGAGTTCCGATCGGCCTCATCGGGATCATCTACGAATCGCGGCCGAACGTCACGGCCGACACGTCGGCCCTCTGTCTCAAGTCCGGGAACGCCGTCCTCCTCCGCGGCGGGTCCGAGGCGATCCATTCGAACACGGCAATCGCGAAGGTCCTGAACGAAGCCGCGGCCGGCGCGGGCGTGCCGGACAGCGCGATCTCTATCCTCGATACGCCCGACCGGCAGGCGGTCTACGAGATGCTCGCCCTCGAAGGGATCCTCGACCTCGTCATCCCGCGCGGAGGGGAGGGGCTCATGCGGATGATTTCCGAGCACGCGAAGGTGCCCGTCCTCAGGCACGACAAGGGGGTCTGCCACACCTATATCGACCGCGAGACCGACCTCGACATGGCCGAGTCGATCTGCGTGAACGCCAAAGTCCAGCGCCCGGGCACCTGCAACGCGATGGAGACGCTTCTCGTGCATCAGGACGCGGCCGGGGCGTTCCTGCCGCGCGTTCTTTCGCGGCTGGCGGAGAAGAAGGTCGAGATTCGCGGCTGCGCGAAGACGCGGGCGATCTTCCCGGACGCGAAGCCGGCGTCCGAGGCCGACTGGTCGAACGAGTACCTCGACCTGATCCTGAACGTGAAGGTTGTGGGGTCGTTCGAGGAGGCCGTGGACCACATCGACAAGTACGGCTCCCAGCACTCCGACGCCATCGTGACGACGAGCTGGGAGACGGCCCGCCGGTTCCTCCGGGAGGTGGACTCCTCCGCCGTTCTCGTGAATGCCTCAACGCGCCTCCACGACGGATACGAATTCGGCCTGGGGGCCGAGATCGGGATATCAACGACGCGGATCCACGCCCGGGGCACGATGGGACTCAAGGAGCTGACGGCGGCGAAGTATATCGTCTTCGGCAGCGGGCAGGTGAGGGAGTGAGCGTCCAACCGCCGATAGCAGGGCATCCGCGTCGTTGCCTTCGTCGCTCGGATGCTCACGTACTGTCGTGTACGCTCCGCTCCTCGCTCCTCGGCGCCTTGCATCTACCCTGCTCTCGGCGGTTGGGTAGTACGGAGTGAAGAGCAGCACGCCGGAGAGACGCATTGGAGCCGCCCGCTCCGTCGGGATCTTCGGCGGGACGTTCAATCCGATCCACGCGGGGCACCTGGCTGTCGCCGAGGACGTGGCGGAGTCGCAGGGGCTGGACCAGATTCTCTTCGTTCCTTCGGGGCGTCCGCCTCATAAGCCGGACGAGGCTATCCCGGACGCGCGGCGCCGCCTCGAGATGATCCGCCGGGCGATCGCCGGGAACAGGCGGTTCGCCGTCTCCGAAGTCGAGATCCGGCTCCGCGGCCCTTCGTACTCCGTCCGGACGATCCCGATTCTCCAGAAGAAGCTCGGCGCGTCGACCCGCCTCTTCTTCCTCGTCGGCCTCGACGCGTTCCTCGAGATCCCGATGTGGCACGAGCCGGAGCGTCTGCTCACGCTTTGCGACTTCATCGTGATCTACCGGGATATTCCGGGCGGGTTTGCCGGTGTGAAGAAGCTTCCATATCCCGTCACAGTGGACAGCCTGGCGCTCGCCGAACTCGACCGCGGGACTCGTTCGTCCGTCGTTGGGACGCTCCCGGGAGGGCGGGAGGTCCGGTTCATCCGTTCGCACGACATCCCCGTCTCGGCCACGGAGATCCGTCGGAGACTGGCGGAAGGGCGAACGGTCAAATACCTTTTGCCGGCCTCAGTGGAGTCCTATATAATGAAGCACGGGTTCTACCGCGCGTCGAAAACAAAAGCGCGGTCCTTTTCGGCAAAACGGCTGACCGTCAAGACCAGATAGGGAGTCACCAACCGGTTGCTGTCATCAAAGAAGAAGGCGATTCTGGCCGCCCAGGCCGCCCTGGACCGGAAGGCGCACCACTTGGTCGTCCTGGAGGTCAGGAAGATCTCCACCCTGGCCGACTACTTCCTGATCTGTTCCGGCCGTACGTCCCGCCAAACCCACGCAATCGCGGAAGCCGTCGACGAAGCTTTCAGGAAGAACCACGTCCGAGGCGGGCACGTTGAAGGGGCCGCTGAAGGAAGCTGGATTCTGATGGATTACGGCGACGTCGTCGTCCACATCTTCGACGATCCGACGCGCGCCTACTACGACCTGGAGCGGCTCTGGGGGGATGCGCCGCGCGTTCCCGTGGACGAAGGGCGCGATGGGTAGATGCCGGAAATTGAAAATTGAAAATTGAAAATTGGAAATTGGAAAACTGAAGAACTGGAGAACTGAAAGACGAACCGGCGGCCGGCTTTTCAATCGCCCCGCCAACCTTTCCTGCAATCAAGCGATCAACCGATGAAGATCGCGGTCCTGTGCGTCGGCAAGGCGCGGGAGGCGTGGGTCCGGGAGGCACAGGAGAAGTACAGGAAGTTCCTGTCGCCGTTTCTACCCGTCGAGATTGTCGAGATTCCAGAGGAGAAGCTGTCCGATCCCGGCCGGCCGGAAGGGGCGCTCAAGAAAGAGGCGGCCCGGATCGCCGCCCGGCTCAAGGAAGGAAGCCGCCTCGTCCTGCTCGACGCGGGCGGACGCTCGTTCGATTCGCGGAAATTCGCCGGCTGGCTGGAGAAGCGGCTCGGGGAGGGGAAGCCCCTCGCGTTCCTCGTGGGGAGCGCAACGGGCGTGGCCGACGAAGTCCGGGCCCGGGCCGACGAGGCGATTTCGCTCTCGCCGCTCACCTTCCCCCACGACCTCGCCCGGATCGTCCTCCTCGAACAGCTCTACAGGGCGATGACAATACTGAGGGGAAAGATGTATCATTACTGAAAACGGGAGATGAAGATGCCCCAATTGGAGACGATGCGGGAGATCCTTTCGATCCTGAGCGGGCTCAAGCCGGAGCTCCGCGCGAGGTTCAACGTGACATCCATCGGCGTCTTCGGCTCGTTCGTCCGGGGGGAACAGCGCGGCGGAAGCGACATTGATATTCTGGTCGATTTCAGCGACGAGGCCGATCTGTTTGACCTTGTGGGTCTTGGAATCCTTCTGGAGGAAAAGCTTGGACGGAGGGTGGACGTCGTGCCAAGACGCGCGCTCAGGGCCGAGATCCGGGAGTCCGTTTTGAAGCAGGTTTCCTCCGCATGAGGGATGCAGGCCTCTATTTGAAGGATATCGTGGAGGCGATCGAGCAGATTGAAGCGTTTGTCGAAGGGATGGATCTGCGGGGATTCCTCGCCGACGACAAGACGTCGAGCGCCGTGATTCGCAAGCTCGAAATTATCGGCGAGGCGACGAAGGCGATCTCGGACGAGATGCGGCAGAAGCACCCGGAGGTCCCGTGGAAGGAGATGGCCGGAATGAGGGACCGGCTGATTCACTCCTACTTCGGCGTCGACTATCCTCTCGTCTGGAAGACGGTCGCGCAGCGCCTGCCGCACCTGAGACCCCTCCTTCAGAAGATTCTTCTGGAGAAGCCGTGAAGAAGCGCCGGACCCGGCGCGTCCTCCTTGAGCGGCTTTGCAGGGCGATGACGATCGTGGGCGGAAAGAGGCGCCCTTGTCAAGAATTGAAAACTGAAAATTGTAGATTGAAAGTCTGAAAGGGAAGGCCATGGCCCGACCCAAGCCCGTGATGCTGATCGTTCTGGACGGCTGGGGGATCAACCCCCGCCGGGACGGGAACGCTCTCGCCTTGGCTAACCTTCCCTTCTACGATGCCCTCCTCGCCCGGCATCCCCATGCGGCGATCGACGGGTCCGGGACGTCGGTCGGCCTTCCCGACCGGCAGATGGGAAATTCCGAAGTCGGCCACATGAACCTTGGCGCGGGACGGATCCTCTACATGGACCTGACCCGCATCTACCGCGCGATCAAGACGGGAGAGTTTTTCGAGAACCCCGTCCTCCTCGCGGCCGTGCGCGCGGCGAAGGAGCGGGGAACGGCCCTCCACCTGATGGGCCTCGTTTCCGACGGCGGCGTCCATTCCCACGTCGATCACCTTCTGGCCCTCGTGGATCTCGCTAAGAAGGAAGGCGTCCCGCGAGTCTTCATCCACGCCTTCCTGGACGGGCGGGACACGCCTCCGACCAGCGGTCTCGGATACATCGAAGCCCTGGAGCGATCCCTTGCGGAGAAAGGGATCGGCCGGATCGCGACGGTCTCCGGCCGGTACTTCGCCATGGATCGCGACAAGAGATGGGACCGGGTCAAGAAGGCGCACGATGTCCTGGCCGGCGGGAGGGGAGAGGAGGCGTCTTCGGGAGCCGATGCCGTCCGCCGCGCGTACGAGCGGGGGGAGACGGACGAGTTCGTCTCTCCCACCGTCGTTCAGCAGGCGGGCGTTCCCGTCGGGACGATCATGGACGGCGACGGGGTGATCTTCTTCAACTTCCGGGCCGATCGGGCGCGCGAGATGACGCGGGCCTTGACGGAGACGGGTTTCGACGGGTTCGAGCGCGGGAAATTTCCCCGCCTCCCCGCCTTTGCCTGCATGGCCGAATACGACGCCACGTTCGGACTCCCCGCCGCCTATCCTCCCGAGAGGCCGGCGAACATCCTGGCTGAGGTCCTGTCCGAGGCGGGGATGCGCCAGTTCCGGATCGCCGAGACCGAGAAGTACGCTCACGTGACCTTCTTCTTCAACGGGGGCGTCGAGAGCCCGTTTCCGGGAGAGGAGAGGTTCCTGGTTCCTTCTCCGCGCGAGGTTGCCACGTACGACCTGAAGCCCGAGATGAGCGCCCCGGCCGTGACGGAGGCCGTCCTGTCCCGGATCGCGGAAGGGGCCGACGACTTCATCCTCCTCAACTTCGCCAACCCGGACATGGTCGGGCACACGGGCGTCCTGGATGCGGCGGTCAAGGCGGCCGAGACGATCGACGGGTGTCTCGCGCGGATCGTGCCGGCCGTTCGGGAGAGGGGAGGGGTTGTCCTGATCACGGCTGACCACGGAAACATCGAGCAGATGGTTGACTACGAGACCGGCCAGCCGCACACGGCCCATACGTCCAACCTCGTCCCGGTCATCGTTGTGGGGGCCGATTGCGTTCTTCGAGAAGGCGGGATCCTCGCCGACGTCTCGCCGACGATCCTCGAGATGATGGGGCTTCCCCAGCCGCCGGAGATGACCGGGCGTTCGCTGGTGGGCACAATCGTTCCGGCGAGCCCGTAGATCCACCCGGCTCCCGGTTGCGGATGCTTCCAGGGAAGGACTCGTGAGGATTCTCCGGGACTATGGCGGGCGCGAGGTCCGGCTGACCGGCGAGAGGTTGGAGCATATCCTCAGCCATCCGGAAATGGTACAATTGGTTTGGGCAATCGACGAAGTTCTGGCGGAGCCGGAGCGCGTGGTCCGGTCAGCGAGCGATCCGGAGGCCCAGCTCTACTACCGCTTCTACGAAGAAACTCCCGTCGGCGGGAAGTTCCTCTGCGTCGTGGTGAAGGTCAAGTCGACGGATACCTTCATCCTGACGGCTTACCTGACGGATGCCGTGAAGAAGGGGGAGGAAATATGGCCCGCAAGGTCGTGAAGCTCTGGTACGATCCGGAAGGAGACTACCTGGAAGTCACCTTTGAGCAAAAGGAAGGGTATTTCCGGGAGACGGATAACGACCAGGTCATGGAAAAGGTGGACCGGGAAGGAAACGTCCTCGGTTTTTCCGTCCTCAAGGTCAGCAAGCTTCAGAAAACCCCGCTGGAAGTCGTTCTCTCGTAGGAGCCGGGCAGGTCGGGTTTCTTGTCCCCTGACAAGCTTGCCTGTCGAGAGAGGCCAGGTCCATGGAAGGCAAAGGCTGGTCTGGAAAGACCTTCTTCCGGATTCTTCAAGTTCTCTTCCCCACGTTCTGCCGGCTTTGCAGTGCCCCCGTCCTTGAGTCGCCAGTTCCGTGGATCTGCGGCGCCTGCTGGGGAAAGGTCCGCTGGTTGACCGGTCCGGTTTGTCCGCGTTGCGGATTCCCGTTTCCTTCGCCCGAGGCGCTGGCGCATTCGCCCGGGCACCTGTGCGGGAGCTGCCGGGGAAAGGAGCCCCCTTTTTCGCTGGCCCGAACCGCCGGCGCGCACGAAGGAGCCCTCCGCGAGGCGATCCATCTCCTCAAGTACGGGCGCCGGCATTCGCTCGGGAAGACGCTCGGCCGATTTCTCCTTCCTTGCGCCGGGGCTCTTCCCGCGTCCGACATCGTTGTGCCCGTTCCGCTCCATCCGTCGCGGCTGAGACATCGCGGGTTCAACCAATCCCTGCTGTTGGCCGATGCCGTGTCGGGGGAGATGGGCGTTCCCCTCGACTACATTGCGCTCGAGCGCGTCCGCCCCACGCGCCCCCAGGTGGAGCTGACGCCGGATGAGCGGAAGGCCAACATCCGGGGCGCGTTCGCCGTCCGCCGGCCGGAACGGATCGAAGACAAGACGGTTCTCCTTGTTGACGACGTCTTCACGACGGGCGCGACGGTTTCGGAGTGCGCCCGGGTCCTTCGGAAGGCCGGGGCCAACGAGGTGGTCGTCGCGACGCTGAGCCGGTCCGCCTGAGACGGGGCCATCGCTGTCCATCAGGAATTCTGTAAAGAGATTGACAGCGCTCTCGGACGCCCCTAATATTTCTGCATTTCACGAAAGGCTCCTGAACTTCGGCATTTGTCTCTTCGTCATTCCCGCGAAGGCGGGAATCCAGAGCCTTAGAACGTATTCTGGAGCGGGGTTCCTGGATGCCCGCTTCCGCGGGCATGACGGGGATTTGGAAGACGTCAGCCTCCTCGCGCCGCCCTGAGAGTCCGGGGATTGGAGGTTCTTGCTTTGCAGACGACCGATAAGATCTGGCTCGACGGGAAGCTCGTCAAGTGGGAGGACGCGAAGATCCACGTCCTGACCCACGCTCTCCATTACGGTCTCGGCGTCTTCGAGGGGATACGCTGTTACGAGACGAAGAAGGGGCCGGCGGTCTTCCGGCTGGACGAGCACATCCGCCGTCTGTTCGACTCGGCCCACATTCTTCAACTCCCCATGCCTTACTCCCCGAACGAGATCCGCCGGGCGATCCTCGACACGATCAAGGCGAACCGCCTAAAGGCGTGCTACATCCGGCCGATCGCGTTCATCGGGTACGGCGAGATGGGGATCTACGCGAAGAACAACCCGACCGTCACGGCCGTGGCGTGCTGGCCTTGGGGGAGCTACCTCGGAGAGGAAGGGATGAAGAAGGGGATCCGCGTCCGCGTCTCCTCGTTCACCCGCCATCACGTGAACGTGAGCCCGCCGCGGGCGAAGGCGACCGGCTACTACATCAATTCCCAGCTTGCGAAGCGGGAGGCGATCATGACGGGGTACGACGAGGCCCTCCTCCTCGACCCCGACGGATACGTGGCCGAGGGGAGCGGGGAGAACATCTTCATCGTCCGGCACGGCGTCCTCAAGACGACGCCGCTCACGTCCAACCTGGAAGGAATCACGCGGGCGAGCGTGATGACGCTGGCGGGCGAGCGGAAGATCCGGGTCGTTGAGGAGCGGTTCACGCGCGACGAGGTCTACATCGCCGACGAGGCGTTCTTCACGGGAACGGCCGCGGAGGTCACGCCGATCCGGGAACTGGACGGACGCGTGATCGGCCCGGGCCGGCCGGGACCGATCACGCAGAAGCTCCAGAAAGCCTTCTTCGACGCGGCCCTCGGGCGGGACACGAAGCACTCGAACTGGCTCACGCTTGTAAAGTAGGCTCCGCCGAGACGATCTCCTGCGCCTTTTGGATGAGCTCGGAGATCCGGAAGGGCTTGGCGATATAAGGGCGTCCGCTCACGCTGAGAAGGTCCTGCGTCGTCACGTCGACAACATCGCCCGTGACGAAGAGGACCCTCCGGGCCAGGTAGGGCCGTTTCTCCCGGATCCAATCGTAGAGCTCGATGCCGCTCATGTCCGGCATCTTGATGTCCGTCAGAACCAAGTCGAAATCTTCCGTTCCCAGAATGTCGATCGCTTCCCGGCCCGACGCGGCCGTCCGGATCGTGTTTCCGTTCACGGCGAAGGTGTCTCGGATGATCTCGACGATGACCGGCTCGTCGTCGACGGCCAGGATCCGCGCGTTTCGGGGGATCTGAGGAGCGGATTCCGCCACGGGCGCCGATTCGGAGCACGGACCTCCGGCGGCGGCCGGAAGCTCGATCGAGAAGGCCGTCTCTCCCGGCCGGCTCACGGCCTCGATCGTCCCGCCGTGGTCGCGGATGATTCCGTAGCTCAATGCCAGCCCCAGGCCCGTTCCCCGGCCGACTTCCTTCGTCGTGAAGAACGGATCGAAGATCCTCGGCAGAAGTTCGGGCGGGATGGGGGGGCCGTTGTTCGCCAGCTCGAGGCGGACGCACGCCCCCTTGGGGGCGGCGCGGACGGTCAGGCGGGGCGAAGGCGTCTTCTCCATCGCGTCGCGGGCGTTGTTCAGAAGATTGAGCAGGACCTGCTCGATCTGCGTGGCGTCGGCGAAGATGGGCGGCAGATCCGGGGCCAGCTCGGTGACGATCGGAATCCCGCGGGTCGTAAAGGAATACCGAACCATTGCCAGCGTCTCTTCGATGAGCTTGGGCGTGTCGACGGAGGCGCGGATGGGGGGCGTGGGGCGTCCGAACCGCAGGAGGGAATCGACGATCTGCCGCGCGCGGCCGGCCGCCTGGTGGATCGTTCCGACGGTTTCCCGGGTTTTTCCTTCCGTCTGCTCCTTGAGGATTTCCGAATAGGCCATGATCGGCGTGAGGGCGTTGTTGAGCTCGTGCGCGACGCCGGCCGAGAGACGGCCGATGGCCGAGAGTTTTTCGGTCTGGATCAGGTGGGCTTCGAGGTTCTTCTCCCGGGCGATCTCTTCGCGGAGCCGGCGGGCCGCCTGCATCATTTGGTCCGTCTGGCGGTTCACGGTAACGCCGAATACGACGAGCGCGAGGAGAATGGCCGTGAGGGCCGCCTGATGGAGCCACGGCGTCTGCGTGAGAAAGAGGACGAGGGCGCCTCCGAAGATGAAGAGAACCGCGATGTTGTACTGCATGCCAAGGCATTGCCACGTTGAAAGCCGGCACTCGGCGCACCGTTCGTAAGGCTCGACGCCGAGCGTCCGCGTGACCAGGCAGTTCGGGTTGGGGGCGTGTTTGCGCGCTACGTCCATTGCGTCGTCCGGAATCCGAGCTTCCGGAGGATTCCGAGGAAGGCGGCGAAGAAGACCGCCCCCATGCAGAAGCCCACGGTCCCGGAAAGGGACATCATCAGGGTCACAAAACCGCTGAAGGCCCATGCGAACGTGGGGACATGGGGGGCGATGAGGATAAGAGTTGACGTCACGATGGCGAACAGGACGTAGATGAACCGGTCGAGGGCGGGCGTCTGGGCGAAGAGGACGTAGGCGCTCCGTTGGTCTACGCTTGGATGGAGGATGGAGCGGCCGGCCAGCTTCGACAGTACCCCGTGAATGAGGATGAACGGCGCCCACCTGGCGGAGAAGAGAAGACCCATGACGCTGTTGAGCAGGATCAGCCAGATCGGCTCGACGCGCTGGAAGAGAAGGGCGGCGAAGGCCGAGGCCGCGATGGCGAGGCGCTGGAACCGGATCGCGCCTGAATCGCACCGGCGTTGGCCGTTGGGGGTCGGGGCTGACACCTTCAACCTCGGAATGGGCCGCTGTTCGACCCATCCCTAGGCTGGAACGCGGGCATTGCGTGGCGGAGTCCGGCGATGGGGACGGGCCGGTCTCGG
>CAKKSE010000038.1:0-3327 GCA_919903025.1 Nitrospiria bacterium | reverse complement strand
CGGGCGCCGGGAGACAGGGAGGGCGGAAGATGGAGAAGAAGCGGTCCGGCGGGGGAAAGCGGGCGGTCGATCCCGGCGAAATGATGCGCTTGCTGAACGGGGCCTACAAGGGGCGCCGGATCGAGCTGGACTTCAAGACGCCGCTCGATCTCCTGGTCGCCACAATCCTCGCGGCCCAGTGCACGGACGAGCGGGTGAACCGCGTCACGGCGGCGCTCTTCAAGAAATACAAGACGCCCTCCGACTACCTGAGAGTCCCGGTCGAGAAGCTGGAAGGGGAGATCCGGCCGACGGGGTTCTATCGGAACAAGGCGAGGGCGATCGTGAACTGCTGTCGGGCGCTGGAGGAGGATTTCGACGGGAAGGTCCCCCGGCGGATGGACGATCTGACGTCGCTCCCCGGCGTGGGGCGGAAGACCGCGAACGTGATCTTGGGCCACGCCTTCGGCACGCCGGGCGTGGTGGTCGACACGCACGTGACGCGCGTCGCCGCCCGGCTCGGTCTGACGCGGGAGACGAACCCGGACAGGATCGAGCAGGACCTGATGCGCCTCATTCCTAGGGACCGCTGGACGGAGACCTCCCACGCCCTGGTCCTGCACGGCCGGTACGTCTGCAAGGCCCGCAAGCCCGCGTGCGGGCCTTGCGTCCTCTCGGAACATTGCCCGAGGATCGGGGTGTAAGAGCCCGCCGGTTGCGGCGAGTTTCTCCTTCCCCCTTGACGGGGGAAGGCTGGGATGGGGGTGACCCTGAGAGAGCGCGTCCCCGGCGTTTTCCACCCCCACCTTGATCCTCCCCCATCGAGGGGGAGGAGATTCCTACTCAAACTCCCAATATCTCCGGCTTCTTCTTGAGCAGGTGGTTGAACCAGAGGTTCGCGATCTTTTCCTGGACGGAATTCGCCCGGAGCCTCGCGTTCAGGTTCGGCCAGTCCACCTCGTCCATCTTCTGGTCCTGGTTGAAGCACGAGAAGACCGGCTCCGCCTGCGCCCCCGTCTGCGGGTCGACGTGCCGGCAGAGGCACTGGGCGCAGACCTCCTTCATCATGCACTGCATCGTCGAGTTGATGCTCGCGATCGCCTCGTGCGTGGGCTTGAGGTGCGGCGCGAGGACTCCCCGGCGCGCGTCCTTGACGGCCGCCATCATGCGATCGCTTCCGATGGCGATGATCCGGTCCACTTCCTTGAGGGAGACCTTCTTCTCCCCCAGCTTCCCTTCCTCGTAGGCCAGCAGAGACTGGACGATGTTCCCGACGAACGTCTTGTCCTGCGGGCGGGTCGGCTTGATCGACTCTCCCACGTCCACGCTCCAGACGATCACGTCGGCGGCGGCCTCAATCTCCTTCACCTTGTAGACGTCGTCCGGCTTCTTGTACCCGGCGAAGTAGAGGACTCTGCTTCCGGCCTGGCGCATCGCCTGGCCGATCGAGAAGAGGACGGCGTTCCCCAGCCCTCCGCCGAGAAGAAGGACCGTCTCGGGCTTCTCGGGGATCTCGGTCGGCGCGCCCGTCGGCCCCATGACGATGATCGGATCGCCGGGCCGGAGAGAGCCGACGAGACGCGAGGAGACGCCGATCTCCAGGGCGATCATCGAGAGGAGCCCCTTTTCGCGATCGACCCAGGCGCCCGTGAGGGCGAGGCCTTCCATCGCGAGGGTCGTGCCCTCCAGCCGGTGCGCGTTCCTCTCGTAGTTCTGGAGACGGAAGAACTGCCCCGACTGGAACCGGTTAGCCTGGAATGGAGCTTTGACCGTCACTTCGACGATCTGCGGCGTCAAGCGTTCCACCTTCACGACCCGCGGCCTGAGGCCGGCCTCGAGCGCGTCGAACAGGTTCGCAAGCGCCGCGTCGCGCGAGGACTGGTCCTTGGGGTCGAGACCGGCGGTCTCCTTCTCGAAGAGGCGGACGATATCGTTGTACCCGTCGCGGGCCGACGCCATCGCGCGGACGACGTTCCCCGCGTACACCGGGTGGTTGTCGCCGTAGTAGGTGATGAACTTCCCGTCCTTCGAGTACGAAGTGAAGACGGAAGGCTCCGGCGCGTCGTCGGCCATCGGCTCGACCCGCCGCGATCCCCCTTCGTCCACGAGACGATGCCGCTGGAAGAACTTCTTCTTACGGTCCATCGCGAACGTTCCGGGGAACTCCTTCTCGTAGATGATGTTCGGCGTCGTTCCCGCGGCGACGAAACAGGCCCGCGCGGGGAACGAGAGGATCTCGCCCGTTCCCCTGAGCTTTCCGTCCACGTTTTTCTGCCGCTCGAACGTCATCTCCTTGAGGGCCCCGTACCCGTCGGCGAACGCCTCCACGGGGTTCATGTGCTCGATGAAGACGACGCCTTCTTCGAAGCTCTTGATGATCTCCTCGTGGTTCAGGCGGTAGGCGGGCGCCTCGGTCATCGCCCGGCGGTAGAGGATCCTGACGCCGCCCCACTTCCGGACCAGGGGGACGAAGTTCGGCGACTCCCCTGCCCCGGCCGCGCGGGCGCGCTCCGCCCGGACCTCCCGGCCGTGCGGAAGGAACTCGTTCAGGAGAATCTCCTTCTCCTCGGCGTCGAACGTTTTCAGAACGGCCTCCTCGCCCAACTCCCCCGCGAGCGTTTCGTACCTGTCAAGGATCTTCTCGACCTGTTGGGGATAGTAGGCGATGAGCTCCGTCGCCATGTCGATCGCCGTGAGCCCCCCGCCGATGACGATGGCCGGCAGGCGCACCTGGAGGTTGGCCATCGATTCGCGCTTGGCCGCGCCCGTGAGCTGGAGGGCCATGAGGAAGTCCGAAGCCTTCCGGATGCCGCGGATCAGGTTGTTCTTGATCTCGACGACCGTCGGCCGGCCGGCCCCCGCCGCGATGGCGACGTGGTCGAACCCGAGCTTCCAGGCGTCGTCCGCCGTGAGCGTCCCGCCGAAGCGCGTCCCGCCGAAGACGCGGAGCGTTCGCCGCCTCATGAGCGTGATGTGGATGACGCTCAGGAAGTTCTTGTCCCACCGGACGGTGATCCCGTACTCGGCGACGCCGCCGAAACCGGCCAGGATACGCGCGTCCAGCTCCCGTTCGATCTCCTCCCGCCAGTTCCGGACGGGGCGGGGCGGGGTCTTGTCGTCGCCGACGAGGTCGGCGGGGAGCGGCTCGATCTTGAGTCCGTCCACGCCCACGACGCCGAACCCCTCGTTCAGGAGGAACTGCGAGAGCGTATATCCTGCCGGTCCCATCCCGACGACGAGGACGTTCTTGCCGTTGTACGGAAGGGCGTAGGGGCGCTTGACGTTGAGCGGGTTCCACCGCGTGAGCAGGCCGTAGATCTCGAGCCCCCACGGAAGATCGAGGACATC
>CAKKSE010000037.1:11973-22169 GCA_919903025.1 Nitrospiria bacterium | reverse complement strand
AGGGGCTGGCCGCGCTTCAGACCCTGTTTTTACCCACACGAGTGCGCGATGAGCCTTTCAATTTACAATTTTCAATCCGGGCAGGCGCGGAGCGCTGCCCTACGAAGGACGGTTCTTGGATGGTTTTCGTAGGGCGGGTCACCGGACCCGCCGAATTCTTGGATGGTTTTCGTAGGGCGGGTCACCGGACCCGCCGAATTCTTGGATGGTTTTCGTAGGGCGGGTCACCGGACCCGCCGAATTCGTTTGGGCAGGCGCGGAGCGCTGCCCTACGGGGGTGTTGAATGGTTCTCGTAGGGCGGGTCACTGGACCCGCCCCAATCGTTTCCGCTTCCCACGAAGAGCCTCGACACATTCTTCCATTCCCTCGCCGGGTCCCAGCTGAACGGACGGAGCGAAAGCGCCGGCCGGTCTCTCGACGATTCGGCCGTCTCGATCCCGTAAGTCCTTCCATCCGTACAGACCCGGACCGCGCCGTCGCGGTCCGTGCGCAGAATTGGGACGCCGAAAGCGTCGTAGCGCGAAAGCGTCTCGGCGTGGGGATGGCCGAAACGGTTCCGCCTGCCGGCGGAGACGACGACGAGGCGCGGCCGGACGGCGGCGAGAAGGGTCTCGGTGCTGGACGTCCGGCCGCCGTGATGGGGCGCCTTGAGGATCGTGCTCCTCAGCTCCTGCCCGAAGGCCGCGATCTCACGCTCCCCTTCTTCCTCGAGGTCGCCCGGCAGAAGGAACGAAACGTCTCCCAGGGAGAGCCGGAGGACGAGCGACAGGGAGTTCTCGTCGGCATACGGTCCCCGCGGCGAGTGCGGGAAGTACCCGGCGGGGGGATGAAGGACGTCTATCCTGAGTCCGCCGAAGTCGGCTGCGGGAGAAGGGAAATTGAGGACGCGGACGGGGACGCCGCGCCGCTCGATTTCGCCCAGCAGGCCGCGGTAGGACGGAAGGTCCTGATGGAGACCCGCGTCCCAGACCTCCCCGACGGGGAAGCGGCCGAGAAGGTGCCGCGTTCCGCCGATGTGGTCGTGATGGGCGTGGCTGAGCACGAGGACGTCGATCCGGCGGACGCCCGCCCGGCGGAGGGCGGGCTCGACGGCGAGACGCCCCGGATCGGGCGCGTCGACCGGCGCTCCCCCCGCGTCCACGACGATGACGCGGCCGTCGGGAGCGCGGACCCAGGCTGAGTCGCCCTGCCCGACATCGAGAAACGTGGCGCAGGCGCGGGACCGCCGGCTTTCGATGAAGGCGGGCGCCGTCCAAGCCAGCAGGGCCGCGGCCAGGAGGACGCCGGCGAGAGCGATCCGCCGGCCGGCCAAGCGGCGCGGTCCGACGAGGACGAAGACGGCGAGAACGGCCATCAGCATGGGCGCGGCGGGAGGGGGCGCGGAGTGAAAAGACGCGCCGGGAAGGCCGGCGAAGAAGGATACGGTTCGGAGAAAGAGCGTGAGAAGGGGAGACAGGAGAGGCGCTCCGATGAACGTCTCCGACGAGGCTGTCAGGGACGCGAGCGAAAGGAGCAGGCCGGCGGGGACCAGGATGAATCCCGCGAAGGGGATGACGACGATGTTGGAGACGATCCCGGCGAGCGAAGCCTGCTGGAAGTGGTGAAGCGTGACGGGGGCCGTGACGGCCAGCGCCGCGGCGCTCACGCCGAGGGCCCCCCGGGCGGCGTCGGCGAGTTTCGTTCGGAGCGATCGGGGAGCGGCCGCCAGGAGAGGGTCTTCCCTCTCCTTCCAGGAGGAAACCAGGGCGATGGCGGCGACGGAGAGGAACGAGAGCTGAAAGCCGATCTGGAAGAGCGTCTGCGTGTTGTGAATGAGAATCAGGACGGCGGCGAGACCCAGGGCGTCCAGGACCTGCCGCTCGCGGTCGATGAGAACGGCGGCCGCGTAGACGGCGATCATGACCCAGGCGCGGACGGTGGGAACGGCTGCCCCCGAAAGGAGGGCGTAGCCGGAGACGACGGGGAGGGCTGTCAGGGCGGCGGCCTTGAGCGGCGAGACGCGCCGCGTGACCGCCAGGATCAGCCTCGAAGGGAGGATGCGGAGGAACAGCACGGCCGACGCGCCGCAGACGAGGGCGATGAGGCCCATGTGCGAGCCGGACACGGAGAGAATGTGCGTGACGCCGGCTGACTGAAAGTCGTCCCTCGTCCCCTGGGGGATCGCCCGTTCCTCGCCGATCACCAGGGCCGAGAGGACGGATCCCTCGGCTGTCGGGAAGGAGCGGGCGATGATCTTCTCGATCCGCGTCCGCCACTCGGCGACGGGGGACGCGGCCGCTGGAGAAGGGCGATGCGTCACGCGGACGGCCGAGGGGACGGTGACCGAGCCGGACGCGGCGATTCCCAGACGTCCCAGGTACCGCTCTTTTTCGTCCGCGCCGAAGTTCCGGAACGGAACAGGAGGCCTCAGGCGGACGGGGAACTCCGCGAGATCGCCGGGAGAGATGGGGAGCGGCGGCGAGCCGAGACGGACGATTCCGGAGACAGGGCGTCGTCCGAGGGCTTTGTCCCGCTCGGCCGCCGGCTCCCAGGTCTCGGCGTCGACCGCGATCCGGACCCTGCTGCCGGGATCGGCCGGCCCGCCCATCGTCCGGACTTCTCTGACCCTCCCTTGGAGGGTCCCCTCCAATCCGGCCCGGGCGGCCTCGACGAGCGGAGACGGGGGCGAGAGCGATTTCGCGCCGTGGAGGGCGAATCCCAGGACGAATGGAAGAACGAGCCAGAGGGGCGCGGAACGGATGGGATTCCGCCATGGCGACAGCCGCAGAACGGCAAGGGCGAGGGCGAGCAGGAGAAGGAGGCCGGGAGTCCAGGGGAGGATGTCGGCCGCGAAGATGCCGCAGGCGAGCCCGCCGGCCGCGAGAGCCAGGGGGCCGGGCGGGGCGAGGCCGCCTGGTTTACCTGTCGAGTTCGTTTCCGTTCGCCTCATCCATGAGAAGAGCGGGTCAGGTCTTCGTGATCTTCACGATCTTGAGCAGGTCGGCCAGGATCTCGGCCACGGAGCCGTAGCGGGTGGCCGGGTCCTTGGACAGGGCTTTCATCGCGATGTTCTCGAACGCGGCGGGGACGTCGGAAAAGCGATCGCGGGGCGGGCGCACGGGCGTGTTCAGGTGCTGGTACCCGATGTCTCCCGAGAAGAAGGGCGGCCAGTTGGTCAACAGCTCGTAGAAGATGACGCCGAGGGAGTAGACGTCGCTCCGCAGGTCGACCTTCTCGCCCCGGATCTGCTCGGGGGACATATAGATAAGGGTGCCGGAGACCCGCCCGGGATCGGTGAGGGTGGCTTCGTCCACGATCTTGGCGAGGCCGAAGTCCATGATCTTCACCCGGTCCTCCTTCGTGATCATGATGTTCGACGGTTTCAGGTCCCGGTGGATGACCCGCTTCTCGTGGGCGTACTCCATCCCGCGGAGAATCTGATAGAAGTACTTCGCGGCTTTCTGGAGCGGGAGGCGTTCGGCCCCGGCCAGGACCTGCTTGAGGGTGGTCCCCTCGACGTATTCCATCGTGATGAAGTTCTTCTCCCCGTCCTGCCCGAAGTCGTAGACCGTGACGATGTTGGCATGGTTGAGGGCGGCCGCCGCGCGCGCCTCGCTCGTGAACCGCTGGAGAATCGTAGGATTCTGCCGGAACGTTTCCGGGAGGATCTTGTAGGCGACCACGCGGTTAAGGACCGTGTCGTGGGCCTTGTAGACGATCCCCATCCCGCCGCGCCCGATCTCCTCGATGAGCCGGTAGCGGGCCGACGCGGGGGCCTGGGCGGGTCCCGGCGCGGTCGGGGGCGGGGCGCCGACGGGTCCCTGCTCCTTAAGCCGGGCGCGGGCATCCTTGATTTTTTCCGCGATCCCCGGGAACTGGAGGTTCACGGCCTGGATCTTCTCGAATAGGGCGAGAGCGTCGGCGAACCGGCTTTCCTTCTCGTCCAGAACAGCCAGGTGGAAGTACGGCTTAAGGTTTCCGAGCGAGACCGGTTCGCCGGCCGTCGCCTCCTTCAAGCGGTCGCGGGCGAGACCGGCCTGGTCGCGCTCCATGAAAAGCTCGCCCAGAAGCGCGCATGCCTCGCGGTACTCGGCGGCGCCGCGCTCCGCGCGCTGGAGCGTCTCGATGGCCCGGTCGAGGGATCCGGCCTGCCGGTGGATCTTCCCCGCCCGGTAATAGGAGCCGGCCCGCTCGTAATACTGCGCGGCCTTCTCGACGTCGCCGCCCGCCTCGAAGCGTTCCGCGGCCTGCGTGTAGTCGCCCGAGAGAGCGTACATCTCGGCGGCCTTCGAGTGATCTCCGGCCCGCAGGTAGAGATCGGCGGCCGTCTGGTACTGGCCCGCCTCCGCGAGGACCCTGGCGGCGTCCGCGGGGCGCCCCACCTCCTCGTAGAGCTCGCCCGCCCGAACCATGTCTCCCGCGTCCTCGAACATCTCCGCGGCCTGGCCGGTCTTTCCTTCCTTAAGTCGGACTTCCGCGATCATCTCGGCCGCGCGCTGGCGGTTGCCCGCGGCCTGATAGAACTCGGCCGCTTTCATGAGGTCGCCGGCGGTCACGTAAGCCTTAGCCGCTTTTTCCGGCTGGCCCCCCTTGACGTAGGCCGCCGCGGCCCGGTCGAACGCCTTGCCCGCTTCGAACATCTCGCCGGCCTTGTCGAACCGGCCCGCTTCCGCGAACAGCTCTCCCGCGCTTGCCGCGAACCCAAGGACCCGCTCTTCCTGCTCCCGCGATGCCACGATCCGCTCGATCGCCGTCCTTTCCTCGTTGTACGCTTGCACGTACGCCTCGGCGGCCTTGACGCCTTGGCCGGCCTTGCGGTACATGGCCGCCGCCTTGGGGAACTCCTCCACCTCGGCGTAGACCTTCGCTGACCGGGCCGGCATATCTCCCCGCTCGAACATCTCGGCCGCAAGCCGCTTCGAGTCGTTCCGGTAGAAAATCTCGCCGGCCAGCGAGTAGTTCTCGACCTTGACGGCGAGGTCGATCGCGCGCTGGATGCTCTTCGCCTTCTCGTAATACTCGATCGCCTTGTCGGGATTGTTCGCGCGTTCGCAGGCCTCGGCGGCCCGCTCGAAAAGGTCTCCCTTGAGGTAGGCGTCGATCGCTTCCTTGTAGGCCCCGGCCGCCTCGAACGCCTCTCCGGCGCCGGCGAAATCGCCAGCCTTCAGGCTCTTGTGGGCCGTTCGGACGATCTTCCGGTTTCCCAGGACGCCCACCTTGGCTTCGCGGGCCCGCGGCTTGAGCCAGCCGATCCGCTTGGCCATGAGCCCGTACGGAGCGTAGATCAGGACCAGCAGGAAAACGGCGCCGAGGGCGAGGTATCCGTGGACGATGTAATACTGGAGCTTGGGATCGGTGATCGTCATGTGCTTGCCGACGAGGTCGGAGCCGGTCTTGAGCGCGGTGGCGTAGTATCCGGAGGCCTGGGACGGGATCTGGGGCGCGAGCAGGGTGACGCCCGCCCCGGCGGCCGACCCGAGGACAAGAAGATAAACGATGAATCCGACGGCGCGGCGCATGGGGGGTCCGGTCGTCAGGCTCCGATGGCCGCCTTCAGGCGGTCTCCGATGTCTCGCGCCACGGTCCGGATCGCGTCCTCGCTCTCGCCTTCCACCATGACCCGGGCGAGCGGCTCGGTGCCGGAGTAGCGGACGAGGATCCGTCCGCTCCCCGAAAGACGCCCCTCCGCTTCGCGGATGGCCTGGGCCACGGAGGGGATCGAGTCGATCTCCGGTTTGTCCCGGACCGGGATGTTGATCATCACCTGGGGGAGGACGGTCATCGCGCTCGCGAGGGCGGAGAGCGGCTTGCCGGACTTCTTCATCAGCGTGAGAACGTGGAGGGCGGTGACGATCCCGTCGCCCGTCGTGTTGTCGTCCAGGAAGACGATGTGTCCGGACTGCTCGCCTCCAAGATTGAAGTCGCCCCGCCGCATCGCATCCACGACGTACCGGTCGCCGACGGGCGTTTTCTCGATCTTGATTCCGGCCCGGCGCATCGCGAGATCGAGGCCCAGGTTGCTCATGACCGTCGCCACGAGCGTGTTCCGGCGGAGCTTCCCCTCGGCGTGGAGGTCGAGGGCGCACATCGCCATGACCTGGTCCCCGTCGACGGTGCGGCCCGTCTCGTCGGCGAAAATGGCGCGGTCGGCGTCCCCGTCGTGGGCGATCCCCATGTCCGCGCCGTGGGCGCGCACGGCCTCGCGGATCCCCTCCGGATGGAGCGAGCCGCAGTCGGCGTTGATGTTCACGCCGTCCGGGCGGTCGTTCATCGTGATGACCGTCGCGCCGAGCTCGCGGAGGACGGTGGGGGAGACCTTGTAGGCCGCGCCGTTGGCGCAGTCGACGACGACCGTGAGGCCGTCGAACGTCATTCCGCGGGGGACGGCGTTCTTCACGAACTCGATGTACCGGCCGATGGCGTCGTCCACGCGGAAGGCCTTCCCGACCTCTCGTCCGGTTGCCCGGAGGTGGTCGAGCTCGTCTCCGGCGACCAGCTCCTCGATCCGGCGCTCCATCTCGTCGGGCAGTTTGAACCCGTCGCGCGAGAAGAACTTGATCCCGTTGTCCTCGAAGGGGTTGTGCGAAGCCGAGATGACGATGCCGGCGTCGGCCCGGAGAGAGCGGGTGACGGCGGCGATCCCCGGCGTGGGCAGAGGGCCCACGAGGAGGACGTCTACGCCCATCGAACAGATGCCCGCCGTGAGCGCCGATTCGAGCATGTAGCCGGAGAGGCGGGTGTCCTTGCCGATGACGATCCGGTGCCGGGCGTGGCCGTTCCGGAAGATGTGGGCGGCGGCACGGCCCAGCCGGACGGCCGTCTCGGGAGTCATCGGGTCGATGTTCGCCTTGCCCCGGACGCCGTCCGTCCCGAAGAGCCGCCTTGCGAGGGGTGCGTTCATTTCCAGGCTCCTTCCCATGGAGCCGCTATTATAGCGAGTTTGACGGTTTTCTCAAGGACTCTCGCCCATCAACCTGTCAACCTAGCGCGCCGGGACGAGACGGAGCATGAACGTCGCCCCCTCGCCCGGACGGCTCCGGACGTCGATCCGGGAGCCCATCCGCTCGAGGATCTGGCGGCAGATGAAGAGCCCCAGCCCCGTTCCCTCGCTGGCCGGTTTGGTCGTGAAGAACGGCGTGAAGAGGCGCGGAAGTGTTTCCTCGGGGATCCCCGGTCCCGTGTCCGCGATGTCGACCTCGACGGATCCGTCGGGACACGGGGCCGCTTTTACCCGGAGCGTCCCCCCGCTGCTCATCGCCTGGACGGCGTTCAAGATCAGGTTCAGGAAGACCTGCTCAAGCGCGCCCTGGTCGGCGAGGACGGGCGGAACGGGCTCGACGAGGAGATCGACGGCGATCTGCTTCCGGGCCAGGTCTTTCTGCAGGAAGGCTAGAACCTCCTCGATGACGGAAGAGACGTCGACAGGCTCCATCTTGTCCTTGGATGGGCGGGCGCAGCCGGCCAATTGCTTGACCAGCCGCTCGAGTCCCTTCGCGCTCTTCACGATCCGTTCGACGTCCTGCCGGTCCTCGCCGGCGATCTTCCCGCGATGGCAGATGAGATCCGTGTATCCCAGGATCGGCGTCAGGTAGTTCTTCATCTCGTGGGCGGCGCCGGCCGCGAGCTGTCCCAGGGAGGCGAGTTTCTCGATCCGCTCCCACTTCTCCTGGAGGTGCCGCTCCTCCGTCACGTCGAGGCCGAAGACCGCCGCCTCCGGCTCCCCCTGGGGGTTCGTCAGCGTGCTGAGCGTGCAGACGAGGTGCCGGATGCCCCCGTCCCTGGCCCGAAGCAGGATCTCTTCGCGCTCGATCTTTCCCCGTTCCTCGAACATCCGTGCAATCCGCCGGTGGAAGCGTTCGCTTTGGACCGCCTGGAGCGCGTCGCAGGTCATCCCCGCCAGCTCATCGGCCGCGTACCCCAGGACCTCCTCGGCCTTCCGGTTGGCGTGCCTCACCCGGCCGTCGGCGCCTATCAGGAAGACGACGACCGTGGCCTCCCGGATGATCTCCTCGTAGTATTCCTGAAGCAGTTGAACCTGCTTCAGCGACCAGGACAGGGCTTCCCGGTCCCCCGCGATCTGCCGGATCATCTCGTTGAACGTCCGGGCGAAGGCCCCGATCTCGTCGCGCTGGTTGAGATCGACCGCCGCCGTGAGATCGCCCGCGCGGACGCGCTCGGCCGCCCCGGTCAGGAGCCGGACGGGACGGAGAGCGTACCACGTCGCCGCCAAGCTGACCGCGACGGCCACGGCCAGGACAAGCGCCAGGTAGAGGGCGAACTGGCGGCGCAGCTCCTGGAGGGGGGCCAGGAGGCCTTCCTCGGGAAAGGAGTGAATGACGATCCAGTCGGTGCCGCGGAGCGGGACGAGAACGGAATGGTACGTTCCCCCGATGACCAGCCGATGCTTGAGCTGGCGGGGAGGCTGGGCCTCGCGGACTGCCTTGTGAACGTCGTCGAGATCCGTTGCGGGGACGGCGCTCACGTCGCTTCCCAGATCTCTCCGCGACAGGAGGTCCCGCGCTTCCTTCTCGGGAAGGGGCGCCCATGACCGGAAAATGAGGTCGCGCCGGGTGGAATGGGCCAGGCGAATGCCGTTCCGGTCGGAGATGATCGCCACGCTCCCCTGGATGACCCTGTCGCGCGCTTCCTCGACGATTTTCCAGAGTTCCTCGGCCGGGGTGTAGACGACGAGAACGCCCGCGACCTCTTCTCCCTCGTTTTTCACGGGAGAGGCGAAGGCTAGAATTGGCCGGCCTCCTTCAAGGAACGGCCGCGAGACCGCAGGGGAGCCTTCCAGCGCCCGCGTGAAGAACGTTCGCCCGTCGGCGTGTTCAAGGACTTTCTGACCGGCCGAGCGCCGGACAGCGCCGCTTCGGTCTACCAGGGAGACGCCGATCAGTTCCGGGTGAGAGCGAAGGAGCGAGCCGAGCCGCTGTTCCGCGTCCCAGGCGGGAAGGGCCCGTCCCAGGCCGCGCCGGATGACCTCGTCCTCCGCCAGGCCCCGGGCCGCGCTGAGACGCTCGGCGAAGAAGGCGTCGATCTGCCGGCCCAACTGCTCGGCGTGGGCGTCGAGGTGGTGGATGCCTTGCTCCAGGAGGATTCGTTTCCCTTCCCGGTAGCTCAGGGCAAAGCCGATGACGAGGGGGATCACGGCGACGGCCGCGATGAGGGCGAAGAGCTTCAGGCCGATGGGCCAGCGCCGGGGAAGCCGGGGAAGGGAGACGCGCAACGGTGTCACGGACGCAGCTCCTCATGGGCCGCGAAAGCGCCGCGGCGACGGAAGTCAGCGCGATCAGATACTACCGCATCCATCCGGGGATATCAACCGGCCGAACGGGGAGCGATTGACCTTCCGTCCGGTCCGTTGGTAATATTCGGTCCCCTTGTGCGGGTCTCGCTGAAATGGGAGGGTCCGATGTCCGAAGTTGAGCTTCCGAATCCCGAAGAGCTGGAAGAGGTGAAGGCCAAGACGTTCACGCGGCGGGTAGCGCTGGTGACGGCCGTCTTCGCCGTGATCCTGGCCATCGCCTCGCTGGGCGGGAACAACGCGATGAAGGAGATGCTGTTGGCCCAACAGCAGTCCTCCGACCAGTGGGCCTTCTACCAGGCGAAGGTGATCCGGGAGCACCTGTACAAGATCCAGAAGATGCAGGCGGAGGCGGCGCTGGCCGAGCGGGGCGGCTCGATGAAGCCGGAGGTCCGGGCGAAGATCGAATCGCTTATGAAGAAGGCGGCCGAGGAGGAGACGCGGTACAAGACGGAGAAGAAGGAGATCGAGGCGGAGGCGAAGAAACTCGAGCGCGAGCGGGACGTGAACCAGCGGAAGGACCCCTACTTCGACTACGCCGAGGTCCTGCTCCAGATCGCAATCGTCATGGCGTCGGTCTCGATCCTGTCCGGCTCCCGGCCCATCTTCTACTTCGCCGCGGGCGCGGCATCCCTCGGCGCCTTCCTCGCGTTCAACGGGTTCTTTCTGCTCTTCCGGCTTCCGTTCCTGCACTGATCTCCCGCCGATCCTCAGTTTTCCAATTTTCAATTTTCAATTCTTGATCTCCAATCTCCAATTTTCAATTTCCAATTATTGATTTCCAATTTCCAATCCTGCCCTACCTTCCCGCCTCCCGGATCGCGGCGGCCATGCGGACGACTCGGACCATGGGACCGACGTCGTGGACGCGGACGATGTGGGCGCCGTTCATCACGGCGATCGCGACGG
>CAKKSE010000037.1:3263-11873 GCA_919903025.1 Nitrospiria bacterium | reverse complement strand
CCGACGTCGTGGACGCGGACGATGTGGGCGCCGTTCATCACGGCGATCGCGACGGCTGAGGCCGTTCCCTCCAGCCGCTCGCTCACGGGAAGATCCAGGACATGGCCGATGAACGACTTGCGGGAAGGGCCGACGAGGATCGGCCGGCCCAGGGACGCAAGCTCGCCCAGCCGGGCGATCAGGGCGAGGTTCTGCTGTGCGGTCTTGGCGAAGCCGATCCCGGGATCGACGATCGTGAGCGCCGGGTCGATCCCCGCGTGCTGTGCCCGCGAGAGCCGGTCCGAAAGCTGTGCCCGGACGTCGGCCACGACGTCGCCGTAAGCGAGGTTCTCCGGGTCGGCCTGCATCGTCCGGGGCGTTCCGCGCATGTGCATGAGGACGACGGGGACGCCCGCGCGCGCCGCGACGTCCCCCATCCCGGGATCGCCCGCGAGGGCCGTCACGTCGTTAACGATCGCCGCGCCGGCGGAAAGCGCCGCCTTTGCGACGACAGCTTTCGATGTGTCGATCGAGACGGGCACGGGCAGGCGGGATGCCAGCGCCTCGACGACGGGAACGACCCGCCGAATTTCTTCCTCGGCGGAGACTTCGGGGGCGCCGGGGCGGGTCGATTCCCCGCCCACGTCGATGATGTCCGCGCCCTCCTCGACCATCCGCTCGCCCGCCCGCACGGCGGCGTCGGCGGCCGCGTATCTCCCCCCGTCGGAGAAAGAGTCAGGAGTGACGTTCAGGATCCCCATCACCAGGGGACGGGCGGAGAGGTCGAGGCGCCAGCGGCCCCAGGCGAGGATGAAAGGCGTCAAGCCGGGGCGGGGGCGGGCTCTTCGGACGAGACGCCGGCGGCGGGCCGTGTGGACGCGCGCGTGATGACCTCGTCGATCTGGGCGGAATCGAGCGTTTCCCGCTCCAGGAGGTCTTCGGCCAGGGCCTTGAGGACGTGGAAGTGCTCCTTCAGGAGCGATTTGGCCCGATCGTAGTTCTCCGTCACCATCCGGCGCACCTCGCGGTCGATCTCGATGGCCGTGCTCTCGCTGTAATCGCGGTGCTGGGCGATCTCGCGGCCGAGGAAGATCTGCTCTTCCTTCTTCCCGAACGCGAGAGGCCCCAGGGCGTCGCTCATTCCCCACTCGCAGACCATCTTCCTGGCGAGCTCCGTGGCGCGCTCGATGTCGTTCCCCGCCCCCGTCGTCATGTGGCCGAGGGCGGTCTCCTCCGCGGCCCGCCCGCCCATGAGGATCGCGATCTCGTTCAGGAGATAGACGCGGGGGTAGGTATACCGCTCGTCGATGGGGAGCTGTTGCGTGAGGCCGAGAGCCCGGCCCCGCGGGATGATCGTGACCTTGTGGATCGGGTCGGTCCCGGGGATCAGCTTGGCGACCAGGGCGTGCCCCGCCTCGTGGTACGCCGTATTCCGCTTCTCCTCCTCGGAGATGATGACGCTCTTCCGCTCGACGCCCATCATCACCTTGTCCTTGGCCGAGTCCAGGTCTTTCCCTTCGACCTTGGGTTTGTCCTGCCGCGCGGCGATCAGGGCGGCCTCGTTCACGAGGTTCGCGAGGTCGGCGCCCGAGAAACCGGGCGTGCCGCGGGCCACGATTTCGAGATCGACGTCCTCGGCGAGAGGGATCTTCTGCGTGTGGACCTTGAGGATGCCGAGCCGCCCCCGGATGTCGGGCCGGCTCACGACCACCTGGCGGTCGAACCGGCCGGGTCTCAGCAGGGCCGGGTCCAGGACGTCCGGGCGGTTCGTCGCGGCGATCAGGATGACGCCCTCGTTCGCTTCGAAGCCGTCCATCTCGACGAGGAGCTGGTTCAAAGTCTGCTCCCGCTCGTCGTGCCCGCCCCCCAGGCCCGCCCCTCGGTGCCGCCCGACGGCGTCGATCTCGTCGATGAAGATAAGGCAGGGAGCGTGCTTCTTCCCCTGCTCGAAAAGGTCACGGACGCGCGACGCGCCGACGCCCACGAACATCTCCACGAAGTCCGATCCGGAGATCGAGAAGAACGGGACGTCCGCCTCGCCGGCGATCGCGCGGGCGAGGAGCGTCTTCCCCGTGCCCGGCGGCCCCATGAGGAGGACGCCCTTGGGGATCTTCCCGCCGAGCCTGGTGAACTTCTGGGGGTCCTTCAGGAAGTCGATGATCTCGTGGAGCTCCTCTTTCGCTTCGTCGATGCCCGCCACGTCGGCGAACGTCACCTTGTTCGACTTATCGGAGATGAGCTTGGCCTTGCTCTTGCCGAACGAGAGGGCCTTGTTGCCTCCCGTCTGCATCTGGCGCATGAAGAAGATCCAGAGCGCCACGATCACGATCATCGGTCCCCACGTGATGAGGAACTGGATGTAGACCGGCTGGCCCTCGGGCCTCTTCGCCGTGATCTTGACCCCCTTGGCGCGAAGGTCCTTGACCAGGTCGGGGTAGTTGGCGGCGTAGGTCCGGAACTTCTTTCCGCCCTTGAGTTTGCCGGCGATCTCGTTTTCCTGGATCGTGACCTCTTCCACCTGGCCCTGATCGACCTTCGCCAGGAGGTCGGAGAAAGGCACTTCCTCGTCCGGGCTCTTTTGCGTGTTGACGAGCTGGAAGAGGAGGATCATGACGAGGCCGATGATGAGCCACAGGGAGAGGTTCTTGTAGAAGTTGTTCACGCTGTTTGTTTCCTCTTATGTTTCATGGAGATAGGTTTTACCGGCCGTTGAGCCGGCTTTTTGTTCTTAAGTTAACATACCCTCGGGCTTGCTGACAAGCGCGCCGTCAGCCCGGGCTCGTGACGGTCAAGGCCAGCAGGCGGCGGGTTTCGGGGACGGCCGCGGCGCGCCGGTCGAGGCGCAGGCCGACGACCCAGACGATTCCCCGGGCATCGGCGACGATGGGAACCCGGTCGCGCTCGTCTCTCGGGACCTTGGCGTCCACGAGAACGTCCTGGAGCTTCTTCGTGCCCTTCATTCCGAGAGGGGAGATTCGGTCGCCGGGTCTCCGCGTCCGGACGACGAGAGAACCCTCGATCCTGTCCGCGTCGAGAACGGCGAGGCGCGTTCTTCCCCCCCTCTCCGTTTCCCTTCTCTCCGTCTCCGCCTTGATGCGGATTCCAAGGGCGGGGACGGCCGTTTCGCCGGGAACGGCCAGCGCCGTCTCCGGCAGTGGGCGGACGGGTCCGCCGCGGGCGGAGCGGATGAGCAGGCCGTCGTATCCGCGGACTCCCCAGTCGCCCGCGGCCAGGGGCGTCCGGTCTCCCGGCTTCCCGCGGACAAGGAGGGATGTCAGGCGGCCGACTTCGCCCGCGCCGGGCGAGACGAACCGTCGGGTCTCCCGCGCGACCTGCTGAGAAACGAGCCTTCTCAGGACCGCCTCCGGCGGGCGTTCCCTGAGGAGGCGGACGGCCGTCTCGGCGCCGGCGGGATCGAAAAGAGACAAGACCTCGTCGAAAGCCGTTTCTTCCTCGCGAGCCATGTCCGCCAGACGCGCAAGGGCCGGGACGATCCGGGGATTGTAGGAACAAAGGAGCGGCAGAAGCTCGCCGCGAATCCGGTTCCGCGCCTGGCGGAGATCGGCGTTCGACGAATCGATCCGGAAGGAGATCCCCCTGGCGCCGAGGTACACGGCGAGGGAAGCGCGGCGGACGGAGAGAAGGGGGCGGACGATCGTTCCGCGCCGGGACGGGATGCCGGCGAGTCCCGCCGGTCCGGTCCCCCGGATCAGGCGCATGAGGACCGTTTCTGCCTGGTCGTCCATCGTGTGGGCCGTCGCCACGCAAGACGCGCCGCACCGGACGCGGACAGCTTCGATGGCCTCGTACCGCGCGGCCCGGGCGGCGACGGCGAGGGACGACCGGTCCTGCTGAGCCCGCGTCCGCACGTCGACGCAGATTGTCTCGTGAGGAAGGCCGAGATCGGACGCCGTTTTCTGCACGAAGGCGGCGTCTTCGTCCGCCTCCGCCCCGCGGAGGCCGTGGTGGACGTGCGCGACATGGAGGGCGAGATTCCGCGCCGGGCAGAGCCGGTGCAGGACGTGAAGGAGGGCGGTCGAGTCGGGCCCGCCGGAGACGGCGACGACGATACGCTCACCCGGAGAAAGACAACGGTACCTTCGGGCAAACGAGATTACGGCTCCGGCGATCTGTTTCTCGATCCTGGCGGCTTGATTCGCGATCGTTGTTTGTCTCATTTGAGAGATCAGTGTCCTCCGTTCGGTTTATCTGTGTCAAGGCGAGACTCCAAGCAGCAAATAATGTCTTGCAATTGTCCCGTCGCGTTTGTACTCTCCAGGCGACATTTGTCTCGTTTTGTTTCGAACCGGGAAAGGAGGATCAAATGGCAGGACAAAGACAGGCGGGGAGCGGGTTCGACATGAGAGGAATGATCGCGGCTCTCGTCAAGAAGGGGGTCGGCGATCTCGAAAAAAAGATCGAGCCCGTCGTCGAGAGGGTCGTCGAGCGCATTCTTCGGGCGGCGCTGGGCGCCGGGAAGGAAGCGCCCCGGTCCGGGCTCCCGGACCGGGGAGAGCGGAAGAGGCGTCGGAAGCGCAGCTTCTCGGCCGAGACGAAGGCCAAGATGGCCGCCTCCCAGAAAGCGCGCTGGGACAGGGCCAGAGCCGCGGCCGCGAGGAAGGGCGCGAAAGGCGCGAAGTAGCGCGGGGCAGGCACGGTGTGCCGCCCTACGGGGGCCTCTCGTAGGGCGGGTCATCGAACCCGCCTGAACTGAAGGCTTTCTTCAATGTTTCTGGCCGTTTGACAATATCCAGCTATCCGGCTAAGATAGCCGCGAATTCGGGCGGGTTTCTTGTCGGTTCCCTCCCAGCGTCAGGGGCCGGGACGGATCTCCCATTCCCTGGCGGTCTTTTCCTCTTGGCATCCTGATCGAGTCAATCCGCTCTTCGACCGGGAGCGGACTTCCGGAGTGTAGGGCAGGCACGGTGTGCTGCCCTTCGGGGGCCTTTCGTCGTGGAATCAAGTTTCGACCGTATCCGCCGCCTTCCCCCCTACGTGTTCGCCATCGTCAACGCCATGAAGGCGGAGGCGCGGAGACGGGGCGAGGACATCATCGACCTGGGGATGGGGAACCCGGACGGTCCCACGCCGCCGCACATCGTCGACAAGCTCGTGGAGGCGGCGCGGAACCCGCGGAACCACCGCTACTCCGCGTCCCGCGGGATCACGAAGCTGAGGCACGCGATCGCCTCCTGGTACAAGAGGCGGTTCGACGTCGAGATCGACCCCGAGCGGGAGGCGATCGTGTCGATTGGGTCGAAGGAAGGGCTCTCGCACCTGATGCTCGCGACGACGGGTCCCGGCGACGTGGTCCTGGTTCCCACGCCGACGTACCCGATTCACTCGTACAGCGTCGTGATCGCCGGGGGCGAGGTCCGGTCCGTGCCGCTGAGGGACGACGGCGACTTCTTCGAGGACCTCCTGGAGGCGTACAAGCTCTCCTCTCCGCGTCCGAAGTTCCTCATCATCAACTACCCGCACAATCCGACGACGCGGGTAACCGACCTCGACTTCTTCCGGCGCGTGGTGGAGTTCGCCCGCGAGCACAAGGTCTACGTGGTGCACGACTTCGCCTACGCCGATCTAACGTTCGACGGGTACAAGGCGCCCTCGTTCCTCCAGGTTCCCGGCGCGAAGGACGTGGGCGTGGAGCTCTTCTCTCTGACCAAGAGCTACAACATGGCCGGTTGGCGCGTCGGCTTCTGCTGCGGGAACCCGGAGCTGGTGGCGGCGCTGACGCAGATCAAGAGCTACCTCGACTACGGGATCTTCCAGCCGATCCAGATCGCCTCGATCATTGCCCTGAACGGCCCGCAGGATTGCGTGGCGGACATCGTCGGGATCACACAGAAGAGGCGGGACACGCTGATCCGGGGTCTCAATCGGATCGGGTGGGAGGTGGAGAAGCCCAAGGCGACGATGTTCGTCTGGGCGAAGATCCCGGACGGCCTCGATAAGACGCTCAAGGCCCGCTGGCGGGCGAAGAAGCGGAAGGGAGAGACGTTCAGCAAGTCGCTGGAGTTCGCCAAGCTTCTCCTCGAAGAGGGCGGGGTGGCCGTCTCTCCGGGGATCGGGTTTGGAGAATACGGCGACGGCCACGTCCGGTTCGCGCTGGTGGAGAACGAGCACCGGATCCGCCAGGCGGTCCAGGGAATCCGCAGGGTGCTGTCGTGACGGCGCGCCGTCCGATCCGCGTCGGCCTCATCGGCTTCGGGACGGTGGGGGCCGGCGTTGTGAAGATCCTTACGGAGAACGCCGATCTCATCGAGCGGCGCCTGGGCGGGCAGATCGTCCTGGCGGGAATCGCCGACAAGGACCTCACGCGGGACCGCGGGGTCAAGGTCGACCGCTCGCTGTTGACGGATGATGCGCGGGCCCTGATCGGCCGGCCGGACATCGACGTGATCGTGGAGCTGATCGGGGGGCGCGAGCCGGCGAAGACGTTCCTCCTCGAAGCGATCGCCCAGGGAAAGCACGTGGCAACGGCGAACAAGGCCCTGCTGGCTGAGTCGGGGGCCGAGATCTTCTCCGCCGCGTCGAAGGCCGGCGTGGAGGTGGGATTCGAGGCCTCGGTGGCCGGCGGCATCCCGATCATTCAGGTCGTCAAGGAATCTCTCGTCGCCAACCGGATAGGCGCGATCTACGGGATCATCAACGGGACGTCGAACTACATCCTCTCGCGGATGTCCCACGAAGGCTCGACGTTCGAGGCGGCGCTGGCCGAGGCCCAGAGGCTGGGGTATGCCGAGGCGGACCCGACGCTCGACGTGGGCGGGGGAGACTCGGCCCACAAGCTCGCCATCCTCTCCGCGATCGCGTTCGGGACGCCGGTCGACCTGGCCGCCGTTCCGACGGAAGGGATCACGCACGTGACGCCGCTCGACATCGAGTTCGCGCGGGAGTTCGGGTATGCTATCAAGCTCCTCGCGATCGCCAAGCAGGAGGGCGACACGTTCGAGGCGCGCGTCCATCCGACGATGGTCCCGGAGACGACGTTGTTGGCCCAGGTTGGGGACGTCTTCAACGCCGTCTACGTCGTGGGCGATCGCGTCGGGCCGACTTTGTACTACGGCCGCGGCGCTGGATCTGAGCCGACGGGGAGCGCCGTTGTGGCCGATCTCGCGGCGATCGCTCGGAACATCTGGACGGGGAGCGCGGGGCGGGTCCCTGTCCTGGGGTTCACGGACGAAGGACGCCGGCCGCTCCGGATGAAGGGGATGGACGAGATCGTATCGCACTTCTACCTTCGGTTCACGGTCCGCGACGAGCCGGGCGTTCTCGCGGCCATCGCCGGCCGGCTGGGCGCGAACCGGATCAGCATCGAGTCGGTGATCCAAAAGGGGCGGGCGGCCGGAGGATCGGTCCCCGTCGTCATCATGACGCACGCGGCTGTGGAGCGGGACGTCCGGACGGCGCTGGCCGAGATCGACCGGTTGTCCGAAGTTTCTGCGCCCACGGTGCTCATCCGGGTGGAAGGGGGAAGCGAGCGGTGACGAGAGTGGAGCGGGCCGCGCCGGCCGCCGCATGGCGCGGCATCATCGAGGCGTACCGGGAGTTCTTCCCCGTGACGGAGAAGACGCCCGTCGTGACATTGCGCGAGGGGAACACGCCGCTCCTCAGGGCGGACCGTCTGGCGTCAGCGATCGGGTTTCCCGGCGTCCTCCACCTCAAGTACGACGGCGCCAACCCGACGGGGTCCTTCAAGGACCGCGGGATGACGCTCGCCATCTCGAAGGCCGCGGAAGAAGGTTCCGGCGCCGTGATCTGCGCCTCCACGGGGAACACGTCGGCCTCGGCCGCGGCCTACGCCGCCCGCGCGGGCCTCAAGGCGTTCGTCGTCATCCCGGAGGGGCAGATCGCTCTCGGCAAGCTCGCCCAGGGGATGATGCACGGGGCGACGGTGATCCAGCTCAAGGGGAACTTCGACGAGGCCCTTGCCGTTGTCCGCGAGATCGCCGCGAGCTGTCCGGTGACGCTCGTCAACTCGGTCAACCCCTTCCGGATCGAAGGGCAGAAGTCGGTCGCGTTCGAGGTGTGCGATCAGCTCGGCCGGGCGCCGGACTTCCACGCCCTCCCGGTCGGCAACGCGGGGAACATCACGGCCGCGTGGGGCGGCTACAAGGATTACAAGGGCGCCGGGATCGTCGATTCCCTTCCCCGGATGCTCGGCTTCCAGGCGGCCGGGGCCGCCCCGATCGTCCTCGGCCATCCAGTCAAGAATCCGGAGACGGTGGCGACGGCGATCCGGATCGGGAACCCCGCCTCGTGGGCCGGGGCGACGGCCGCCCGCGACGAATCGGGGGGGCGGATCGACGCCGTGACGGACGAGGAGATTCTCGAAGCGTACCGCATGATCGCCTCACTGGAAGGCATCTTTTGCGAGCCGGCCTCCGCGGCATCCGTCGCGGGGGTCCGAAAATTGGCCGGCCGGGGTGTCTTCGGATCGGGCGATGTCGTCGTCTGCACGCTCACGGGCCACGGTCTCAAGGATCCCGACCGGGCCGTCGCCGTCTCGCCGCCGCCGTTGGCGGCCCGCGCGGACGTGAAGGACGTCGTGCGGTTGATGGGGTTCTGAGGGAAGGAATATACTTTTCCGGAAAAGCTGGAAATTTGAGATTTCAAATTTTCAAT
>CAKKSE010000037.1:0-3163 GCA_919903025.1 Nitrospiria bacterium | reverse complement strand
ACTGGGGTCTTTCGTAGGGCGGGTCACCGAACCCGCCTGAACTGATGCCGAGAGCCGGACACATGGCACTGATCGTCCAGAAATACGGCGGGACGTCCGTCGGGAGCGTCGAGCGGATCAAGAACGTCGCCCGGCGCGTGATGAAAGCGCGGGAGAAAGGGGACCAGGTCGTGGTCGTCGTCTCGGCCATGAGCGGCGAGACGGACAAGCTCGTCCGGATGGCCCGCGAGATCGCCGGCCGGCCGGATGAGCGCGAGCTCGACATGCTCCTTTCCACGGGCGAGCGGGTGACGATCGCCCTGCTCGCGATGCGCTTGATCGACGAGGGGTGCCCCGCGGAGTCTCTCACCGGGCGGCAGGTCGGGATCGTGACCGACTCGGCCCACACGAAAGCGCGCATCGAGCGGATAGAGGCCGACCGCGTGAGGCAGGCCCTCGCCGAGGGGAAGGTCCCCATCGTAGCGGGGTTCCAGGGAATCGACGAGAAGTCGGACGTGACGACGCTCGGGCGGGGCGGGTCGGACACGACGGCCGTCGCGCTGGCCGCCGCCCTCGGGGCCGATCTGTGCGACATCTACACGGACGTGGACGGCGTCTACACGACCGACCCGAACGTCGCGCCGAACGCCCGGCGGCTGGACCGTATCTCTTACGACGAGATGCTCGAGATGGCGAGTCTCGGCGCGAAGGTCCTCCAGACGCGGTCGGTCGAGTTCGCCAAGAAGTACAATGTCCCAGTCCGGGTTCTGTCGAGCTTCGACGAGGGAGAGGGAGGGGGGACGCTGGTGACGCGGGAAGACGAGGCGATGGAGCGGGTGGTCGTTTCGGGCGTGACTTACAACAAGAACGAGGCGAAGATCACGATCGTCGGCGTTCCCGACCGGCCGGGGGTCGCGGCGAGGATCTTCGGGGCGATCGCCGAAGCCAATATCAACGTGGACATGATCATCCAGAACATCGGGAGCCACGGGTTGACGGACCTCTCGTTCACGATCCCGCGCTCGGATCTCGCCCGGACGCTGGAGATCGCCCGGGGGATCATCGCGGACATCGGCGCGAAGGACCTGAGCGTCCAGGAGAACATCGCGAAGGTCTCGATCGTGGGCGTCGGGATGCGCTCGCACTCGGGCGTGGCCGCGAAGATGTTCGAAACGCTGGCGCGCGAGGGGATCAACATCATCATGATCTCCACGTCCGAGATCAAGGTCTCGTGCGTGATCGACCTCAAGTACGCGGAGCTCGCCGTGCGCGTCCTGCACGACGCCTTCAACCTTGGGGCGGAGCCGGGGGCAATGGCGGCGGAGGCGTAGTCATAGTGTGTCCGAGATTGAAAATTGAAAATTGTAAATTGGAAATTGAAAATTCGAAAGTCGAAGACCGCCTTGCGGATGCGAGCCTTGAACCTTCGACCTTGGACCTTGGACGTTTGACCTCGGACCTTGGACATAGGACTCAAAGATGACGCCCCGTGTAACCCTCTACGACACGACCCTTCGTGACGGCGCGCAGTCGGAGGACGTTTCCTTTTCCTCCGAGGACAAGCTGAGGATCGCGGAGCGCCTGGACGCGCTCGGCGTCCACTACATCGAGGGCGGCTGGCCGGGCTCGAACCCCAAGGACATCGCCTTCTTCAAGGCCGCCCGCTCGCTCTCGCTCAAGCACGCCCGCCTGGCCGCCTTCGGCGCCACGCGCCGGGCCCGCCACCGCGTCTCGGAAGACCCGAGCATCAAGGCCCTCCTGGCTTCCCGGACCCCGGCGGTCACGATCTTCGGCAAGTCCTGGGATTTCCACGTCCGCGAGGCCCTCCGCATCCCCCTCAAGCAGAACCTGGAGCTGATCGAGGACACCGTCTCCTACATCAAGGGGAGGGGGCGGGAGGTGATCTACGACGCCGAGCACTTCTTCGACGGGGTCCGGGCGAACGCGGAGTACGCGCTGGACACGCTCCGCGCGGCGGAGCGCGGAGGCGCGGATTGCATCGTCCTGTGCGACACCAACGGCGGCAGTCTTCCGGAAGAGGTCGAGCGATTCGTTCGAGAAGCGGGCCGGGTCCTCCGGACGCCTCTGGGCATCCACGCCCACAACGACGCGGAACTGGCCGTCGCCAACACGCTGGCGGCCGTGCGCGCGGGCGCCGTCCAGGTGCACGGAACGATCAACGGGTACGGTGAGCGGTGCGGGAACGCGAACCTCTCCTCGATCATCCCGAACCTGAAGCTCAAGATGGGAATCCCGGTCGTGACCGACCGCCAGCTCGCATCGCTCCGCGACTGCTCCCGCTTCGTGGACGAGATCGCCAACCTCGCCCACAACAAGCGCCTCGCGTACGTGGGGGACGCGGCGTTCGCCCACAAGGGCGGCGTCCACGTGGACGCCGTCCGGAAGAACGCGGCGACGTACGAGCACGTCCGGCCGGACCTCGTCGGGAACCGCCGGCGCATCCTGATCTCCGAGCTGTCCGGGCGCGCGAACATCCTCCAGAAGGCCCAGGACCTTTCCATCCCGATCGCGGGGACGCCGAAGGTCGAGAAGATCCTCGACACGATCAAGGACCTGGAGCACCAGGGGTACATGTTCGAGGGGGCGGAAGGGTCGCTCGAGCTGATGCTCAAGAAGGCGATGGGCCGGCGGAAGAGGTTCTTCGACCTGATCGGGTTCCGGGTGATCGTCGAGAAGAGGCGCGAGGGGGAGGAGCCCCTCTGCGAAGCGACGATCCAGGTGCGCGTCCGCGGACAGGTCGCGCACACGGCGGCCGTGGGGAACGGGCCTGTGAACGCCCTGGACAACGCCCTCCGGAAGGCGCTGGAGAAGTTCTATCCGTCCCTCAAGGACGTGCGCCTCGTGGACTACAAGGTGCGGGTGCTCGCGGCGACGGAGGGGACGGGCGCCCGCGTCCGCGTCCTGATCGAGTCGGCCGACGCCAACAAGTCGTGGGGGACGGTGGGCGTCTCCGAGAACATCATCGAGGCGTCGTACCAGGCGCTGGTCGATTCGATCCAGTACAAGCTGATGAAGGACGGGCATGGGTGAGAAAATGGTGAATGGGTGAATCGGTGAATCGGTGAATCGGAAAACTACCCCCCCCCCACCTTTGTCCTCCCCCGCAAGGGGGGAGGATGGGAAAAGGCGTCGAGTTGGGGTCCCCTCCCCCTGGATGGGGGAG
>CAKKSE010000036.1 GCA_919903025.1 Nitrospiria bacterium | reverse complement strand
CGCGTTGGACTCTCATTTCTCCGGCCCCTCCAGCATCGTCCAATCCAACAACCGCGCCTCGTGCAGTACCCGCATAATGATCGCCCTGGATCCGGCGACCTTGAAGATAGTCCGATAGTTCCCGTACAGGAAATGGCGATAAGCGGTGCCGAGCAGTTCGTTTTCCGGAATGAGCGGACAGCGCGTCGGGACACTCTCAAGCGTGCCGATCTGCTCTTCCATGCGATTGACAAACTTGGTTGCCGCGTCGGGATTGTCATGTGCGATGTACTCCCAAATCTCAGCGATATCCGCCTCTGCGGCGGAAGTAATCTCAACCCGGTATTTTGCGGGCACGCTTGAACTCTTTCAGGAAGCCGCGCGCTGAGCGGGTCCGGCCGCCTTCTACGTCCCTTTCGGCGGGGGCAAGAAGCTTCGCCATATTCCCCGCCTGCAGGTGCTTCTCGTACACGCGCACGTCCAGCAAGACGGAATCGGCCCGACCGTTGACGGTGAGAATGACCGGACGCCCGGTTGCATGGAGATGGTCAAGAATATCGCGCGTGTTGCGCTTCAGGTCCGTAACGGAGCGGATGTCTTCCGAAGGGCTTATCTGTGACATGGCGCGCCTCCTGTGATGCTTTATTTAGTGCCAAATATAGCATTATCTTCGATGCATTGCAACTGCGGCTCGTACAGGGATGCGCTCAATTACCGGCCGCGGACCCAGCGCGGCGAGTTGTTCGGACTCATTGGAAGCAGCGGCCGGTGCCTAGGTAGTCGTAGCGGTGCAGACGTCCGACAGACGAACGTTTCATGCCCGTCGATCCAAACGCCCCGACAGCCGCGCCGGCTCTTCGAGGATGTTCAGAATGGCCGTCGCGCAATAGACACGGTCGCGCTTGCCTTTGCTGATCTCCTTCACGATCGATGCAGACTCGAGCCGCTCAATTGCGCGCTGTGCGGTTGTGAAAGCCACGCCGAGTTGCTTGGCGGCGCGCTTGATCGTGAGGTAAGGATTCGCCGCGAGCATGTCCACCAGCGCCAGGGGCGTCCTAGACGCCGCGCCGGAGACGGCTTGGCGCCACTTTACAAGAAGGCCGTTGATCCGCTCGGCCCGACTCAGCGCGTCCTCGGCCTGACGCGCCGCGCCGTTGAGAAAGTATTCCAACCAAACCGACCACTCCCCGCGGGTGCTCACGCCGAACAGGCGATCGTAGTAATCCCGTCGCGTGGCCTCGAAAAAAGCGCTGAGATAGAGCAGAGGTGTGGGCAGGATGCCGCGCTCGACCAGGAACAGAGTGATCAACAGACGTCCGACGCGGCCGTTGCCGTCGAGGAACGGATGGATCGCCTCGAACTGGTAATGCGCCAGCGCCACTTGCACAAGCGGCGGCAAGGAACGATCATGCAAAAAAGTCTCCCACTGCTCGAGGCACGTCGTCATTTCATCGGGCGGGGGGGGGACGTAGGTCGCATTCGCCAGGGTGCAGCCGGCCGGGCCGATCCAGTTCTGCGAACGGCGGAACTCCCCCGGCACGGCCTGCTTGCCGCGGACGCCGGTCATCAACTTGGCGTGCAGTTCCCGGATCAGGCGCAAGGAGAGCGGCAGTTTCTTCAGTCGCCGGACACCGTATTCGAGCGCCGTCACGTAATTGCCAACTTCGCGCAGGTCCGCGGGGCTGCGCTCGACTGCCGCGCCGGCTTCCGCCGCCAGCAACTCGCCGAGCGTCGCCTGCGTACCCTCGATGCGGCTCGACAGTACCGCCTCGCGCCGCAAGAAGGGGCGCATGAGCAGATGAGGATTGGGCAGCCGGCCGCCTTCCCCGGCCAGTCTTCCCACCATCCGGTCGGCATCCGACAGAGCGCGCACGAGCACCGGCGTCCAGTCGAGTCGCGGAGGCAGATGGTCCGGAACGAAAGCGGAATAGCCGCTCGGGACGCGGATGTGCTTTCCGGGGGCAGAGGGAGTTTCCGTCAAGTCCGTTCCCTATTTTCGGGCGCGAAAACAAGAATGTACATTATTTTCGAAATATTGACGAATCGAAAACAATATGTCAACAGCAACTCTCTCCTCGTTGACTACGCCCGCCGGGAGGCCAGGAACTTTCGCACCTTCTCCAGGGGCCAGGCGTTGACGACGTCCTTGACCTCCAGCCATCCCTTCCGGGCGATGCCGACGCCGTAGGAGACGTCTTTCAGGCCCTCGACCGAGTGGGCGTCGGGGTTGATCGCGATCTTCACGCCCTTTTCCTTGGCGTGGTGGACGAGGCGCCAGTCGAGGTCGAGGCGGAAGGGGTGGGCGTTGATCTCGATGGCGACGCCCAGATCGGCGGCGGCGTCGATCACCTGCCTCATGTCCACGGGATACCCCTCCCGCGAGAGGAGGAGGCGGCCCGTCGGGTGTCCCAGCATCGTCACGTGCTTGTTCTTCATCGCCTTGACGAGCCGCTTCGTCGCCTCGGCCTCCGTCATGTTGAACTTCGAGTGGATCGAGGCGATGACGAAATCGAACGAGGCGAGGACCGAATCCGGGTAATCGAGCGAGCCGTCGGGAAGAATGTCGCTCTCGATCCCCTTGAGGAGGATCAGCCCGGACAGTTTCCCGTTGAGGGCGTCGATCTCCTTGTGCTGTTTCTTGACGTCGGCCGCATCGAGGCCGCCCGCGTACCTGGCCGAGCGCGAGTGGTCGGCGATCCCGAGGTAGGCGCACCCGAGCTTCTTCGCGGCCAGGGCCATCTGCTCAAGCGTCGCCGTCCCGTCGGACGCCGTCGTGTGGACGTGGAAGAGGCCCCGGATGTCATTCTCTTCCACCAGGTCCGGCATTTTCCCTTCCTCGGCCGCCGCGATCTCCCCCGCGTCCTCGCGCATCTCCGGCGGGATGTACGCCATGCCGAGCTTGGCGAAAATATCCTCTTCGCTCTTGCACGGCGTCTTCCGCTCGCCCTTGAAGAGGCCGTATTCGTTCAGCTTGTACCCCGCCTTCTTGGCGATCCCCCGCATCGTCGTGTTGTGGTCCTTGCTCCCGGTCAGGTACATGAGGGCGAACGGAAATTCCTCTTCCGAGACGGCGCGGAGATCGGCGTTCATCCCGCTCTTCAGGCGGATCGATGTCTTGGTCTCGCCCTTGGCGATGACCGAATCCACAACGGGAAGCGAGGCGAAGAACTCCATCAGGGGTCCGGGGCGGGCCGTCGCGGCCACGATGTCGATGTCCTTCACGACCTCCTTGCCGCGGCGGAGCGACCCGGCGATCTCGGCCCGGGCGACGCCCTTGAATCCTTTGATTTTCTCCAGGAGAGCGCCCGCGTTCTGCAGGGCGAAGTCGATGTGGAACTGGCCCTGGGACTTCTTGAGGTAGGCGATCCCTTCGAGGATTTTCTCCTGCGACCGCGCCCCGAACCCTTCCAGTTCGACGAGCCGGTTCTCGTTGCAGGCATATTCAAGTTCCCCGACGGTGGAGATCCCGAGCGCGTCGCAGACCTTCTTGACCTTCTTGGGACCGAGTCCGGGGATGGCGAGGAGGTTCGTGATCCCCGAGGGAAGGGTGGACTTCAGCTCCTCGTAGTACTTGAGATGGCCGGTCCTGACAAGCTCCGCGATCTTCTCGGCGATTCCCTCGCCGATTCCCTTGATTGTCCGGAGGTCCCCCGTCGCGACCAGGTCGCCGATGTCGCGGTCGGTTCCCGCAAGCGCCCGCGCGGCATTGTGATAGGCCCGTACCTTGAAGGGGTTTTCCCCCTTGATGTCCAACAGCTCGCCGATCTCTTCAAGGACCTGTGCGACTTCTTCCTTCGTCATGGTTCAGACCCCAGGACTCGATCCGCAGATTTCGCAGATTGTAATAAAATCCCCCCCCTTTTTCAAAGGGGGGGGATTGTTGACCATTCACCGATTCACCCATCCACCGATTCACCGGCAATATTCTTCCTCGCAATCTCCAGGTTCCTCGCGATCCGCTTGCGGCCCGCCCGCGCGAGCGACGTCCCGTCAAACTTCTTCCGGAACGCCCCTTCCGACAACCCTTCCACGGCGTCCAGGGGAAGATTGGGACCCGGACCGGCCTCGGGCCTGAATTCCGGCTCGTCCGCGATCGTACCCGGCGCGTTGTGGGGGCAGACCTCCTGGCAGACGTCGCATCCGAACGCCCAGCCGCCGACGGATCGGGCGAGATCCGGTTCGATCTCGCCCTTGTGCTCGATTGTAAGATACGAGATACAGCGGCGCGCGTCCAGCACCCGCGGCCCGATGAGCGCCCCGGTCGGGCAGGCCTCGATACAGAGGGTACAACCGCCGCAAGGGTCCCAGGATTTGGAACGCGGAACGCACCCCCCACCTTGATCCTCCCCCTCAAGGGGGGAGGAGGGAAGAGGATGCGAACAGCCCCACATTTCCATGTCGGTTAGGATCACGGCGAGAAAAACGTAGGAACCGACACCGGGAACGATGAGGAGCGTGTTCTTCCCGATCCCGCCGAGGCCGGCCTCCCGCGCCCAGGCTTTCTCCGCGACCGGGCCGGTGTCCACGTAGGAGCGGAAAGAAGCGTCCTTTCCGAACCGCTCCCTCATGCTGGAGACCATGGCGGCCAGTCGGCCTTCTATGACTTCGTGGTAGTCCTTTCCCCACGCGAATCTCGAGACACGGGCGCGGGCTTCCTGTGGCGCGGGAAAATCCCCGGGGAAGTACGGGACACCCAGGACGATGACCGACCGGGCGCCCGCAAGCACGATCTCCGGATGGAAGCGCCGCTCAGGAGCCCGTTCCAGGAACCGCATCGTCCCATGAGACCCGCTCCGGAGCCGCTCCCGCAAGGACCGTTCGTCTTCCTCCAGCGGGCGGACCCTGGCGGCGCCCACGAGCGGGAATCCGGCCTCGCGGGCGAGGGAGACGATCCCCTCCACGGGTCAGGTTGTCCGGCCGGATCCCTCCGGATCGAGGAATCGCGCAACGAATGCGTAGACGTCGGCCGGACCGAACGGCTTGGGAAGGCATCGATCGCGGCGATCTCCCAGGAAGACGCGCGTCGCCTCCGTGACGGTGTCCCCCGACATGAAGACGATCCGGGACTCGAGGCCGGGGAACTCCGTCCGGACCCGGTCGTACAGCTCGATCCCCGAGAGCCCCGGCATCTTGACGTCGGTCAGGATCAGGTCGAAGGAGCGCGTCTTCAGCTTCCTGAGGGCGGCGTTTCCGCTCGGGGCCGTCTCGACGGCGTATCCCTTTTCCTTGAGCGTGTCGTACAGGAGCGAGAGGATCGACGGCTCGTCGTCGGCGACCAGGATCGCCTTCTTCTGGGCGTGCTGTCCGCCGCCCGAGCCGCCCTCGGACGCTGGCTCATCAGCCGAGTCGCCCTCCGAAGGAACCGCGGTCCTGAGGGGAAGATCGACCGTGAACGTCGTCCCCTTCATCGGCTCGGAAGAAACGCGGATCCTCCCCCCGTGCTCCTGGATGATCTGCTGGGCCAGGGCCAGGCCGAGGCCGGTCCCCCGCCCCGGCGGCTTCGTCGTGAAGAACGGATCGAAGACCCGCGCCACGTGGTCCGGATGGATGCCGGGACCGTCGTCCTTCACGTTGACGCGGAGCCAATTCTCCCCGTTCTCGGCCGCCTGCCTGGTCTTGAGGAACAGCGCTCCTCCGACATGGCTGTCGGCCATCGCCTGCAGGGCGTTGGTGATCAGGTTCACGAAGACCTGTTCGATCCGGTGGAAATCTCCGAGCGTCATGGGAAGATCGGGATCGAAATCGGTCTCGACACGGATGTTGTTGACCTTGAACTCGTAGGCGACGAGCTCGATGGTCGTCTCGAGGAGGCCGTTCAACCCGACCAGCTTCCACTCGGGATCGTGGGAGCGGGAGAACGCGAGGAGATTGCTCACGATCTTCTGCATCCGGATCGCCTCTCGGTTGATCCGGTCCAGAGGCCCGCGGACGGACGAGGCGTCCGGGCGGGAGAGGAGAAGCTGGGAATACCCCATGATCCCGGTCAGGGGGTTGTTCAGTTCGTGGGCGACTCCCGCGATGAGCTGGCCGATCGCCGCCAGCCTCTCGGACTGGATCATCCGCCGCTCGACATCCTGTTTCTCGGTCACGTCCGTCCCGATCCCAAGCATCCCGATCGGCCGATGCCGGTCGGAGACAATCGTTGAGAGTGTGACGAGAACCGTCCGAATCGTCCCGTCCGGACGACGGATGGAGATTTCCCGGTTCAGGACGCGGCCTTCCCGCCTCAGGGCGGCCTGCACTTCGTGGAGTTCCTCCGTGTTGGCGTAGAAAGACCAGGCTGGGCGCCCGACGAGTTCCCGGGCCGAAAGACCCGTCAGCGCGCAGGTGGCCGGGTTGGCCGCCGTGATCCTCCCGCGCAGATCGGTCGTGAAGATGGCGCTCGGGGAGCTCTCGAATACCCGGAGGAGAGAGTGATGAGTCCTGAAGAAGTCCTTCGTCCGCTCCGCCAGGGCGTGTTCGAGCTTGCGCTTCTCTTCCAGCAGGGCGGCGTCGGTTCTCTGGAGCTGTTCGGCCATCCGGTTGAACGACTCGGCGAGAAGGCCGAGTTCTTCCACCGCCGGCCGTTCGACCCGCCGGCCGTGATTGCCGGAGGCCACGTCGGCGATGGCCGACGAGACCGACCGGATCGGCCGGACGACCGAGTTCAGGAACAGGTAAAGGAGGACGGCTTCGACAACGAGAAGAACGATCGTCGGAGGCGCTACAAGGGTGGCGACTTCGCGGAAATCGGGGGCGGGCGCCATGAGCGACCGGTCCACGCGGGCGACGCCGACCACGCGCCCCGCGGCCATGATGGGCGCGACAGCCTCGAACGTCCCGCCCGCTTCCTCCGGGCGGACGCGGGCGGCGGCTTGCCGGGTCTGGACCGACCGGGCGTGCAGATCGTCATCCCGCTTCCGTCCCAGCTGGGACGACTCCGGGTGGGCGATGATCTTCCCCGCGGGGTCCGTGATGAACGCGGTCGTCTCCCCGCGCTCATCCGACTTGGCCTGGACCAGATACAAGAGCGTCTCGAAGTCGGACGTGATGACGAAGCCCACCGCGTCCCGCGCGAGGAACTCGGCGGTCTCCACGGCGCCAGCCTTCACCGCGCCCCGGGCCTGGGCCCGCTTGTGCTCCAGCGTGATCAGAACGGTGGAAACGACGGCGGCGACGGTCAGGAGCCCCGTCACGGCCAGCGCCGTCGGGATGAGGCGGTAGGAGAACCGGGAAGAAGCAGTCGTCACGGGCAAGCGATCTAATGCGGGAGACCCGTCTGGCGCGCCAGTTTCCTGATCCCATCGTATTCGGCGTCGGTGATCGGTTCGAACCCGTCGAAGTTGAGGGCCTTGAGGGTCGGCCCCGCCTCCGGGTCCGCCTTGAGGCCGATCGCCGCCGCCTTGATCTTCGCCACGAGCCCCCGATCGAGCCCCTTCCGGACGACGAGCGGAAGCCTGGGAGAGACCTCCGTCGTCCGCAGGATCTCGACCGCCTCCGTGTCGATCCTCCGGGACAGATCGGCGTAGTTCACCCCGCACATCCCCGCGGCGTCGACATCCCTGTTCAGGACGGCAAGAAGCGTCCCGGGCAGGTTCTTCGTGAAGACGACCTTCATCTCGCGGTCCACATCGATCCCCTGGGACATGAGGAAGGCGCGAGGGACGACGTATCCCGAGGAGGCCAGATGGCTCACGAAGGCGATCTTCTTCCCCCGAAGGTCCTCCAGACTCCGGATCCCGCTGTCCTTGCGGACGACGATATACGAGGGAGCGAACGTGTTGCCGTAGGCCACCTGGGCGGCCACCGCCTCGATGCCGATCTCCTTCTTGAGAAGGATATAGACGTAAGGATTGATGAAGATAAGATCGAGCTGGCCGCTCCTCGCGAGCTCGACCAGGTGATCGAAGTTCCGCGGGACGACGAGGTCCACCTTCCGGCCGGTCTTGCGGGAGAGGTATTCCGCGAACGGCGTCCAGCGCTCGTAGAGCTCTTTGGGCGAGAGGAGGTAGAGAACGCCGAATCGCAGGGGAGCTTCCTGGGCGGCTTGTGGAGGCGACGCCTCGGCCCTTCCGGAACCAGGCGGGCCGATCCCGGAGAGCGCCGCCAGAATGCCAAACAAGAGGAACGGAAAAACTGCCTTCTTGAGGACGGAGATCAACATCGCGAGCGGCCTCCCTTCCGGCTGCCAGGGAACAACTCGGCCTTTTGTTCTTATCGGCTCAAGGAGGAGGCGACTTGAGACCGATCCCCGAGACTACGCGCCCATGACGTGGTATCCCGCATCCACGTAGACGATCTCGCCGGTGACGCCCGAAGCCAGGTCCGAAAGGAGGTAAAGGGCCGTCTTTCCGACTTCTTCCGTCGAGACGTTCCGCCTGAGCGGGGCCTTCTCCTCCGCGTGGTGGAGCATCGACTTGAAACCGGAGATGCCGGCCGCGGCCAGCGTCCGGATCGGCCCGGCCGAGATCGCGTTGACGCGGATCCCCTGGGGCCCCAGATCGTGCGCCAGATATTTCACGGAAGCTTCCAGAGCGGCCTTGGCGACTCCCATCACATTATACCCCGGCATAACCTTCTCGGCACCATAATACGTCATCGTGACGATCGACCCGTTCCGGCCCGTCATGAGCGGGGCCGCCCCGCGAGCCAGGGCAACGAGAGAGTAGGCCGAGACGTCCAGGGCGATCCTGAATCCCTCCCGCGACGTTGAGACGTACGGTTCCTTGAGATCTTCCTTGTTGGCGAACGCGACGGCGTGGACCAGGATGTCCAGATGACCGAAGACCTCGCGGACCTTGGCGAAGAGAGCGTCGATGTCGCCGTCCCGGGTCACGTCGCACGGTTCGACGAAGCGGGAACCAAGGGAAGTTGCGAGCGGCCTCACGCGCTCTTCGATGGCTGGAACCGGATACGTGAATCCGAGATCCGCGCCCTCGGCGTGAAGCGCCCTGGCGATCCCCCACGCGATGCTCCGATCGTTCGCGACACCGACGACGAGCCCGGTCTTTCCCGTCAGAAGTCCCATGAACCCTCCCCTGGCATCTCCGTTTTGCAGTCTCCAATTTCCGATCTACAATTTACAATTTTCAATTTCCAATTTGCAATTTCCAATTTCCAATTGTTTCCTCGCTCTCCCCGTTTCCTCGCTCTCCCCGTTTCCCCGCTCTTCCCGTTTCCCCGTTCTTTCCGCACCCAGGTGGCTTGAATCCCCTCGAGTGCTCCCGGTCCTGGAACTTCTCGATCAGCCTGTACCACTGCGTCCGGAGGGGAGGCTCGGCGGGAATTCGCAGTTCCGAGACGAGAGTCAGATCCTCTCCCCTCTTCCAGTGTACGAGGGTTGTTGCGCCTTGCGGATCTTCACGCTCGCTGATCCCCCGGACGAAGGCGACGGGGATGACGAGAAGTCCCCCGGACAGCCGGCGGCGGAATACGAGGGCGCGGTCGGTCAGCCAGAGAGTCCCGATGCCGGCAGAGCCGCCGCCATCGGCCAGCCAAGCCTCCCCCCCGGACAGGTCCGGGGCCGCGTCCTTTCCCAGCCTTCTGGTCACGACGTGTTCCACCCCCCGAAGCTCAAGGCGCTTCTCCCCTGAGACGGCTTCGAGACGGCCAACCGGAAGCATGCCCTGCTGACGGTTCGCGGCCGCTTGCCGCCGCGCTCTCTTGACGGCCAGGAAGCCGAGGGGAAGAAGAAGTCCGGCGATGAAGGCAAGGGGTCCGGTCACAATCCATGTTCCAGGCTGGGAGAAGGGCAAAAACGACAGCGGCTGGCTTTTTAAGGCCAGCCGCCGCGCAAGGGAAGGAACCAGGGCACCCCGAGCAGCCGGTTTCCCAACCGCTCGGGGCCCCTCCATGCCCTGGTCCCCACCGGAAAAGGCAATGGATCAAACTTGGTTTTAGTAAACCAAATGCCGAACGGTTTTTCAAGATATTTTTCGATGAATTTTTCGATGAATGAAACAAGATAGTTGAGAATCGGACGCTTTTGGCTGATTTGATAGTCGGCTTTCCCTGTGTTGATTTCCAGCGGGGCCGGATGGTAAGATTTGCGCCGTTTCTTTGCCCGGCATCCGCTGACACCGAGACGCTCCCGGAGAGGCGAACAACCCCATGCGAAAAGTCATCATCATCGGCTCCGGCCCGGCCGGTCTCACGGCCGCGATCTACACGGCCCGCGCAAACCTCTCCCCCCTTCTCGTAGAGGGTCTCCAGGCGGGCGGCCAGCTCACGATCACGACGGAAGTGGACAACTACCCCGGATTCCCCGCTGGAATCATGGGGCCCCAGCTCGTCATGGAGATGCGGAAGCAGGCGGAGCGGTTCGGGACGGAGTTCCTCACGGGGGACGTTCTCTCCGTGGACCTCTCCAAGCGCCCGTTCCGTGTCGTCACCGACTCGGGGGAGGAAGCCGCCTCCGCCCTCGTCATCGCCACCGGCGCGTCGGCGCGTTTCCTGGGGCTCCCGGCCGAGAAGCGGCTCATGGGTCACGGCGTCTCGGCCTGCGCCACGTGCGACGGCTTCTTCTTCCGCGGCAAGAAGGTGATGGTCGTGGGAGGAGGCGACACGGCGGTAGAGGAGGCGGCCTTTCTCACCCGGTTCGCGTCCGAGGTCGCCGTGGTCCACCGGCGGGACGCGCTGAGGGCGTCGAAGATCATGCAGGACCGCGCCCGGTCGAACCCGAAGATCACGTGGCGCCTGAACAGCGTCGTGGACGACATCCTGGGCGGGGACGTCGTCACGGGCATCCGCCTCAAGGACCCGAAGACCGGGGCCGCGCGGGAAGAGCCCTGCGACGGCGTCTTCATCGCCATCGGCCACCAGCCGAACACAAAGCTCTTCGAGGGACAAGTGGAACTAGACCCGGCCGGGTACATCGTGACCAGCCCCGGTTCGACGGTCACGTCCGTTCCCGGCGTTTTCGCGGCCGGGGACGTCCAGGACCCCGCGTACCGCCAAGCGGTCACTGCGGCCGGAACGGGCTGTATGGCGGCGATCGACTGCGAGCGCTGGCTCGAATCCCAGGAAGGGGCCTGACCGCTTGGCGCCCAAGCCGGGCTGAGCGGGAAGAGACGCGGCCCGTGTCCGACGAAGCCATTCTCATCATCGGGGCATCCGAAACCGATTCGAACCTATACTATCGGACGCGGTTCCTCGCGCCCGACCCGTTCGTCTGCGTCGAGGCGGACGGGAAACGGACTCTTCTCATGAGCGACCTGGAGCTCGACCGGGCGAAATCGCAAGCCCGCGCCGACGCGGTCCTCCCCTACTCCGCCTATCGAGAGAAAGCGGTCCAGTCCGGCGTTCCGGAGCCCCGGACGGCCGACGTGGTGGCCGTGTTCCTCCGCGAGCGGGGCATAGAGAGCCTCCTCGTTCCCGGTTCGTTCGCCGTGGAGCACGCCGACGGCCTGCGGGAACGGGGATTCGCGCTCCGGTTCAAGAAAGAGCCGTTCTTCGAGGAACGGGCGGTCAAGTCGCCCGAAGAGATCGACGCGATCGCCGAGGCTCTCCGGCACGTCGAACAGGTCATGGGAGAGGCGATCGGCCTCGTCCGGGCCGCCGACGTCCGGGACGACGTCCTCGTCCTCGACGGAGAGCCGCTCACATCGGAGCGGGTCAAGCGGTTCGTCGACGTGGAGCTCTTGAAGCGCGGCTGTGTCGCCCAGCACACGATCGTCTCCTCCGGAGACGCCGCCTGCGATCCGCACAATGGAGGATCGGGCCCGCTCCAGGCCCGGACGGGGATCATCCTGGACATTTTCCCCCGCGTCTCGACAACCCGCTACTTCGCCGACATCACGCGAACGGTCTGCAAGGGCGGCGCGCCTGAGCCGCTCCGGAAGATGTACGACGCCGTCCGGCGGGCGCAGGATATTGCATTCGGGAAGATCCGGGCCGGCGTCCCCGGACGGGAGGTCCACGAGGCGGTGGCGGCGTTCTTCGAGCGGGAGGGGTTCGAGACCGGGTTGGCCGGCGGCCGGATCCGGGGATTCTTCCACGGGACGGGCCACTCCGTGGGGATCGACATCCACGAGCCGCCGGGGATGGGCAAGACGTCCACGTCCACGCTCCAGGCCGGCAACGTCGTCACCGTCGAGCCCGGCCTCTACTATCCGGGAATTGGCGCCGTCCGGATCGAGGACATGGTTGTGGTGGAAGAGAACGGATGCCGAAATCTCACGATTTTCCCGAAGTTCCTCGATGTCTGACGCCGCGCCGAAGAAGTTCCCCTCTCCCCCTAACGGGGGGAGAGGGCGAGGGTGAGGGGGCAATGCAAGACGTCGGTTCTACCAGCCCTCACCCCAACCCTCTCCCAGAGGGAGAGGGAGCTAAAGATATTTCTCGGCCTGTCAGCGCCGTTGGCAAGGAACAGCGGGGGCTCGTGATCGTCCACACCGGCGACGGCAAGGGGAAGACGACGGCCGCGCTGGGTCTCGCGCTCCGCGCCGTCGGGAACGGGATGCCCGTTCTCATGATCCAGTTCATCAAGGGAAAATGGAAAACGGGCGAGCGGGAAGCGGCCAAAGCCTTCGGCGGCCTTTTCGAGATCCACGCAATGGGCGAGGGGTTTACCTGGGACACCAAGGACGCGGAGCGCGACAAGCGGAAGGCGCGGGAAGGGTGGGAGTTCATGACCGCGAAGGTCGCCGGCGGCGGCTATCGAATGCTGATCCTGGACGAGATCAACTGCGTTCTCTCGTACGAATACCTTCCCGTCGACGAGGTCCTTCGGTTCCTCCGCGAGAAACCGCGCGGCCTGCACGTTGTCCTGACGGGGCGCAACGCCCCGCCCGCGCTCATCGAGACGGCCGATCTCGTGACCGAAATGCTGGACATCAAGCACCCGTTCAACGAGGGCCTCGCCGCCCAGCGGGGGATTGAGTTCTAAAAAACGGTGAATCGGTGAATGGGTGAATAGGTAAACAAAGAAGCAGTCAGCGATCAGCCCGTAGCTTGAAGCTGAAAGCTGAAAGCTGAACGCTTGTTCCGAAAGGAGGTGAGGCCCCCCCCGCAGTCGGTTGAGGACTTTCAGCGATCTGTCCAGCCGGATGCCCTCTGGCATCCCCCCATCGAAAAAGGAGGGTTAAATGCGAATGGTGAAATTGCTCATGGCAAGCGCGGGCTTGGTCTCCCTCATCGCCGCCGGCGCCGCTCCGGCCGCCGAGGCGGCCGGCCACACGGTCAAGCTTTCCGGCACGCGTTTCGAGATGGAGGTCCCCAACGGATGGGCGCCCGGATACAAAGACCTGGATGACAAACTGCTCATGATCCTGTTCAAGGACGCGAAGAGCGGCGCCGTGCTTGAAGGCGTCTACCTCCGCAAGGTCCAGCCCGCGACGTTCGGCCTGGCCGATTTCAAGAAGTGGCGGATCGACGCCGAGAGCAAGCGGTACGAGGGGAAGGACCACAAGGTCGCCAAGGAAGGAGACGTCCAGATCGGCGGACAGAAGGGGAATTACATCCTGACGTCCTGGAAAGACGGCGGCAAGGATTTCGAGAAGCATACCGCCCAATTTCTCAAGGACGGCCGGCAATACATGGTTGTCCTCCACGGGGCGAAGGGAAAGACGGACAAGAAGGTCTTCGATCACGCCGTAGCCACATTCGGCTTGGGGAAGGAGTAGCGCTCGGCGGGCGGGGGCGCGGAGCGCCCCCGCCCTCTTTCCGGGCCGCGGGGCCGGCTTGACACGCCGGGCCGCGGCGAATAACATCCTTGTGAAATGAGCAAAACGGAGGGGCCCGGGGTGAAGTGGGTGGACTGCATCCAGAAGGTGCCCCTTTTTTCCGGCGTTTCCCCCCGGGACCTCGACGAGCTTGCGCGCCAGTTCGTCGAGGAGAAGGTCGCCAAGAGCGCCTACGTCTTTCTCCAGGGGGACCCCCCCGACTGGTTCTACCTTCTCGCGGCGGGCGAAATCCGGATCGTCTCCCACTCTCAATCGGGGAAGGACCTCATCCTCGAAATCGTCTCCCCCGGAGACCCGTTCGGGGCCGTCGCCGTTCTGAACAAGTTCACCTACCCCGCCTCGGCCCAGGCAGTCGTTCCATCGACGGTGATCAAGCTCCCGAGCAAGACGCTCTTCGGCTTCATCGAGAAGCACCCCCAGGTCGCCATGAACGCTCTGAGCTTCACGGGCGAGCGGCTCCGCAAGGCCCACCGGATGATGAAGGAGATCGCGATCGAGCGGGTGGAGCGCCGCATGGCCTACGCTCTCCTCACGCTCATGGACCGGACCGGCGAGGCAAACCCGAAAGGAATCCGCCTCGACCTCACGATCACGCGGCAGGACCTGGCCTCGATGGTCGGAACGACCGTCGAGACCGCGATCCGCGTCATGAGCCGGTTCACGAAGCAGAAGATCGTCACGACCGACAAGAGCCACGTGACGATCCTCAACCGGGCCGCCCTCGAAAGGATCGCTTCGGAGGAGTGAGTTCGGAGTTCGGAGTTCAAAGCGGGGAGCGGCAGTTTCTTGCGTTTCAAACTCCCAACTTCGAACTCCAAACTGAACAACCCCTCCGATGATCTAAATCATAGCCCGCGCGCCCCTCAACCAAGTATAGTTTGCGCCCAAATCTGTTCTTCCCTGGAGACGGAACATGATCCCGGCCAGCCGGCTCTTCCTTGCGGCAAGCTTCTTCTATCTCGCGCTGGGGCCCCTTCTCGGCCTCGTCATCGCCGCCGATCCGGGTCTCACCGGCTGGCTCAGAATGCCGCACGCCCACTCGACCCTTGTCGGGGGATACGGCATGCTGATTTTCGCCGTGGCATACCACGTCCTTCCCAGGTTCACGGGCCGGCCGCTCTACAGCGAGCGGCTCACGCTCTGGCACTTCTATCTGGCCAATGTTTCTCTTCCGCTGGTCATCATCGCCGTGCCGCTTTCCTGGACGCACCCGTCCGGGCGCGTTCTCGCCGTCGCGGCGGCCGGCGGATTGGCCGCTTCGTTCCTGGTCTTCGTTTTCAACATGACGAAGACCCTTTTCTCGAAACGCTAGCACGGACTTCCTGAGGTGTCCGATGGACAATGACGACTGCGTTGTGCTGGATGTCCGGCCGATCCTGGCCTCCGGACGCGATCCCTTCACGGACATCATGGCGGCGGTTGGCGGCCTCCCGGCGGGAAAGCGATTGAAGATCCTGAACAGCTTCGAGCCCGTTCCCCTCTACCACGTGCTCGGCGGCAAGGGCTTCGACCACGAGACGACGCTCGTCGGGGAAACATACGAGATCGTGTTCTTCAGAAAGGCCGGGGGCGAGACGGTCCCCGACCCATCCGCTCCCTCGGCCCCGCACGGCGGGGCGGGGGGCGTCGTGGAGATCGACGTCAGGGGCCTCGAGCCGCCCGAGCCGATGGTAAAGATCCTCGAGACGCTGAACACACTGCCGCCCGGCGCCCGCCTCGTCGTCCATCATCATCGGGACCCCGCGCTCCTCTACGACAAGCTGGACGCCCGCGGCTACCGGGCCAAGACCGAAAAGATCGACGAGGGGCACTACCTCGTCACGATCGTCCCCAAGTAGGCGGCGGGAAGCCGGGATGATTCCGGGTCTGGCGACTCAGCTCGCCCCTCCGTTCCGCCTCGTCGTCACGCATTTCATCGCGGGCCTGCTTCTCCTGCCCCTCGTCTGGGCGCTCCTGCTCGTGGATCCCTCGCCTCTGACGGGCGGCCTCTTCGGAAACCGCCTCCTCGCGGTCGTCCACGTCACGGCGCTCGGGTTCATCGCCCCGATCGTCATCGGCGCCCTGTACCAGATCGTCCCCGTCGTCCTCGGGGTTCGGCTCACGAGCGTCACGGCCGGCTGGGCCGCTCTCGCCCTCGTCCTCGCCGGCCTTGCCGGAATGGCCGCTCATTTCTGGATGGGACGCTTCTCGCCCGGCCTGGCCATCGCCTCAACGCTCGCGGCGACGGGCCTCTTTCTCGCCGCGTCGAACCTCATCGCATCGCTCCGCTTCGTGCAGTCCTGGTCCTTCGGCGGCGTCCTCATCGCCGTGTCTCTCCTCTTCCTGCTCTCAGCCGCCGGCCTCGGGCTCGCGTTGGCGCTCAACCTCGTGTTCCCGTACTTCTCTTCCGACCACATCTCATGGCTCAAGGTCCACGCTCATCTCGCGCTCGTGGGATGGCTGGGGTCCGTCGTCATGGGAGCGACCCACAAGCTGATTCCGATGTTCACGCTAGGACCGGAGCCGCCCGCCAAGACTTCCGCGGGCGCCGCCGCTCTCGTGTTCGGGGGGTTGTTCCTCCTCTTCGCGACGTGGAGGGGAATCGCGCCCCCCGCCTTCGGGTCCATCGGCGCCGTCGCGCTCATCGCGGGCGCGGGAACGTACTCAGCCCTTCTCGTGAGATCGTTCGCAAAACGCGCGCGCAAGGAGATCGACACCGGCCTTCGGCACGTCCTCGCGGCCGGCGCGGCCCTGCTGGCGGCCTGCTTTCTCGCTCTCGCGGCCGTCTTTCCGGATTTTCTCGGCCCCCTATGGGTCGTGCGGCTCTCGCTGGCCTACGGCTTCCTCCTCTTCGGCACGGTCGTCGTCCTCATCATCGGAATGCTCTACAAGATTCTCCCTTTCCTGGTGTGGTATCATCGGTACGCTGACCGGGTGGGGCTCGAACCCGTCCCGACAACGCGCGATATCTTTTCCGAAGGGACGGCGCGCCTCCTCTTCCCCGGCCACATCACCGGCGGACTTGTCGTCCTTTTCGGGATACTCGCCGGGGAGCCCATCCTGCTCCGCGCGGGGGCATTGGTCCTGCTCGTCGTCAACGCGGGAACAGCCCGGCTTCTCATCGGCACGATCGCTCGGAGGGACGATGGCGACGGTTGACGAAGTCCGAAACGCCTTGAGACAGGTGATCGACCCGGAGATCGGCCACAACCTCGTCGATCTCGGCCTGATCTACGGGATCGACGTCGAGGATGACCGGGTCGGCGTGACGATGACGTTCAGCACGCCCGGTTGTCCCATGCACGACGTCCTCGTGACCGGCGTGGAGCGAGTCGTCCGGGCCCTTCCCGGCGTCTCCAAGGTCGACGTGCGGGTCGTCTGGGACCCGCCCTGGCACCCAGGCATGATGGCCGACTCGGTCCGCAAGGCCCTGGGACGGTGAACAGACAGCCGGTGAATCGGTGAATGGGTGAATCGGTGGGCGGGTGAATCAAAACCCCTCCCCCTTGACGGGGGAGGGCCGGGGTGGGGGTGAAAGAGTGGTGCGGATCGCAAATCCATTCGCGTTCACCCTCCCCCTCACCCCCTCCCCTCAAGGGAGGGGGGATTCTTCTTAAGGCCGGCCTTCCCAATCGATCGGACAATGTCGGTCAAGTGGAGTACCGAGGTCTGCAAATTGGAGGAAATCGTCACGCTCGTCAAGGAGTTCACGTTCGAGGCGGCCCATCGCCTGCCGAACGTTCCGCCCGAGAACAAGTGCCGCCGCCTCCACGGGCACTCGTACGGCGTCGAGATCCACGTGACGGGCGAAGTGGACCCCGGGACGGGATGGCTGATCGATTACGCCGACATCAAGAAAGCGGCCGGGCCCATCATCGAACGTCTCGACCACCGCTGTCTCAACGAAATCGAGGGGCTTGAGAATCCCACATCCGAGCGGATCGCCGCCTGGATCTGGAAGCGCGTTGCGCCCTCCCTCCCCGGCCTGTCGCTCATCGTCATCCGCGAGACATCCACGTCCCGCTGTCTCTACAGGGGTCCGGGCGGCGCGAGAATCCATGATTGACATTGACGCAAATCCCGCCCTATATTGATCGCGCATCTAGGCCTTACCCCCCTTGTTGTCCTTGCGCAATAAGATACGATCTGTGCTGGTGACCAATGAAGGCGCCTGATCCCTCGGAACGAACATGACGCCGTCCCCCGCTACGAACACGGAAGTCCAAGCCGCTTTCTCCTCGACCGTTCGAAGCATCTGCAAAGCAACCGGCTGGAGCCTGGGAGAAGCATGGTTTCCCCTGCCGGACCTGTCCGCGCTCGAGCACGGAATGGCCTGGCACGACGATTCCCCGGATCTCTCGACCTTCACACTGAAGAGCAGGGGCATGTCCTTTCCTCCAGGGGCGGGCCTTCCCGGCCGCGTCTGGGTCTCGAAACAGCCGGTCTGGGTCCGGGACCTCGCGGAAGACCCCGGGTTCCTGCGCGCCCCGCTGGCCAGGGAATCCGGCTTGCGATCGGGCGTGGGGATACCCATCCAGACGGGAGAGGACGTGATCGCCGTCATCACGTTCTTCTTCCGCGAGGCGGCGGACGAAGAAAAGCGGCTCGTCGATCTGGTCTCCCTCGCCGGCCGCCTTCTCGGCTCGCTCATCCAGGCGAAGATGGATGAAAGCCGGGCCCGGTACGAACATAGAATGGATGCGTCCTGCCAGCTTTGCGGCGGCGTCGCCCACCACTTCAACAACATCCTGACGATCGTCATCGGGTACGGGAACCTCATCCAAAGGAACCTTCGGGAGGACGACCCGGTCCGGAAGGACGTCGACCAGATCCTGGCCGCTTCGTGGAGGGCCGTCGCCCTCATCAAGGACCTCCTCGCCTACTGCCGGAAGCAGTCATTCGATCCCAAACCGATCTCCCTGAACCAGGTCGTCAACCGGGCAAAGGAATCCGTCGAGCGTCTTTTCAGAGCGCAGATCGAACTTGAAACCCGCCTCGCGGACGAAGATCTGGTCGTTCACGCCGACCTGTCCCACATGAGGCGGGTTCTCGTCGACCTGACGACAAACGCCGTGGACGCCATGCCGTTCGGCGGAAAGATCGTCATCACGACGTCCTCCGTCCGGATCGACAACCGGTTCATCAAGGAGCACGGTTACGGCCGCTGTGGAGAATACGCCCTCGTCACCTTTTCGGACTCGGGGATCGGCATGGACGAAGACGTTCGGAAAAGGGCGTTCGAGCCCTTCTTTTCCACAAAGGCGCTGGGAAAAGGAACCGGCATGGGGCTCTCGATCGTCTACGGGATCGTCAAACAGCACGACGGGTTCGTCGGCCTCTCAAGCCGGCTCGGAGAGGGAACGACGGTCAGCATCTATCTCCCCCTGGCCGGCCCGGCCTGAAAAGGCGTCTTGAACCCCTCCCCTCCTTCCTCTACAATCCCCGCATGGCCGAGCTTTCGCCCATCACGATCATCGGCGGGGGACTGGCGGGCTGTGAGGCGGCGATTCAGGCCGCCCGCCGGGGGTTGCCGGTCCGGCTCTACGAGATGCGGCCTCGCGTCTCGACGCCCGCCCATCGGACGGACGGCCTAGCCGAGCTCGTCTGCTCCAATTCCCTTCGCTCCGATGAGCCGACGACGGCCGCGGGCCTTCTCAAGGAGGAGCTCCGGCATCTAGGTTCCGCCGTCATCTCCTCAGCCGACGCGACGCGCATTCCGGCCGGCTCCGCCCTGGCCGTCGACCGCGCCGCTTTCAGCCGGACGCTCACGGAGTGGATCGCGGGCGAGCCTGGAATCGAGGTCGTCCGCGAGGAGGTCCGTGAAGTTCCGGCAAAAGGCGTTGTCATCGTCGCGTCGGGCCCGCTCACATCGGACCCCCTCTCGGACGACCTCGCGGCGCTCTTCGGCCGGAAGAACCTCGCGTTCTACGACGCCATTTCTCCCATCGTGGAGGCGGAAACGCTCGACATGTCCCGGCTGTTTCGCGCATCGCGGTACGGAAAGGGAGAAGACTACCTCAACGCCCCCATGACCCGCGAAGAATACACGGCCTTCTACAACGCCCTCGTCTCGGCCGAGGTTGTCCCCGAGCGTCCCTTCGAGAAGATCCCCTACTTCGAGGGGTGCATGCCGATCGAGGTTATGGCCGCGCGGGGCGTCGACACGCTCCGGTTCGGCCCGATGAAGCCCGTCGGTCTCGTCGACCCGCGGACGAACAAGCGCCCCTACGCCGTCGTACAGCTTCGGCCGGAAAGTCGTTCGGCGTCGCTCTACAACATCGTCGGATTTCAGACGAAGCTCACCTACCCGGAACAGCGCAGGGTCTTCCGCATGATCCCCGGCCTCGAGAAAACCGAGTTCGCAAGGCTCGGATCGCTCCACAGGAACACGTTCGTCTGCGCTCCCGCGATCCTTGGAGAAACGCTCCAAACCAAGGCGCGCGGCACGCTCTTCCTCGCCGGGCAGATCACGGGCGTCGAGGGGTACGTCGAGTCCGCCGCCATGGGGTGGGTGGCCGGGGTCAACGCTGCCCGGCTCTCGCTGAAGGAGCCTTTGATCGTCCCCCCGGCCGCGACGGTGATCGGTTCCATGGTGGGGCACCTCACCCGATCGGCCCTGGAGAGCTTTCAGCCGATGAACGCGGCGTTCGGTCTTCTTCCTTCGCTTCTTCAGCCTGTCTCCGACCGGGAAGCCAGGCGGAACGCCCTGATCGCGAGGGCCCGCGCAGACATGGCCCGCTGGCAGGCCGAAGCGGGCGTCCTTCCCCGATTGCTCGGGGCCCGAACGCGGGAAAGGGCCTGAGTGGACAAGGGCGTCGAGGCTTTCGTCAGGCACCTGAGCGCCGTGCGGGACGCCTCTCCGCAGACGGTCAGGGCGTATGCCGCCGACCTGCGCGATTTCCGGACGTTTCTCGCAGAGCGCGGGATCGGCCGGCCGGAGGACGTGGACGTTCCGCTCCTCCGCGCGTACCTCGCGCGCCTCAAGCAGTCGGGAAAGAGCCGGACGACGATCGGGCGCAGGGCCAGCGCGATCCGGTCCTTTCTCTCCTTCCTGGTCCGCGAAGGACGCCTCTCCGCCAATCCCGCGAGGCTCGTCTCCTCGCCGAAGATCCCGAAGAACCTCCCGGCTTACCTGACCGTGGACGAGGCGTTCCGGGTCGTCGAAGCGCCCGGTTCGAGCGAAAAAAGCCTTGATCGCGACCGGGCGATTCTGGAACTCTTCTACTCGAGCGGCCTCCGCGTGGGCGAGCTCGCCGCTCTCTCTCGAGCCGACGTCGACATGGCCCGCGGTTTGGTCCGTGTGCTCGGAAAGGGAAGGAAGGAACGGATCGTCCCGATCGGGGAGAAGGCGCGGATCGCACTGGAGAAGCTCCTCCCGGCCGGACCGGACAAGGGAGCGGTCTTCGGAGGGCGCGATGGCCGGCCTCTCTCGGAGCGGACGATCCGCCGGATCGTCACGCGGGCGGGTCTCGCGGCGGGCGTCTCGCGGCGGATCGCCCCCCACGCCCTCCGGCACACATTCGCCACGCACTTGCTCGAGGGAGGAGCGGACCTCCGGGCGATCCAGGAGCTTCTCGGCCATGCGTCGCTCTCGACGACCCAGCGCTACACGCACGTGAACATCGACGGCCTGATGGCCGTCTACGACCGCGCCCACCCGCGCGCGAGGGAGAAGGGAAAGTGAGCCTCATGGACTCTCATTCCACTCGGCGGCGTTTCAGAATCCCCCCGTCCCCCCCTTTGACAAAGGGGGGCTGGGGGGATTTATCCAACGGAAGCCGCATCCGTTCCACGACGATCCTCTGCGTGCGGAAGGACGGGAAGGTCGCCGTCGGCGGAGACGGGCAGGTAACGGTCGGCCAGACGGTCATGAAGCGGAACGCCGTGAAGGTCCGGCGCGTCGGCGGAGACAAGATCCTCGCGGGGTTCGCCGGAGCGACGGCCGACGCCTTCACCCTCTTCGAGAAGTTCGAAGCCCGGATCGAGCAGTACCGGGGGAACCTCGTCAAGGCGGCCGTGGAACTCGCCAAGGAATGGCGGACCGACAAGATCCTCCGCCAGCTCGAAGCGCTTCTCATCGTCGCCGACAGGGAGCACGCGCTCGTCATCTCGGGAACGGGCGACGTCATCGAGCCGGAGGAAGGCGTGGCGGCCATCGGATCCGGCGGCCCGTACGCCCAGGCGGCCGCCCTCGCCCTTCTCAAACACGCGCCGCACCTGACGGCGCGCCAGGTCGTCGAAGAGGCCCTCGCCGTAGCCGGGCGGATCTGCATCTACACAAACGAGCAGACGGTTGTGGAGGAGCTGTGAACCGCATTGAAGCACCCCCTCCCTTTGTAATGGGAGGTCAAGATGGGGTAGAGTCGGCCCGAAATCGCATTCCGGCAAAGCCAAACCTTCTACCTCCACCAGCCCCTCCTTACAAAGGAGGGGAAAGGCAGATGCCGCCTACCAGGACTGGATCGGACATGGAGGACTGTTCTTGGAGCCCCTGAAGCCCCGGCAGATCGTCGAGGAGCTGGACCGCTACATCGTCGGCCAGGCGAAGGCCAAGCGGGCCGTCGCCGTGGCGCTTCGGACTCGGTGGCGCCGCCAGCGCCTCGATCCGGACCTGCGGGACGAGGTGATGCCTAAGAACATCCTGATGATCGGCCCCACCGGCGTCGGCAAGACGGAGATCGCCCGCCGTCTCGCCCGCCTCGCCGACGCGCCTTTCATCAAGGTCGAGGCGTCCAAGTTCACCGAGGTGGGATACGTCGGGCGCGACGTGGAGTCGATCATCCGCGACCTCACCGACATGTCCGTCAAAATGGTGAAGGAAGAGCAGGCCGCCCAAGTCCGCGAGAAGGCCGCGGCCTCAGCCGAAGAACGCGTGCTCGATCTCCTCCTCCCGCCCCTTCGTCCGGTCGGGGCGCACCCCGAGGGACACCTGGAGGTGATCCAGGGCGGTCCCATCCACGACGGCACGCGCGAGAAGCTCCGTGCCCAGCTCCGGGAGGGAAAACTGAACGACCGGACGATCGAGACCGACGTCCGCGAGAGGGCCATTCCCCTGGGCGTCATCTCCGCCGGGGGGATGGAGGACATGGAGATCAATATCAAGGAGATGCTGGGGCAGTTCTTCCCGGACAGGGCGAAGAAGCGCCGGATGAAGGTCCCCGACGCGCTCCGCGTCCTGGCCCAGGAAGAGGCCGACAAGCTGGTGGACATGGACGCTGTCTCGCGCGAGGCCCTCTCCCGCGTGGAGCAGAACGGGATCGTCTTCCTCGACGAGATCGACAAGATCGCCGGACGGGAGCGCCAGGGGGGGCCCGACGTCTCTCGGGAGGGCGTCCAGCGCGACCTCCTCCCCGTTGTCGAGGGAACGACGGTCAATACGAAGCACGGCATGGTCCGGACCGACCACGTCCTCTTCATCGCCGCGGGGGCTTTCCACGTCTCCAAGCCCTCGGACCTGATCCCGGAGCTCCAAGGGAGATTCCCCATCCGGGTGGAACTCGAGCCGCTCGGGAAGGCCGAGTTCGTCCGCATCCTGACGGAGCCGCGGAACGCGCTCACTCGGCAGTACCGGGAGCTCCTCGCGACGGAGGGCGTCGACGTCGAGTTCACGCCGGAGGCGGTCGAGGAGATCGCCGCCCTGGCCGAGCGGGTGAACGAGCGGACGGAGAACATCGGCGCCCGCCGCCTCCATACCGTGCTGGAAAAGATGCTGGAAGAGATCTCCTTCGAGGCGCCGGAGATCTCCCCGGCGCGGATCACGATTACGCCGGCCTACGTCCGGGACAAGCTCGCCGACATCGCCGCGAGCGAGGACTTGTCCCGCTACATCCTGTGACGAACTCCCCTCCTCCCCCTTGACGGGGGAGGACTGAGGTGGGGGTGTAAGCATACGAAGGAATGATGCCGGCCGGGAAATCCTTATGGGAGGTCCAATGCTCTCGCGCGTTGAGAAAGCGAAGGTCCTGATCGAAGCCCTCCCCTACATCCGCGCCTTCGCGGGGAAGACGATCGTCATCAAGTACGGCGGCTCCGCCATGACAGATCCGGCGCTCAAGGAGTCGTTCGCCCTCGACGTCATCCTTCTGAACACGATCGGCATGCATCCCGTCGTCGTCCACGGAGGAGGCCCCCAGATCAACAAGATGATGGAGCGGCTGGGGAAGGCCCCCGCCTTCGTTCACGGTCTCCGCGTCACGGACGCCGAGACGATGGAGATCGTCGAGATGGTCCTCGGGGGCACGGTGAACAAGGAGATCGTCTCCTTCATCAACCGGCACGGAGGAAGGGCGGTTGGGTTGACGGGAAAAGACGCGACACTCATCCAGGCCCGAAAGGTCAAGGTCCGGAGGCCCGGGAGCCGGTCCAAGGGAGACCTCATCGACATCGGCCAGATCGGAGAGGTGGCGAACGTCAACGTGGAGGTCCTGGATTCGCTCCGCCGGAACCAGATCATCCCCGTGATCGCCCCCGTGGGGGTCGGTCCGCAAGGGGAGAGCTACAACGTGAACGCCGACCTCGTGGCCGGGGCCGTGGCGGCCGCCCTGTCGGCGGAGAAGCTGATCCTCCTGACCGACGTCGCGGGGATCCTCGACAAGAAGAAGGAACTCATTCCCACTCTCACCCGCGCCCAGGCGAAGAAACGCCTCGCCGACGGGACGCTCACGGGCGGAATGATCCCCAAGGCAACTGCCTGCCTCAGCGCCCTGGCCGGAGGCGTCCCCAAGGCCCACGTGGTGGACGGGCGGGTGCCCCACGCGATCCTCCTCGAGATCTTCACCGACCGCGGCGTAGGGACGGAGATCGTGCCGTGACAATCGGAAGACGCAGGCACCTGACTTTTATTCCTCCTCCCCCTCGATGGGGGAGGAATGATGTGGGGGTGGACCAGGCCCGGACCTGTTTCAGAGGCCTGCCGGTCAACCTCACCCCCATCCCGGCCTTCCCCCGTCAAGGGGGAAGGGGCTTCTGTTTCGGCCCCAATGTCTGATGGATCTCTCCGAATCCGCCCTTCGAGTCCTGGAACGCCGCTACCTCCGGCGGGACGAAGCCGGCCACGTCGTCGAAACACCCGAAGAGATGGTCCGCCGCGTCGCGCGGACTGTCTCCGGGGCGGAGCGCCGGTTCGGCCTGAAGAGCCGCGACGCCCGTGAGGTAGAAGACCTCTTCTTCGACCTCCTGAACGGCCTTCTCTTCCTTCCCAACTCTCCCACGCTCATGAACGCCGGCCGGCCCAAGGGCCAGCTCGCCGCCTGCTTCGTCCTCCCCGTCGAGGACTCGATGGACAAGATCTTCGATACGGTCAAGCACGCGGCGATCATTCACCAGTCGGGGGGCGGCACGGGGTTCTCATTCTCGCGCCTCCGGCCGCGCGACGACCGCGTGGCGACGACCGGCGGCAAGGCGTCTGGTCCCGTCTCGTTCATGCGCGTCTTCAACACGGCGACGGAGGTGATCAAGCAGGGCGGGATGAGGCGCGGCGCGAACATAGCCGTCCTCCGCGTGGACCACCCGGACATTCTCGAATTCATCCGGGCCAAGCGCGACCCGGAGGCGTTCACGGCCTTCAATCTCTCCGTCGGCGTCACCGACCGATTCCTCCGGGCCCTCCGGAAGAACGGCGGGATCGACCTCGTCAACCCCCGCACGGGCCGGGCCGCGAGAACGGTCCGCGCGAGGGAGATCTGGGACGCCGTCGTTCAATCGGCCTGGCAGAGCGGCGAGCCGGGCGTCCTCTTCCTCGATCGGATCGACGCGGCGAATCCGACGCCCGCCCTCGGTGAAATCGAGGCGACGAATCCATGCGGCGAACAACCCCTGCTTCCGTACGAGGCGTGCGTCCTCGGGTCGGTCAACGTCTCCAGGATGATCGAGGGCCGGGGAAGCCCGAGGATCGATTGGCAGAGGCTCGCCGGCGCCGTCGCCTTGGCCGTCCGCTTTTTGGACGACGTGGTCGAGGTGAACCACTACCCCATCCCTGAGATTGCAAGGACCACGCGGGCCAGCCGCAAAGTCGGCCTGGGCGTGATGGGATGGGCCGATCTCCTGATCCGCCTCGAAGTCCCGTACGACGCGCCGGAAGCGATCCGGCTGGGGGGCCGGGTCATGCGGTTCATCCGCCTCCACGCATACAAGGCATCCGAGGTTCTGGCCCGCGAGCGCGGCGCCTTCCCGAACCTGCGGCAGAGCCGCTTCGCGAAGAAGGGCCCGCGCCTCCGTAACGCCACCCTCACGACTATCGCCCCAACGGGGACCCTCTCCCTCATCGCCGGATGCTCGTCCGGGATCGAGCCGATCTTCGCGCCCGTCTATCTGCGCGAGGCCGCGGGCATGGAACTGCGCGAGATCCATCCCCTCTTCCGGCAGGCCGCCGAGGAGGCCGGCATCGCTTCGGACGATTTCTTCCACGAGGTGGGAAAGCGGGGAGGTCTCCGCGGGATCGCGGGGGTACCGGCGGAGATGCGCCGTCTCTTTCGGACGGCCCACGAGATCGCCCCCGCCGATCACGTCCGAATGCAGGCGGCGTTCCAGAAATACACGGACAACGCCGTTTCCAAGACCGTGAACCTTCCCGAGTCCGCAACGCCCTCCGACGTGGAGGAGGCCTTCCTCCTGGCGCACCGGCTCGCCTGCAAAGGAGTCACCGTCTACCGCTACGGCACCCGCCCCCAGCCGATCCGCCGCGAGGAGGAACCGGAAGTCCCCCTCTCCTGCGACCGCGAGAGGATCTGCCTGTAGCAGGGTGTTGACAAACACCGCTCCTGTTTGGTCTCTTGACTTGCTCCCCGGCCTTCTGGCAGATTGCTCTCCGGCTTCGGCCCATTCGCTGATCCCCCCTTCCGAGGGCGGACATGGATACCCCAAGAATCCCGCCAGGCGGGTGCCGTTCTCCGATCTCCCGCTTTCACGCAGATCCCAGCCCTTTCAAGGAGGTCAAGCGATGAAGCCACTTGCCAGACTCGTTTTCCGCACGCTCGCATCCACGGCGGTCGTATTTCTCGTTCTTGCCACCAGCCGCGGCTTTGCTCTTGCCCAGCCGAAGGACTATCCGGGGAGCAAAGACCATCCGATGATCAAGCGGTATCCGGGGTCGACCATCGAGGGCTACCGCGTGAAGGAGTTCGATGAGTATGTACTGCCTCTGGGAAAACTCGTCCGCCGAGAGAATACGGTTGTGCTTGAAAAAACCGAGCAACTCGAAGGAAAGGTCACGCACATTGAGTACAAGACCCCCAAAGAGCGCTCAATGCTGGAGATCTTCCGGAACTATGAGATGGCATTGAAAAAGGCCGGCTTCCAAGCCCTGTTCACTTGCAGCAATAAGGCGGGAACATGCGGCGAGGGTGGAGGTGGCGGAGGGCCTGCGGCTGAAGCCGGGCTGGGCTATTATGGAACAGGATGGGAAAGCCGGTACATCGCCGCCAAGCTCGTCCGCCCTGAGGGGGATGTCTATGTGGCGTTGAATGTCATGGAAGAGGTCACCCATCTCAATGTGGTTGAAGCCAAGCCCATGCAAACTGGCCTGGTGACCGTGGATGCAGCGGCGATGGCCGGCGACATCTCGCGAACAGGCCACGTTGCCATCTACGGCATTCTCTTCGATTTCAACAAGGCCGATGTGAAGCCCGAATCGGAGCCGGCGATCAAGGAGATCGCCAAACTCCTCAAGCAGGACCCCAAGCTCAAGCTCCATGTCGTGGGCCATACGGACAACGTGGGGGATCTCAAATCGAACATGGACCTGTCACGGAGACGCGCGAGCGCCGTCGTCAAGGCGTTGGCGTCCAAACACGGCATAGCGGTAGCGCGCCTCAGTGCAGAAGGCGTTGGCCCCCTATCTCCGGTGGCGTCGAACAGGACCGATGAGGGCCGGGCCAAGAACCGGAGGGTGGAACTCGTCGAGCAATAGCCCCAGCTTCTTGATCGGACAGTCTGGACCTTCCAAGGAGGACACGATGAGAAGAATGATCCCTCTTGCGTTCCTTGTGTTCCTTGTGTTTCAAACAACTTCTTCGGCGGCCCAGTTCAAGCCGTATCCCGGGGCCGCAGTCGACTCCAAGGCCTCAAAGGAAGCGGCCGAAATCGCGAAAGGAGCCGGATTGACCGGAAAGACCACGATCTATACCACCCGCGACTCTTTCGAAAAGGTCTTCGCTTTCTACAAGGGCGCCGCAAAGGAATACAAGATGCCCCACGAGGGAGGTCCTCAGAAGCTTCCTTCAGGTCAAGAACTCAAAGAAGCCTATTTCATCTTCGATGGGGGCAAGGACATCACCGTGTCGAAGCTCTGGATCAAGATTCAGAGACCGTACATCGGCGGCATGGAAATCGGAAAGGATTTTCAGGTCAAATATAAGGATGTTCGGGATGTCACGGCTATTACCGTGTCGGAACAGAAATAGATCTCTTTTCGGAAAGGGGCGGCAGTGAAGACCGTGACGCGCTTGATCATGGCGGGTCTTGCCTTGATGATCGGCTTCGCCCCGGAAGCGCCAGGAGCGCAACAGCGGAGGACGCGGGTGTCGCAACTGGAGGACTGCCTCGCGGAATGCCAAGCGAGCCTGGGGCAAGAAGGCGCGGAGATCCTCGGGGACTGCAAGGGCGGCTGTTGGCACGCCGAAGCCGTGCGTCTGAGAAGCGCCGACAAGTGCGATGTTCTCCTGCAGGAGGCGAACTTCGGCGGCATGGGCGGCTACAAGAACTGCGTCACGGACGTGGCCGTGGTTGTGAGGGACTACACAATTTGCAGGAGGATCCCCGATCCGGTCTGGAGGGGCGAATGCCTCTCGCGTCTTGCGCTGGAAACAGGAAACACAGCGGCCTGCACTGAGATACCGGAAGAATACAGCCCTAATGTAGATATCCAAGTTGTTCGGAACCAGTGCAGACGGGAGGCAGAGAGAGCGCCCAGGCAGTAAGGAGAGCAGGGACGCCGGAAGGACCATGGACCAGCCGATGTCCGACAGGCACTTCCACTGCATGACGGTCATGTTCAAGGTCCGGGACTTGATCGTGCCCAGGCGGAAGATACTTGACGAAGTGGACCTGCGGCCCGGCCAGACCGTTCTGGACTTCGCCTGCGGTCCGGGGGCCTACATCCCGGATGCGGCGTCGCGCGTGGGGCCGGAAGGGAAGTTGTACGCCCTCGACATTCACCCCCTGGCGATCGAGGCGGTCCGCCGGATCGCCTCGGGAAGGGGGCTCAAGCAGGTGGAAACCATCCTTTCGGACGGAAGCGGGAAGACCAATCTTCCCGGAGCAAGCGTTGACGTCGTGCTCCTCTACGACGCCTTTCACGACTTCGAGGATCCGGAGCGCGTCCTGGCGGAATTGAACCGTGTCCTCAGAAGGGAAGGGACCCTCTCGTTCAGCGACCACCACCTGGGCGACGCGGAGATCCGGTCCCGCGTCACCGAAGGCGGGTGGTTCGAATTCGCTCACCAGGGCAAACGCACCCACACCTTCCGCCCGGTCAAGAGATCCTGAATCAGCTCCCGAATTGCCGAAACGCAGGCGAGCGGAAGGATAAGACTCTGTCTATTGCACGCTGTAGCCGCGCGCCTCGAGACAGGCCTTCATCGCCCGCTGGTATTCCGCGCGCTTGAGGGCGCGTTGCGGTTCCGGCACGGTGACGCCCGGCTGGGTCGGATCAAAACCGGTCTGGTCGGCCGCCCATTGATGGCACTGGTAGCGGTCGGTGGCCTGTTGCTCTTCGCTCTGCCCCTTCATCGGGTAGGCGAACAGCCGGTCCGGCTGTTCGCTCACTTCCGACTCCGGCGGCGCCTGAGTGACGATATAGCCCCGCGGCTCGGGCCGCCACATGTAGTGCACACCGCCGGCGTAGTAGTACGGCAGACCGCCGACCCAGATGGTCGTGTAGAACGGCGGCAGGACCGGCACGACGATCCCCACCGGCGGCAACACGACGGTGAAGCGCGCCCCGGAGGGGCGGTACCATACGCCGCCATGGTAGTGGTACTTCACGCCGCGGTGGGGGACAACGCGGTGGTCGTGCGGCAGAACCGGCACGACGTGGCCATGCGGCGGATAGTAGCGATCGTGACGATGACGGTTGTCGTGCACATAGCCAGGCGGTTTGTAGGACGGGCTGTCCCGTCGGTCTTTATCCCGGCGCACATCGCCGCGCCGGTCGTCATCCCCGCGTTCGCGGTCGGCCCATGCGGGAACGGCCGCGCACGATAACAGCACGGCCAGCGTCACGCCCCCGCTCACTATGCGATTGATTTTGATGGTTCGCTCCTTGTGGCTTTGGAGATGGAAGCCTTATCTCCCGAAGATGCTTCGAAAGAACGCTTTCATCTCCTCCCAGGATTTCTTGTCGGCTTCCGGATTACAGGCAGAAGGGAGGACCGAACTTGTCTTACTCCCACACCGCGCTCTTGTAGTGTTTCAGCAGGCTACTGTCCTTTGTAACGAGAAGATTCCTTCCGATGGCCGCTTGGGCGACAATGATTCGATCGAATGGATCCCGCGTCCAGGAGAACCTTTCCGCGGTCTCTATGATCTGCGTGAACGGGCGGGCGCAATAGCTCAGACCGATCGATCTCCGCAGGTCGCCGAGCACGGCCTCCGCCCCGACTTTCGCCCGGCCGATCTCGTACAGATACTGAAGTTCGAGGCGTACCATTGGAGAGATGATCAGATCATGCGTTCGGATAAGTTGACGCGCTTTGCCGCTCAGCAGGTCCGCGGACCCGGCGAAGAGCCAGGCAACCACGTTGGGTGTCCAGGTAGACTACGGCCGCCATTCAGACGACCAATCCACATGCACGATGGCTTGGGGATCGCCGATCAGGTATCCCGGATGCGGGACAAGGTTCTTGAGCTTGTCTTCCGGCTCCACCGGCACGATCTTGAGAAGTCTTCCCTTCCTCTGAACTTCCGCCGGAACACCGGTTTTCAGCACCTTGTCCATGACCCTGTAGAGATTGGCTCGCAGTCTTGTCGTTGAAAGAGGCATATGTCCCCCGATGGAGGCTTCTGAAAGACTACAACAATCCAAAGACGTACGTCAAGACATGACAATACGTACGTTCCCTGCCCGAAGACTGAAGCCTCATCTCCCGAAGATGCTTCGAAAGAACGCTTTCATCTCCTCCCAGGATTTCTTGTCGGCTTCGGCATTGTAGGCGATCGGGAGCTTGAACTTCTCGCCGACAGCGTCGGCGTCGGGGTTGGTGAAGGCGTGCTTTGCGCCGGGGTACGAGACGAACCGTAAGGCCGTCCCTGCCGCCTTCATCTCCTTCTTGAACTTCTCGATATGCTCAGGCGTCACGAGCGGATCTGCCGCGCCGTTCAGGACGAGGACCCTTGCCTTGATTTTTCCGGCCTTCGCGGGGCTGGCCGTCCCCAGGCTCCCGTGGAAGCTCGCGACGGCGGAGAGATCCACGCCCGCGCGGGCCATCTCCAGGACGATCCCCCCGCCGAAGCAGTACCCGATTGCGCCGATCTTTCCGGCGTCCACCGTCTCGTGCCGGGCAAGAAGATCGCGCGCGGCCGTGAACCGGGCCTTGGCCGCCGGCATGTTCTTCCGGACCTCGGCGGAAAGCTTCCCGGCGTCGTCCGGGTGCGCGGCCTGCTTCCCCTCCCCATACATGTCCAGGGCCAGAGCGGTGTACCCAAGCTCCGCCAGCATCCGCACCCGCTTCCGCGTGTACTCGTTCAGCCCCCACCACTCGTGGACGACAAGAACACCGGGACGCTTCCCCGTGAATGCCGTATCGTAGGCCAGGTACCCCTTGAGCCGCGTATCGCCGGACTTGTACTCGACCTCCTGCCCCCGCACCTCGGCCCAGGCCGGAGCGGACGCGGAAAGAACGAGAAAAGCAAAGAACAGCGCTTTACGGTACTTCATGGCGGCCTCCTTTCCGTAGAGCAGGCTTGCGACGTAATCAACGCACGGTAGGTGAAATGCATCTCCCATGCCACGGAGGGCCTTGGGAAGAACCCTGGAACGGCGGAGGATGCCGCATCCCTTTCTCGGACATTGATTTCCCCCAACGGTCTCACTATTATGGGTTCCAATCTGGTTTCTCTCGCGAATCGACGCATCTTGTTCGAGGGGTTCTTCTTCATCTCCTTGTATCTTGTCCAAGGGGACCGGGTCATAGACAATGGAAGCGTTCTTTAGCC
>CAKKSE010000035.1 GCA_919903025.1 Nitrospiria bacterium | reverse complement strand
GTAACCACCAAGTTATCGTTTCCGCGCACGATCCGTTAATCCCTGACAATTCCGATCCTGAAAAGCAGACCGAATCGAGCGGACTTCCCATGAGGCCTTTTTACTTAAACTTGGACAAAAGCCATTAAGGGTACAGGCAATTCCGGCGGAAGCGGACGACTGGTCCAGCGGCGGCCCAGCCTGTGAACATCTCTCCCTCTTGTTTTCTTGGACCTGCGACTCCCTCATGATCAAGAACAGGAATGACGAATAAATCCGGTTCCGGCATCCGTAGACGCAAAGACGCCTCCTGGGCAACCGAGCAGGTTCGACGGGGGGACGCCAATCACGGCAAGCCTCAAGGCCTGGCCGATTCTCTCGGTTTGGCCGATTCTCCCGCCGGAGAACCAACAATCCACCAAGGAGCCCCACTGATGAATCTTGTCGAACTGAAAGAGAAAAACATCGCCGAACTGACGCAGGTCGCCAAAGACCTGAACGTCGAGGGCGCGGCCGGTCTGAGAAAACAGGATCTCATTTTCGCCATTCTTCAGGCCCAGACCGAGAAGAACGGCATGATCTTCGGCCAGGGCGTCCTGGAGATATTGCCGGACGGGTTCGGATTTCTCCGGGCGCCGGACTACAACTATCTTCCGGGCCCCGATGACATCTACGTTTCTCCCTCGCAAATCCGGCGGTTCAACCTCCGGACGGGGGATACGGTTTCCGGCCAGATCCGGCCTCCCAAGGAAACGGAGCGGTATTTCGCCCTCCTCAAGGTCGAATCGATCAACTTCGAGCCTCCCGAAGCCGCGCGCGACAAGATACTTTTCGACAACCTGACGCCCCTCTATCCAGAGGAGCGGCTCAAGCTGGAGCACTCGTCCACGGACATGTCCACTCGGGTAATGGACCTGATTACGCCGATCGGAAAAGGCCAGCGGGGATTGATCGTCGCGCCGCCCAGGACGGGAAAAACAATGCTTCTGCAGGCGATCGCAAAAGCGGTCGTCGCCAACCACGCCGAGGTTGTTTTGATCGTCCTGCTCATCGACGAGCGGCCGGAGGAAGTGACCGACTGGCAGAGGCAGGTGACGAAGGCCGAGATCATTTCATCGACCTTTGACGAGCCGGCCACGCGGCACGTCCAGGTGGCGGACATGGTCATCGAGAAGGCGAAGCGGCTCGTCGAGCACAACCGGGACGTGGTCATCCTGCTCGACAGCATCACGCGTCTGGCTCGGGCCCACAACGCCGTCATCCCCCCCTCGGGGAAGGTGCTCTCGGGCGGACTCGACTCGAACGCCCTCCAGAGGCCGAAGCGGTTCTTCGGCGCGGCTCGGAACATCGAGAACGGAGGCTCGCTCACGATCCTTGCCACGTCCCTCGTCGACACAGGAAGCCGGATGGACGACGTGATCTTCGAGGAGTTCAAAGGAACCGGCAATATGGAACTGCATCTGGACCGGAAGCTCGTCGAGAAGCGGGTCTTCCCGGCGATCGACATCAACGGCTCTGGGACGCGGAAGGAGGAACTCCTGGTCGATCAGGCCGACCTGAACAAGATGTGGATCCTGCGAAAGGTCCTTAATCCGCTCTCGACGGTGGAGAGCATGGAGTTCCTGATCGACAAGGTTAAGGGGACGAAAACCAACAGGGACTTTCTGGATTCGATGAACAGGTAGCGTCTGTGGCTATCTTATTGATAATCAAGGGATTGTGTTGGGATTCCAGTTCCGGACCCTTTCGGATAAGTCCCTTGCCTTGGGGTGCTGATTCTGTTAGCATTTGCATGTTTGATTTTCCGATACACGACATTCGAGGGAGGCGGCAGAGTGAAGGCTGGCATTCATCCAGAGTACGTTGACGCGACGGTCCATTGCGCCTGCGGGGAGACTTTCAAGACTCGATCGACGACCCATCCGGAGATCCGCGTGGAAATATGTTCGAGCTGTCATCCGTTCTTTACAGGGAAGCAGAAGATCATCGACACGGAAGGCCGGGTGGAACGCTTCCAGAAGAAGTACGCCGCGGGCGGGAAGACCCAGGGGGCGGCCCAGAAGCCGGCCCCGAAGACCGCCCGCCGGAGCAAGGCGTAGACTTCAGGCGAAACGGGGGCCGGAGCAGGGGAGCAGACGGACCAGGGCGCAAGCTTTTCAGAGCCTGCTAGGCACGCCGCCCATCCTTTTATCCGGAGGGTGGGATGGCGGGCCATCCTTTCCGACCCCGCGCATGCGGGGTTTTTTTTCGATATCAACGGCATGGCGAGTGTAAACGCGGCAAATGGACATTCTGGGCAAACTAGAGGCCGTGGAGGCCAGGTACGAGGAGCTGAACCGTCTTCTGGCGGAGCCTCAGGTCCTTTCGAACTCCTCCCTGTTCCAGAAATACTCCAAGGAGCAGGCGTCGCTCACTGAGATCGTCTCTGGTTACAGGCGGCTCAAGACGATCATGAGGCAGATCGACGAATCGCAGGAAATCCAGGACGACCGCTCGGCCGATCCGGAGCTGCGCGAGATGGCCGCTTCCGAGGTGGACCGCCTTCGGAATGAACGCGCCGATACCGAGCGGGAGATCAAGCTCCTTCTTCTTCCGAAAGATCCGAACGACGAGCGAAACGTCATCTTCGAGGTAAGGGCGGGGACCGGCGGGGAGGAGGCGGCGCTCTTCGCCGCGGAGCTTTTCCGGATGTATGTCCGGTATGCCGAGGGCCGGCGCTGGAAGGTTGAAGTCCTCAACACGAGTGAGACGGGCATCGGCGGACTCAAGGAAGTGATCGCGTCGATCGAGGGGCGCGGGGCCTACAGCCGCTTGAAGTACGAGTCCGGTGTCCACCGCGTCCAGCGCGTGCCCGTCACCGAGTCGGGCGGGCGAATCCACACGTCCGCCGTGACCGTGGCCATGCTTCCGGAAGCCGAGGATGTCGAGGTGCAGATCGACCAGAAGGACCTCCGGATCGACACGTTCTGCTCCTCGGGTCCGGGCGGGCAGAGCGTCAACACGACCTATTCGGCCGTGCGGATCACGCACCTGCCGTCGGGACTGGTCGTCTCGTGCCAGGACGAAAAATCGCAGATCAAGAACAAAGCCCGCGCCATGAAGGTCCTGATGGCGCGGCTCTTGGACAAGAAACGGTCGGAAGCCGAGGCGGAGCGCGCGAAGACCCGAAAGGAACAGGTCGGGACGGGGGACCGGTCGGAACGGATCCGGACCTACAATTTCCCCCAGAACCGGGTGACCGACCACCGCGTGGGCGTGACTCTTCACAGGCTCGACGCCGTCATGGGCGGCGATCTGGACGAGATCATCGACGCCCTGGCCACGGCCGAAACGGCCGAGAGACTCAAGTCGATCGAGGTGGAGGCGGGGGTATCGTGAGGCGGTCGGGCGAGGGGTTGACGTTCCAGGACTTGAGGGAACGGGGAACATCCGTTCTTAGGGACTCGGGGATCCCCGAGGCGCCTCGCGACGCCTTTCTTCTCCTCCAGAATGCCGCGGGGCTCGATGCGGCCGGTCTCTTGGCCCGCCTGGACCAGCCGCCTTCGGACAACGCGGTCGCGCTTTTCCGGGGATTCGTCGCTCGGCGGGCAGAGCGCGAGCCGGCGGCCATGATCCTGGGCAGGACGGAGTTCTGGGGCATCCCGATCCGCGTCGCGCCCGACGTCCTGATCCCTCGGCCCGAAACGGAGGGAATCGTCGAGGAGGCGCTCCACCTCTCCGCCCGGGACGGCGTCGTGATACGGACGATAGCCGACATCGGAACGGGGAGCGGGTGCCTGGCGGTCGCGCTGGCGGCCGAGTTCCCCGATGCCCGAATCTTCGCCGCCGATATCTCGGGATCGGCGTTGGATCTGGCCCGGACGAACGTCGAAGCGGCGGGGGTCTCGGCACGGGTGCGCGTGATCGAGGGGGATCTCTTCGAGCCGATGGGGAGTCTGTCCCTGGAGGGCGGGATCGACCTTGTTGTTTCAAATCCGCCGTACGTCCGAAGGGGGGAGATCGATTCCCTGGCTCCCGAGGTTTCTCGCTGGGAGCCGCGCGCGGCGCTGGACGGAGGCCCGGACGGTCTGTCGGTCATCCGCCGGCTGATCGAAGGGGCCCGGCGGTTTCTGAGGCCGGGGGGATTTCTCGTCTTCGAGATCGGCCATGACCAGGGCCAGGGCGTTCTCGGTCTCCTCGAACGGTCCGGGTTCGTCGATGGCGCGGTCGCGCCCGACTTGGCCGGCCTGCCGCGCGTTGCGGCGGCGAGGCGTCCGGAAGGAAACGCACGGCTGGCATCTCCGGGAGCGCGGAAGGGGCAAGAATGCAGCGTCTGCTGATGCGCGGGGGGATCCCGTTGACCGGCGAGGTCCAGGTCAGCGGGGCGAAGAACGCCGCCCTCCCGATCATCGCGGCGACGCTTCTCGCGCCGGGCGCCTTCCGGTTCTCGAACGTCCCGGTCCTCATGGACGTCACGACGATCGGAAACCTCCTGGAGCGGCTGGGGGCGACGGCCGAGCGGGACGGCGATCGGTTCGTCGTCGATACGACGGTTTTGCACGGCACGGAGGCGCCCTACGATCTGGTCAAGACGATGCGGGCTTCGGTCCTCGTTCTGGGGCCGCTTCTAGCCCGGATGGGACGGGCCCGTGTCTCCCTTCCGGGCGGCTGCGCCATCGGCGCGCGGCCGATCAATCTTCACCTGGCCGGCCTCGAAAAGATGGGGGCCCGGATCACGATCGACCACGGGTACGTCGAAGCGGCGGCCGACGGACTGACGGGGGCTCGGATCGTTCTCGACACCGTGACGGTGACGGGGACGGAGAACCTCATGATGGCCGCCACGCGGGCCGTTGGAACGACGATTATCGAGAACGCCGCCCGCGAGCCGGAGATCGTCGATCTGGCGAACCTCCTCAAGGCCATGGGGGCCGAGATCAGCGGCGCGGGAACGGATACCGTCACGATCCAGGGGGGCGGGGATCTCAAGCCCGCCGAGCACCGGATCATGCCCGACCGGATCGAAGCGGGAACGCTTGCCGTGGCCGCCGCCATAACGAAGGGCGACGTCCTCATCCGCGGCGCGCGGGCCGAGCATCTCGACGCCGTCCTTAACAAGTTGCGGGAGGCGGGGGCCGATGTGGCCGTCCAGCCGGACGGGGCCATCCGCGTAAAAGCGGACCGGCGGCTCAGGTCCGTGGACGCGCGAACGGCGCCCTATCCGGGCTTCCCGACCGACATGCAGGCCCAGTTCATGGCCCTGATGTCCGTTTCTGACGGGCTGTCGGTGATTACGGAAACGATCTTCGAGAATCGTTTCACGCACGTGGCCGAGCTCCGCCGGATGGGATCGGACATCAAGATCCAAGGGTCGAATGCGATCATCAAGGGGGTCTCCGATCTGTCGGGCGCACCCGTCATGGCGACGGACCTGCGCGCTTCGGCGTCGCTTGTCCTGGCCGGGCTGGCCGCGCGCGGCGAGACGGAGATTTCCCGCGTCTACCACCTGGACCGGGGATACGAATCGCTCGAGAAGAAGCTCGAGAAGCTGGGAGCCCGGATCCTCAGGCTGACGTCTTAAGAATACGGAGAATCGGCGAAGGGGTGCATTGGTGAATCGGCAAAAGCCAGAGCGGCGGTCGGCAAAGACCGCGGCGTCCCGATCAACGGTCTTCCTGACGGTCGCCCTTCCGAAAGGGAAGCTCTATCAAGGGGCCGTCGCGCTTTTTGCGGGGATGGGACTCGCGGCCGAAGAGATGCGGGAACCGGACCCCCGGAAGCTTGTCTTCGAGAACGCCAGCGCGGGGATGCGCTTTGCGGTCATCCGCCCCGCGGACGTTCCGACATACGTCGAGTACGGGGCGGCCGACCTCGGGATCGTCGGCAGCGACGTCCTGTACGAGCAGGAACGGGACGTGTACGAGCCGATCGACCTCAAGTTCGGGCGGTGCCGGCTCATGGTGGCCGAGCCGGAGGCGCTCTCGCGCGTGGACAATCCGGGCCGGTGGTCGGGAGTCCGGATCGCGACGAAATTCCCGAACCTGACCGAGTCCTTCTTCGCGCGCCGGGGAATCCCCGTCGAGATCGTGAAGCTCTACGGGTCGATGGAGCTCGCGCCGATCCTGGGTCTCTCGGAGCGGATCGTGGACCTGGTGGACACGGGGCGGACGCTCAAGGCCAACGGCCTCGCGCCGGTCGAGACGATCATGGAATCGACCGCGCGGCTCATCGTGAATCGAGCGGCCCTCAAGATCAAGTACGACCGCGTCTCCAAACTGATGGACGACATTCGCGGCCAGATCGGTCGACCGGGGGAGGGCCGGTGAGACTCATCGAGGACGGATCCCGGGGATTCGAGCGCGAAATCGAGGCGATTGCCAGCCGCGGATCCGACGTCCCGCCCGAGGTTGAGACGGCGGTTCGCGGGATCATCGACGCCGTTCGCCGGGAGGGGGACGCCGCCGTCGCGCGTTGCGCGCGCCGGTTCGACCGGTGCGGTCTTCCTCCCAGCAAGTGGAAGGTTACGCGGCGCGCGATCGACGGCGCGTTCCGAGGGGTCGAGGCGGGAGTCCTCGACGCTCTTCGGACGGCCGCGGATCGAATCGCCGCATTCCACGAGCACCAGCGCGAGAAGAACTGGTTCGTCACCGATGAGGAGGGGGCCCTCCTCGGCCAAGTGGTCAAACCCCTCGATTCCGTGGGCCTGTACGCGCCCGGCGGAACGGCGTCGTACCCGTCATCCGTCCTGATGAACGCCATTCCCGCGCGCGTTGCCGGCGTCCCTCGGATCGTCCTTTGTACGCCCGCGACGGGAGGGACCGTCCCCCCCATCCTCCTGGCCGCGGCCAAGATCGCCGGGGTTGACGAGATCTACGCGATCGGCGGCGCACAGGCGGTGGCCGCGATGGCTTATGGAACCAAAAGCGTGCGGCCCGTCGCGAAGATCGTCGGGCCAGGGAACATCTACGTCGCGACGGCCAAGCGGATGGTTTTCGGCGCAGTCGATATCGACATGGTGGCGGGACCTTCGGAGGTTCTCATCATCGCGGATGAGTCGGCCGACCCGCGGGTGGCGGCGGCCGACCTCCTCGCGCAGGCGGAACACGATCCCCTGGCGTGGCCTTTGGTCGTCTCGCCGTCCCTGGACCTTCTGGTCCGGATCCGGCGGGAGGCGGGTCGTCAGGCGGCCCTGCTCCCCAGAAAGAGCATCGCGGCCGAATCGCTGGCTCGCCGCGGAACGCTGATCCGCGCGCGGTCTCTCGCGCAGGCGGTCGAGATCTCGAACCGGATCGCCCCGGAGCACCTGGAACTGGCCGTGGCAAATCCTTTCGGGCTTCTTCCGCTGGTCCGGAACGCCGGGGCCGTCTTCCTGGGCCACGACACGCCCGAGGCGGTCGGCGACTACGTCGCGGGCCCGAACCACGTTCTGCCCACGGGGGGAACGGCCCGGTTCGCGTCGCCCCTGTCCGTCGGGGATTTCCTTCGGCGATCGAGTGTCGTCGCGTTCACGCGCGAGGCGCTCGTCCGCCTGGGACCGGCCGCCGTTCGGCTGGCTCGCGCCGAGGGACTCGAGGCCCACGCCCGGGCCGTGGAGATGCGCCTGGATCACTCCCGCGGCGCCCGGGGTCCGAAGACGACCCGTCCGGCCGGTCGAAAACGGGGGCCAGGGCGGTGAGCCCCCGGCGCTTTCGGCATCTCTTTCGGCCCGAACTGGCCGGGATGGAACCTTACGCGGCTGAAGCCCAGATCGGGAAGGTCCGGCTGGACGCCAACGAGTCGCCTTTCTCCCTCGCGCCGGAGGTGCGGAGGGAGATCATGAAAGCCCTCTCCCGCGTCCCGACGAACCGCTATCCGGACCCCGAGGCGCGCGAGCTCAAGGCCGCCGTGGCGGCCTGGCTGAACGTCGAGCCGGACTGGGTCCTCCTCGGGAACGGCTCGGACGAAATCATCTCGCTCCTGGCCGCGGCCGTTTCGGTGCCCGGCGCGCGGGCCCTCGTTCCGGTCCCGTCGTTCTCGATGTACGCCCTGATCGCCCAGGGGCACGGGCTCGCCGTCGACGCTGTCCCCCTGGACGAACGCTTCGACCTGAGGATGGAGGAGATGCGCGCCGCTCTTGCGCGCAGGCCGCGGATCGTATTCTTGGGGTACCCTAACAACCCGACGGGCGTCTGCTATTCACGGACGCGCATCAACGAGGTCGTCGACCTCGCCCCCGGGCTCGTCGTGATCGACGAAGCGTACGGCGACTACTCAGGCAAGAGCTGCCTCTCGAACGGGGACCGGCACCGGAACGTCGTCGTTCTTCGGACCGTCTCGAAGATCGGATTGGCCGCGCTCCGCCTGGGCGTGATGGCGGCCCATCCCGACATCGTCCGGGAGATCGAGAAGATCCGGCTGCCGTACAACATCAACTCCTTGACGCAGACGGCCGCGCGGATAGCCCTGAGCCATCCCCGCGTGCTGTCCGCGCAGGTCAAGAAAGTCGTCCGGGAACGCGACCGGCTGATGGAGGCGCTAGAGTGGACGCGAGGCCTCTCGCCGTACCCGACGGAGGCCAATTTCATTCTCTTCCGGACGGTGGGAGACGCCGAGGCCATTCATTCTGGGCTCCTGAGCCGCGGTGTCGTGATCCGCAACCTCAGCCGGACGCCCGCCTTGAAGAACTGTCTTCGGGTGACCATCGGGACCCCGGCGGAGAACAAGGCGTTTCTCGAAGCGATCCAACTTGCCCTGAAGGAGATCCAATGACGCGCCGGATCGGAAAGGTCGAGCGAAAGACGAAAGAGACGAACGTGACGGCCTCCATCAATCTGGACGGAGCGGGCAGGTCCCGCGTCCAGACGCCCGTCGGATTTCTTTCGCACATGCTGGAACTGTTCGCGCGTCACGGCCTCTTCGACCTGGACCTCAAGGCCCGGGGCGACGTCGAGGTCGACGATCACCACACGGTCGAGGACATCGGGATCGTCCTGGGGGCGGCCCTCAAGGAGGCCCTCGGATCGAAGACCGGAATCCGGCGGTACGGCGGGGCCGAGGTGCCGATGGACGAGGCGCTCTGCGCCGCGCACGTCGACATTTCGGGTCGTCCCTTTCTGGTTTACAACGTGGATCTCGTCAAGCGGGAGAAGATAAAGGGGTTCGACGCCCGCCTGGTCGAAGACTTCTTCGCGGCCTTCGTCAACAACAGCGGCGTGACGCTCCACATCAACGCCCGTTACGGCCGGAACCCTCACCACGTCCTGGAAGGCGTCTTCAAAGCCTTCGGCCTGGCGCTCGATCAGGCGACGAGCCTGGACCCGAGGGTCAAGGGGGTGCCGAGCACGAAGGGAAAGCTGTAATCCGGTGAATGGGTGAATCGGTGAATCGAACGCGGGTTGCGATCGTCGACTACGGGATGGGGAACCTGAGGAGCGTCGAGAAGGCGTTCGCCCGGGTTGGGCACCCGGCCGCCATCACCTCCGACCCGGCCGATATTGCCGACGCGACGCACGTCGTCCTTCCCGGCGTGGGCTCGTTCCCGGCCTGCATGTCGAACCTCGAGAACCGGGGACTGGCCGAACCGGTCCTTCGGGCCATCGAGGCGGGCAAACCCTTCCTGGGCCTGTGCGTCGGGATGCAGATCCTCTTTTCCGAGGGGGAGGAGTTTGGGCGCCATCCGGGGCTCGGCGTTTTCTCCGGACGCGTCGCGCGATTCCCGGAGTCGGTGGGGAAGCGAGGCCTCAAGGTTCCTCACATGGGGTGGAACACCCTGACGTTTCGGCGGAGGCCGCCGGCGATGCGGAACGTGGGTGACGGCTCGTACGTCTACTTCGTCCACTCCTACGTCGTTCTCCCGGACGATCCCGGCGTCATCGCCGCGACGACGGAGCACGGGGTGGAGTTCGTCTCGGCCGTCTGGAAGGATAACATCGTGGCGACACAGTTCCACCCGGAGAAGAGCCAGGGCGTCGGCCTGTCGATCATCGAAGAGTTCGGAAAGCTCGGATGATCCTCTACCCGGCGGTGGACATCAAGAACGGGCGGTGCGTCCGGCTCGCGCAGGGGCGGATGGACATGGAGACTGTCTACGACGAGGACCCGGCCGCGGCGGCGAGGCGGTGGATCTCCCTTGGGGCCAGAGCGCTGCATCTTGTCGACCTGGATGGGGCGGTCACGGGGACGCCCCAGAACCTCCCGGCGATCAAGGAGATCCTCCTTGAAGCCGACATCCCCGTGCAGGTGGGCGGCGGGGTCCGGAACCTGCCGGTGATGAAGAGGCTCTTCGATCTGGGAGCGGCGAGGGTCGTCGTGGGGACCGGCGCCGTCCGGGACCGCGAGTTCCTGCGCTCCGCCTGCGGAGAGTATCCGGGCAGGGTGGTCGTAAGCGTCGACGCGAAGGACGGCTTCGTCGCCCTGTCGGGATGGGTGGAAATGTCGCGGACTCCCGTGCTGGAACTGCTCGACGAAATCGGCGGTCTGCCGCTGGCGGGGATCCTGTACACCGACATCCGCCGCGACGGAATGCTCACCGGGCCGAACGTGGAAGCGGTCAAGGCGGTCGCGTCGGCGAGCCGCCATCCCGTGATCGCGGCGGGGGGCGTGGGATCGCTCGATGACATCCGGCGGCTCAAGGCGGTCGATCCGCCCCTCGCGGGCGTGATCGTCGGAAAGGCGCTCTACGCGGGAGCCGTCGACCTGAACGAAGCGCTCTCCATTCTCGACGGAGGCCCGCGGTAGCCGATGCTCGCCAAGCGGATCATTCCGTGTCTCGACGTCATGGGCGGCCGCGTCGTCAAGGGAGTCACGTTCGTCAACCTTCGCGACGCCGGGGATCCCGTGGAGATCGCCCGGGCCTACGATGAGCAGGGAGCCGACGAACTCTGCTTCCTCGATATCACCGCCTCGCACGAGGAAAGGCCGATCATCCTGGACGTCGTGGCCCGGACGGCCGACCAGGTCTTCATGCCCCTGACGGTGGGAGGAGGCGTGCGAACGCTGGAGGATATCCGCGCTCTCCTCAAGGCGGGGGCCGACAAGGTGGCCGTCAACACGGCCGCCGTCGCCGATCCCGGGTTCGTCCAGAGAGCGTCCGAGCGGTTCGGAAGCCAATGCATCGTCGTGGCGATTGACGCGAAGAGAGTCCGAAGTCCAAGGTCCAAGGTCGAAGGTCGAAGGGTCGCGGAAGGAAGTCCCCAATCATCGGATGCCGGCTGGGAGGTGTTCACACACGGGGGGCGCCGGTCGACCGGCATCGACGCGGTGGAATGGGCGGGACGGATGGAGGGCCTCGGGGCCGGGGAGATCCTCCTCACCAGCATGGACAGGGACGGAACGAGGGAGGGGTACGACCTTGATCTGACCAAGGCGGTCGGCCGCGGCGTCGGGATCCCCGTGATCGCCTCCGGGGGAGTGGGGACGCTCGATCATCTCTACGAAGGGATCGTCCTCGGGGGCGCGGACGCCGTTCTGGCGGCCTCGATTTTTCACTACGGGGAGGCAACCGTGGGCGATGCGAAGCGGTACTTGGCCGGCCGCGGGATCCCAATCAGGCTTGCGTAGGTAATGGTCAATGGTTATCGGTCAATGGTCATTGGTCAATCGTTAATGGCCATGGCCAATACACGGATAGGCAACCCGTGTGTCTTCCCGATTGACTATTGACCATTGACGATTGACCGACGACTTTCTTTTCGGGGGAATAATGACCGGACTTTCCCAGGACCTCCAGTTCGACGACAACGGCCTGATTCCCGTCATCGTTCAGGATTCCGAGAGCGGGGAAGTCCTGATGCTGGCTTTCGCCAACGAAGAGGCCCTCGAGAAGACGGTTGAGACCGGATTCGCCCACTTTTTCAGCCGGTCGCGGCGGACCCTCTGGAAGAAGGGGGAAACATCGGGCAACACGCTGGGCGTCGTCTCCATCCGCTTCGATTGCGACTCGGACGCTCTTCTCTACCGCGTTCGACCGTCGGGTCCGACTTGCCACACCGGGGAGGTCTCCTGTTTCTACAGGACCCTCCGGGGAGAAGAAGAGATCCGCGGGGCGGAAATCATTTCGCGCGTGTTCGCGGCGATCGAGGACCGACAGAAGCGCCGTCCCCCGGGCTCCTACGTGGCTTCACTGTTCGAGAAGGGGAAGGACGCGATCCTCGAGAAAATCGCCGAAGAGTCCGGCGAGCTGATTCTGGCCGCAAAAGGTGACGACAAGCGGGCCATCGTCCATGAGGCGGCCGACCTGGTTTTTCACGCGCTGGTTGTCATGGCCGAGAGCGGGATCAGGCCGGGCGATGTCTACGCCGAGCTGGCCCGGAGGTTCGGGCGGAGCGGTCTCGAGGAAAAAGCGTCCCGGAGGGAAAAAAGATGAACGACTGCCTTTTTTGCAAGATCATCGAGCGAAAGCTCCCGAGCAAGATCGTCTTTGAGGATGACAAGCTCGTCGCGTTCGAAGACGTCAACCCCCAGGCGCCCGTGCACATTCTTCTCGTGCCGAGACGCCATATCGAGTCGGTCAACGGCGTCGAAGAAACCGACAGGGAACTGATGGGGCATCTGTTCTGGATTTCCCGCAAGCTGGCGCAAGAAAGGGGAGTGGCGGCATCGGGATACAGGCTCGTGGTGAACTCCGGCGCGTCCGCCGGACAGTCTGTATTTCATATCCATGTCCACTTGGTTGGAGGCAGGGCGTTCGGGTGGCCCCCTGGATGAGCGAGGCGGCGGGCTGGAGCGATCGGGAAGAAATGGGCCGTGTTGTAGGTCGCATAATAGATCGTTGACACGGTGTGTCTGAGTTGATATTATTATAATTTTAGAAAAGGCTTATTTTTCATGGGGTTTTGAGCGCATTTGGGGGCCGACGCGCCCAAAAACAAGCTTATCATACGAGTCGAGAGGGGGGAAGAAGCGAAATGCCGACTGTAAGGGTTAAAGAGAACGAATCGTTCGAAAGCGCCCTTAAGCGGTTCAAGAAGCAGTGCGAGAAGGACGGGATCCTCTCGGAGATGAAGAAACGCGAACACTACGAGAAGCCGAGCGTCCGGAAAAAACGCAAGGCCCTTGCCGCTCGGAAGAAAGCCATTCGAAAAGCCGCGCGCCAGGTCCAGTAGGAATCTGAACTTGGCGGCGCTGTCCGAACGGCTTGGCGAAGATCTCAAGAACGCGCTCAAGGCGGGCGATTCGTTGCGCGTTTCGGTCATCCGGTTCATCCGGGCCGCCGCCCAGAACCGTCAAATCGAGCTGAGGCGCCCCCTCGACGACGCTGAGTGGATGAAGGTACTTTCCGCGCAGTCGAAACAACGGCAGGAGTCGATCAGGGAGTTCGAAGCCGGCGGCCGGGCCGATTTGGCGGAGAAGGAGCGGAGAGAACTCGACATCGTCCGGGAATACCTTCCCCCGGCCTTGTCGGACGAAGATCTCTCGCGGATCGTCCGGCAGGCCATTGCCGAAACGGGGGCCCGGAGCCCCAAGGAAATGGGCGCCGTGATGAAGGTCGTTATGCCGCGCGTCGTAGGACAGGCCGACGGCAAGGCCGTCCAGAAAGTTGTGCAATCGCTCCTGGAGGGTGGGGCGTCGTAGGGGAGCGGGATGCCGTGCCCCTGCAAACCGCGACCGAATGAAGCGCTCCGACAGGGATGAGAGGGATGGCGGGGACCGGCGATGAGAGCGGGGAGATCGGGCGCCTTTTCGGGTGATCTGGTCCAGCGGATCAAGGACGCAAGCGGGATCGTTGACATCGTCGGCCAGTTTGTCACCTTGAAGCAGGCTGGCCAGAATCTCAAGGGTCTTTGTCCTTTCCACGCCGAGAAGACTCCTTCCTTCACGGTCAATCCCGGCAAGCAGGTTTTTCACTGCTTTGGCTGCGGGGCCGGGGGGGACGTGATCGAGTTCCTGGCGCGTCACGAGAAGCTTTCGTTCCCGGATGCGGTGAGGCATCTGGCGGCGCACGCCGGAATTAACCTTCCGACGTCGGAAGCCCGCGAGGATTCCGAGACGCAGAAGCTCATCGCGCTCCACGAGGCCGCGCGGTCGTTCTTTTCGGCTTCGCTCTTGTCGCCGCTGGGTCTGGGCGCCCGAGAATATCTGGCCGGCCGGGGCGTTCAGGTGGAGATGCAGAAGTCCTTCGGACTGGGGTTCGCCCCGCCCGCCTGGGACGCTCTCATTGGCCACTTGAGGGGGAAGGGGTTTTCAGCCGATCTGCTCGTGAAGGGGGGCCTGGCGGTCCCTCGGAACAGCGGCCAGGGGGTGTACGACCGATTCAGGAATCGAATCATCTTTCCGATTGTTGATGCAACGGGGCGGACGATTGCCTTTGGGGGCCGGAGCATGGATGACTCCCCGCCGAAGTACCTGAACTCTCCCGAGACGGCGATCTACAAGAAGGGGGACCATCTCTACGGCCTCTCTCAGGCTCGGGAGGCCATCAGGCGCCAAGGAGCCGCGCTTCTCGTCGAAGGATACTTCGACGTCATCGGAGCGCATTCGGCCGGATTCGATCACGCCGTCGCCACGCTCGGAACGGCCCTGACACCCCGACAAGTCGGGCAACTGAGGCGGATGACCCCGGAAGTCGTCTTCGTGTACGACGGCGACGCGGCCGGACTCCGGGCCATGCGAGGCAGCGCCGGCCTCCTGCTCGAGACCGGGGCCACGGTGAACGTCGCCGTCCTCCCCGAGGGGGAAGACCCCGATTCCCTCCTGCGCAAAGAGGGCCCGGATGCGTTCGATCAGGCCGTTAAGAGTTCGGTCCGCCTGACGGATTTTGTCCTCGAAAGCCTGATCAAGGAGAGAAGGGGAGCGCCTGCATGGATCGTCGAGCGGATGTTCCCTATATGGGACCAGATTGCGAACCCGATCGAGCGGGGAGAAGGGATCCGTCGGGCCGCCGAACGTCTCGACATCCGCGAGGAGTGGATCATCGAGGCGTGGCACGCTTCGCGCGGCAAATCGGGAGGGGCGGCCCCGCCGTCCGCGATTTCTTCGCCGGGCGGACCGAGGTCCCATGGCGAGGCAGGGCAGGGGAGCGTCCGGGGGGGATCGACGACGCCCGTTCGCGTCGAGCCGTTGTTCCTTCAAATTCTCTTGATGCGGCCCGATCTGATCCCGACGGCCCGCGATCAGGTTTCACCGGATCTCTGGGAGGACGCGGCGCTTCGCGCGGCGTACAGCGGTCTCCTCGAAGGAGGGGGGCATGACGCTTCCGACCCGGCCGTCAGCCGGCTGCTGGTCGTCGATCTTCCGGGAACGCCCGAGCAGGTCGAAGCCGCGTTTCAAGACTGCATCCGGGTATTCGCCCGCCGGAGGCAGCGTATTGCCCAGCGAAGGCTGTACGGCGAGATTCGGAAAGCGGAATCCTCGGACGACCCCGAGGCCTTGAAAACGTCGCTCAGGGAGCATATGAAAGTCAGCAAGGAGGCCTGCCCGTAGCGGCGGTGCCCTGCAACGGAGGAAAAGAGTAGATGGCGAGCAATCCCGAAGACAAGATGGCCGACGTCAAGCACCTGATCTCCCTCGGAAAGGAGAAAGGGTTCCTGACGTACGAGGAACTCAACGACGGCCTTCCGGCCGAGATCGTCTCGTCCGAGCAGATCGACAGCATCATGTCGATGTTCGGAGAGATGGAGATCGATATCGTCGAAGGTCCGCCCGAGGGGTTCGGGCGCGTTCCTCCCGAGGCCGAAGAAGGGGCGGAAGAGACCGAGGAAGCCGAGGCCGGCGAGCAGCCCGCCCCGGCCGAGGAAGAGGCCGAGGAGTACGATCTTTCGCCCGGCGCCCTCGGAAAGACGGACGACCCCGTCCGCCTCTACCTCCGGGAAATGGGGACGGTGCCGCTTCTCTCGCGCGAAGGCGAGATCGAGATCGCCAAGCGGATCGAAGCCGGCGAGCGCGAGATCGCGGAAGTCGTCCTGACGCTTCCGAACTCGCTCCGGGAGATTTTCGCCCTGGCCGAACAGCTCCGGAAGAACAAGATCCCGCTCAAGAACGTCGTGGCCGCCTTCGAGGAAGATTTCGAGGCGGAAGTCCCGACGAACGAGCGCGAGATCCGGGAGCGCACGCTGAGGACCTTCACGGAGACCAAGCGGGCCGCCACGCGGTTCCTCACGGCGGACGAGCGGCTTCGGCGGTCACGCATGGGCGAGGAGCGCCGCAAAACCGCCATTGGAAAGCTCAAGGAGGTCCGCCATCAACTGGCCGAGAAGCTCGTCGCTTTGAACCTTCAACCGCGGCTTGTCAATCGTTTCGCCGAACGCCTGAAAGTCCATGTCTCGCTGATCAAGAACGCGGAGGAGGAGATCCGCACGGTCGAGCGGCGGCTCAAGATCCCCCGCGAGAGCCTTCCCGCCGTGCTCCGTCAGATCAAGTCAAACGAGTCCGAACGGCGCAAGCTGGAGAAATCGTTGGGGACCGCGGCCCGCCATCTGCCGGACCTCGAGCAGAGGTGCCGGGAAGCCTACCGGCAAATCGCGGAAACCGAATCGGAGATCGGGTTGTCCTCGGTCGAGCTCAAGCACGCCCTCAAGGATCTGGAGAAGGGCGAGATTCGAACGAAGCTCGCCAAGATCGAGCTGGTCGAGGCGAATCTTCGGCTCGTGGTCTCGATCGCCAAGAAGTACACGAACCGGGGGCTTCAGTTCCTGGACCTGATCCAGGAAGGGAACATCGGCCTCATGAAGGCCGTGGACAAGTTCGAGTACCGCCGCGGATATAAATTCTCGACCTACGCCACCTGGTGGATCCGCCAGGCCATCACGCGGGCCATCGCCGACCAGGCGCGGACGATCCGGATCCCAGTTCACATGATTGAAACGATCAACAAGCTCATCCGGACGTCGCGACAGCTTGTGCAGGAGCTTGGGCGCGAGCCGACCCCGGAGGAGATCGCCAGCCGAATGGAGCTCCCTCTCGACAAGGTTCGCAAGGTCCTCAAGATCGCCAAGGAGCCGATCTCCCTCGAGACGCCCATCGGCGAGGAGGAGGATTCACACCTGGGGGACTTCATCGAGGACAAGAAGGCGCCGTCGCCGCTCGAATGCACGATCAAGTCGGACCTGCAAGAGCAGATCCGGAAGGTGCTCCAGTCCCTGACCCCGCGCGAGGAGAAGGTCCTCCGACGCCGTTTCGGAATCGGCGAGGCGGCGGACCACACGCTGGAAGAGGTCGGCCAGGAGTTCGACGTCACTCGGGAGCGGATCCGGCAGATCGAGGCGAAGGCGCTCCGGAAGCTCCGCCATCCGAACCGGGCCCGAAAGTTGAAGAGCTTCGTTGAAAACGTGTAGGGAATCGATTCGGGCCCATAGCTCAGTCGGTAGAGCCGCCGGCTCATAACCGGCTCGTCCCTGGTTCGAGCCCAGGTGGGCCCACCATGGATCGAAGGATCCTGGTGACAAGGAGGATTTGAATGTCGCAGACAGATCCACGTCAATCGACCGGGACCCCGCAATCCGGGGAGGACTCGATGCACTCTGGGGGCGGCCCGAGTGCATTTTTTTTGGGCGGACGAACGGACACGACAACGCCTCTGTCCGAAGGACTGGCGCTCCTTGTGTCCCTCCAGGAGATCGATCGGGAAGTCCTCGCTCTTCGCGTCCTCAAGGACGAGCTTCCGGGGAAGGTCGCGGCCCTCAGGGATCGGCTCGACCAGGCCGAGGCGGAGCAGGCCGCGGCCCGCGGCGCCCTCGACCAGATGAACCGCGACCGCCGGGACCGGGAGGCCAAGCTCGAAGATACCAAGGCCCATATCGCCCGGCTCAAGAACCGCAGCGGCGACATTAAGACCAACACGGCGTACTTCGCCCATCTCAAGGAGATCGACGCGGCCGAGAAACTGCGTTCGGCGGTCGAAGACGAGATCCTCGGGCTGATGGAAAAGGTCGAGGCGGCGGAAGGGGATCTCTCGGCGTTCGATGCCAAAGTGAGCGAGGAGAGCGCCAGTTTCGAGGGCCGGCGGCAGGAACTCGAGCGGGAATACGCCCACGTGGACGCGGGGATCGACGAGAAGACGAAGGCGCGGGAGAATCTCGCCGCGGCCCTGGATCCAGGCCTTCTGTCCCGGTACGAGAACATCCGCGTCCAGATGCGGGGGACCGCCGTCGTCCCGGCGCGGAATGCCACCTGCACGGGCTGCCGGATGCGTCTTCCTCCACAACTCTTCAACCAGGTCCGGGAGGGACGGGCGATCATCGACTGTCCCCACTGCCACCGAATCCTCTATTGGAATCCGTCCGTCTGACTCCGGCTGCGCTCCTACGCAGCCTCGCCGCCAGCCTGGACATCGACCTCCTCATTGAGGAGCACCCGCACCTTTCCCGCTCGGCGGTCAAGAAACTCCTGATCGAGGCGGCTGATCGGCTCGAGGCCGCGCCGCCGCCGTCTCCGGGCAAGACGAAGGAAGGGGCGGAAGCCGGCCAACTGATTGCCCGGATCGACGGGGCCTCGCGCGGAAACCCGGGACCCGCTGGCGCGGGGGTCCTTCTCGAAAAGGACGGCAAGAGGCTCGCGGCCGAGTCCCTCTTCCTGGGGCGGGCGACGAACAACGTCGCGGAATACGAGGCCCTTCTCGCGGCGCTTCGCCTGGCCGCGCGCCAGCCGGGCGGCCCGCACTGCCTGACAATCTTCTCCGACTCGGAGCTTCTCGTCCGCCAGATCAACGGGGAATACCGAGTCCGCGATTCCAATCTTGCCCGCTACCATCGGGAAGCGGTCGAGCGGATGAAATTCTTCCCGCGGGTCGCCGTACACCACGTTCCACGCGAGAAGAACGTCGAGGCGGACCGGCTGGCCAACGAGGCGCTCGACCGAGCCGCGCGCAATCCGTAAGACATGGGGCGGGTTCCGGGCGGCGTGTTCCGGGCGGCGTTGACTTCCGTCGGCAATCACCATATTATGATTAGTAGTGAGTCCGCCAAGAGGGCCGGATGATCGCCCCGCACCTGTCCGCCTCAGGCGGATAGGCGCGGGGAGGAAAGTCCGAACTCCGAAGGGCAGGGTGGTTCCTAACGGGAACCCGGGGCGACCCGAGGGAAAGTGCAACAGAAAACATACCGCCCGCCGCTGGCGGGTAAGGGTGAAAAGGTGAGGTAAGAGCTCACCGGCGGCCCGGCGACGGGCCGGCCTGGCAAACCCCACCCGGAGCAAGACCAAATAGGCTCTGCCTTTCCTCGAAAGAGGGCAAGGGTTGCCCATCCGACGTTTCCCCGGTCCGCCGGGGAAAGGGCAGAGCGGGTCGGTCGCACGACTCCGCCGGCGACGGCGGGGCAAGAGGAATGATCATCTCCGGCCGGAAACGGCCGGAACAGAATTCGGCTTACAGGACCTCTTGGCGGACCTCACGATTTTCTCAACCGGCGGGTATTCATGGACGACCATAAGCTGAGGGTATTCTGCACGGTCGCCGAGTGCCGGAGCTTCTCGAAAGCCTCCGAGATCATCCATCTCACGCAGCCCGCCGTCTCCCTCCAGGTCCAGGCTATCGAGGAAGCCTACGAGACGAAGCTCTTCGAGCGCACGGCCGGCGCCGTGACCCTCACGCCGGCGGGCGTCCGGCTCTACGAGCACGCGAAGAATATCCTCTCCCTCTACGCGGCCGCCGAGAAGGAGATCGGCGAGATGACCGGCCTCGTCAAGGGCAACCTCTCCCTCGGGGCCTCTTCGACGATCGGAAACTACCTTCTTCCGCCCGTCCTCGTGGATTTCCGGAAAAAGTATCCCAAGATCAAGGTGAACCTCCTCATCGCGAACACGCGCCGGATCCTCGACCACTTGGAGGCGGGAGAGATCGACATGGGTCTCGTGGAAGGGGAGGTCCACAAGCACAAGCTGATCCGCGAGCCGCTCTTCCCCGATGAACTCGTGCTCGTCATGTCTCCCGACCATTCCTGGGCTTCCCGGCGGAACATCTCCGTCTCGGAGCTTCTCAAGGAACCGATCATCTTCCGCGAGGAAGGATCGGGGACGCGGCAGATGATCGAGAAACACCTGGCCGAGCACGGCATCACGTCGAACAAGCTAAAGACTCCGCTCGTCCTCGGGAGCACCGAGGCGATCAAGCAGGCCGTGATTCACGGCGTGGGACTGTCGATCCTTTCGGCCTGGGCGGTCCGCAAGGAGGTCAAGGCCGGCGCCCTCAAGACGATGACGTTCAAGGACGTCGTCATGACGCGCGAGTTCTCTCTCATCCGGCCCAAACGGGCCTTTCCCTCGCACGCCTCCAGCGAGTTCCTGGAATTCCTGAAGATCTATCCGTTCGACGAGAAGGTGTGAAGAGCGCTGGGGCGGGTCTCTGACCCGCCCCAGCCGGTCTGCGCGGCGGGCTAGAAGCTTCTCTGCACGATGAAGTGCACGGCGTTCTCGATGCAGACGCGGATCGCCTGCTCCATGGGCGTTTTCGCCCAGCCGCCGAGGGCCAGCGGCATCGTGGTCCTTCCGCCGCCGATGACGCCCGCGCCGGCGGCGCCGACGTCGGTGGCCTTCCCTTCGACTTTCGTTACCGCCACCACGCGCGAAGTCTTCGCGTCCACGATCCTGAGATCCATCGCGACGTACGACTGCTTGACGCCGACGCCGAGCCCGCCGATCCGGAGGCCGGGCAGGGCCGCGCCTCCGCCGATCCCGCGGTAGTTCGGCTCGAATTCCGTGATCGCGCCGTAGATCAAGAGCTGGGCCCCCTCGATCTGGCCGATGGGCGCGGCTGTTTCTCTCCGCACGCGGCCCGAGGCGCCGAGGTCCTGCTCCTCCATCACGTCCCGAAGGGCCTGCCGCTCGAGGACGATGAACCGTCCCGTCTCGAACAGGGCCGTGGCGAGCATCTCGGACATGCCATCCCCGATCCGCCGGTATCCCTTGGCGGACTTATCGGTGAACTTCTTAACGGCGATCCGCTTCTGGGGACCCGTGTACGGGACCGCCTCGGCTTGGGCGGCGGTCGGCCCGCCGCCGCCGCGGACCGTGGCCGTCGGCGCGCACGAAGCCGCCAGAAAAACGAGCCCCAATCCCGCAACGATGAAGCGCGGAAACATCTGATTCGTAATCATCGAATTTATTCCTCCTTGGCTGTTGGGCTAGATCTTTCCCGAAATGTATTGGACGGCATTCTGAATGCAGACGCGGATCGCCTGCTCCATGGGCGTTTTCGCCCAGCCGCCGAGGGCCAGCGGCATCGTGGTCCTTCCGCCGCCGATCACGCCTCCAATGCCGCCGCCGATGTCCGTGGCCTTTCCTTCAACCTTCGTGACGGCGACGATCCGCGACGTCTTGGCGTCAACGATCCGAAGGTCGATCGCCACGTGCGACTGCTTCGCGCCCCCAGCGATTCCTCCGAGCCGGATGCCCGGCATGCCGGCCGCTCCGCCGATCCCGCGGTAATCGGGCTCGAACTCCGTGATCGTTCCGTAGATCAGGTACTGCGCCCCCTCGATCTCGCCGATGGGCGCGGCCGTATCTCTCTTGACGCGGCCGGAAGCCCCCAAGTCCTGCTCCTCAAGGACGTCCCGGATCGCCTGCCTTTCGAGAACGACGTATCTTCCCGTCTCGACGAGGGCGGTGGCCAGCATCTCCGCCATCCCCGCGCCGATCTTCGCGTATCCTTTTGCGCTCTTGTCCCGGAAATCCTTCACGGCGATCCGCGGCTGGGCCTCCGCCGTGAGGGCGACCGCCAGAAGGACGAGCGCCGCCAAGAGAACAGTAATTGTTCGGTTGAAGATTCGCATGGGGCCTCCCCTACGACTGCGTGTTCTTTTCGGCCATGTCGCCGAGAATCGGGAGCTTGAACCACTCGCCCTGATACGCTTTCCACATCAGAAGGAGCCAGAGGACGAGCACGCCGATCCACAGGAAGAGAGCGATGATCCACCCGATGATTGGGATGAACATGAGGACAATATATGCGACGAAGACGGCCGCCCACACGAGGATCGACTGCATCGCGTGGAACTTGACGAAGCGATTGTCCTTCTCGATGACGAAGAAAATGATCCCCGTGAGGATTCCGAGAAGGTAGGAGAGGGCCGCTGCCACGTTTGGCTGTAGTCCGGTGGACGAGGTGCCGAGATTCGATGCGGTCGAGCCTTCGGGCGACATGGGCAAGTCCTCCTTGTTTGAAAACAGGGTTGCTTCTATTCCCTGGTCATGGTTGCGGCGAGGTCGTGGATCTCGTTCATGCGGATTTCGACGTCCTTATTGATCGGTCGAAAGCCGGGGGCGTGGACCTCGACCCGGTGAGCGCCGGAGAGAAGCGAGACCTCCCGCTCGCGGATCGGGACGCCGTCAATGAGAACCCTGGAGTTCTCCGGGAGGCCGGACAGCGAGAGGCGTCCCGCCCCGTGGACGGGGTAGCCGTAGTAGAAGACGCCGTGGGGAGAGGGGCTTGGTTCCGCCGTCGGCGGTGTTGACTCGGGAGCCTCAGCCGTACGGACCGGCGCCACGACGACGACGGGGGCGTATGGCCGGCCGTCTGGATACGTCGCGTAAGCTGGCGCGTAAACCGAGCCGTGTCCCCACCGCGGGTGTTGCCGGTGGTCCCGATGGTCGAAGTGGCGCCAGCGGCCGGACGGATATCCTCCGCTCACCCAGAGGCCTCCGTGTCCCGCGCCGATCAGGAGGCCGTCCAATCCGACCCAGAACCCGCTTCCCGCGTGACCGCTCCAGGCGCCGAACCAGGGAGAGCCGACCCAGAAGCTGACGTTGCCGGCGTACGCCGTCCCGGGAGCGGCAATCAAGGCGGTCAGAACCAGTCCCGGAAGAAGAGTTCTTATCCTTCTTGCGTTCATTGCCCTACGCTCCCGCGATTTCGTCCGGCTCAGTTCTTCTCTGATACGCGCTGAATGTGAATCTCCGTCTCCGGCTTGTCTTTCGAGCGCGAGACGATGACCGTGGCCGCGGTCTTGTCCTTCTCGTCCTTGGCCTTCAGGTGGAACATGGCCGTCTTGGCGCCTTCCGCCGACGTCTCCATGATCTGGGCATCCGCACCGGCTTTCCCCTTGTAGAAGTCCCTGACGCTTTCGTATGGATCGGCCGTCGTGAAATTGGCCGCGGTCCACGACCCTCCCTTTTCCTTTCCGCCGCCGGCGATCATGAGGCTTCCGCCATCCTGCGACTTCGCGCCGGGGTAGATGGGAACGCCCAGATCGGCCTCGGTTACGGTCTTGGAACTCTCGAACTTGACCTCTCCCTCCTTGGTCTTGATCGAGAACGTCGCATCCTTGCCGTCTCCCTTCGTCTCGATCTTCCCGAGGCCGGGAATGTTGATCGACTTGGACTCTTCCTTCTTCCCGCAGGCCGCGGTCAGAGGGAGAAGGGCGAGAACAGCCGCCGCCGCGACGATTCGCACTGGGATCATTCTTCTTCCGGGCATCGGTTCCTCCTTGTATTTGGAATTGACCGCTACGCGAGCTTGGTCAGGTTACAGGACGATCGCCGCTTTTTGCCGTGACGTCCGTCACGCTTGGCGCCCTTTTTCGGTTCCCGACAGCGCCCCGGGTCTGCGGATAACGAACGTCCGGTCCGAGCGGGCGATGATGCCCCGGCGCTCCAGGTCCGACAGGACGCGGGAGACCGTCTCGCGGGACGAGCCGATCCGCTCGGCGATCGCCGTCGGCGACGGTACCGGGTGAACGACGAGAACGCCGCCGACCTTCTCGGCCTTCGCGGCGATCTTCAGCAGGTGCCGGGCAACCCGGCCGTACACGTCCAGGAGAGCCAGGTCGCCGATGCGGTCGTCGGCCTCGCGGAGGCGCGTCCCAAGCAGGCGGAGGAGGGTCAGGGCCAGCTTGTGGGAGGACGCGAGCGCCTGCTCGAACATCTTTCCGTCGAGAACGCCCACGTCGCAGTCGGTGACGGCTGTCACCGTGGCCGACCGAACCCCGCCGGTCAGGATCGCGAGCTCGCCGAAACATTCGCCCGGCCCAAGAGTCGCCAGGATGATCTCCCGGCCTTCATCGCTGAAGAGGGAGACTTTCACCTTGCCTCTTTCCAGAATGAAGAGAGTCCCCCCGGAGTCCTCCTGCCAGAGGATGATTGCATGACGGGGAAAATGCCGGTGCACGATGGCGTCGGCAAGCCTTTCGACCTCGGTCCGGTCGAGCCCTTCGAAAAGGGGAATGGGCGGGATGAGCGACGTCTGTGCCATGCTGGCGGATCCGCTCGCGGCTGATTTTCGACGGGCGTTTTCGGAGGACATACTAGGATTCCGCCAAGTCGAAGTCAACGGGAAACTATTGTCAAATCAAAGAAACCCCTTGACCCCGAGCGTCCTTGGGGTAAGATGAAAACGACTCCGCCGCCCAACAACACGGGATCATCAATGCGCCTCGGTGTCAATCTCGATCACGTCGCGACTGTCCGCCAGGCCCGCCGGGCCGCCGAGCCCGACCCCGCCGCCGCCGCCGTTCTGGCAGAGCTGGGAGGGGCCGACGGAATCACCGTCCACCTTCGGGAAGACAGGCGGCATATCCAGGACCGGGACCTTCGCCTTCTCCGCGACATCGTCCGGGGAAGATTGAACCTGGAGATGGCGGCGACGCCCGAGATGATCGATATCGCCCTGAACGTGAAGCCCGACCAGGCAACCCTCGTTCCGGAGCGCCGGGAAGAGGTCACCACCGAAGGCGGCCTCGACCTCGCGGCGGACCCTGCTTCGATTAAGCGGGCCGTCAGCGCCCTCCGTCACGGGGGGATCTTCGTGGCCCTCTTCATCAATCCGGAACCCGAGTCGGTCAAGACAGCCCGGAAAGTGGAGGCCGACGCCGTCGAGATCCACACAGGAATGTACGCCAACGCCCGCAGCGAGGCATCGATCTCGCGCGAACGCGAGCGGGTGACGCACGCCGCCCGGCTGGCCGCCCGGCTGGGTCTCCACGTCCACGCCGGGCATGGCCTGACGTACGCCAACGTGGGCGCGGTCGCGGCGATCCCGGAGATGGAGGAACTGAACATCGGCCACGCGATCGTCTCGCGGGCGCTGTTCACCGGTATGACCCAGGCCGTCCGCGAGATGAAAGAACGCATCGCGTCCGCGCGAAGCCAGCCTGGGGCATGAGGCGAAGAGAGCGTGATAATCGGCGTGGGAATCGACATCGTCAACGTCGCCAGGATCGACAGGGCGATCCGGACCTGGGGCGAGCGCTTTCTCCATCGCGTCTTCAGCCTTGACGAGCTGAACTTCGCGTTCTCCCAAGCCCGTCCCGCCCTGCACCTGGCAGGCCGGTTTGCCGCGAAGGAGGCCGTCCTCAAGGGCCTGGGCACGGGTCTCTCGGCCGGGATGTCCTGGAGAAACGTGGAAGTCCTGCGCGATCCGTCCGGCCGCCCCTCCGTCCGACTGACGGGCCCCGTCCGCGACCGATCGGTCGCCCGCGGCGTCGCCTTCGTCCACATCTCCCTCTCGCACGACCGGGAGTACGCCGTGGCGCAGGCCGTCCTGGAAGGGATCTCCGCCGTGGGAGGAGGCCTCCGGACATGATCGTCGTCGGCTCGGCCGAGATGCGGGCGATCGACCGCCACGCCGTCGAAATCGTCGGTATTCCCGCGGCCATTCTGATGGAGAACGCGGGCCGCGCCGTTGCCGCCGCCATCGAAGGGATCTTCCGCCCCCCGGCCGGGAAGAAGGTCGTCGTGCTCTGCGGAAGAGGAAACAACGGGGGAGACGGGTTCGTCATCGCCCGCACCCTTTTCCGGTCCGGTATATCGGCGCAAGTCTGGACCGTGTCGCAGCCAAGGGACCTCAAGGGTGAAGCGCGCCTCCATCACGGCATTTTCGTCCGGGCGGGCGGGCGGACCCGTCTGCTCACCCCGCCCAGCAAGGCCCGGTTCGCCAGAGACATCGCCGAGTCGGACCTGGTCGTGGACGCTCTCTTCGGCACGGGCTTGAATGCCCCGATCGCCGGTTTCCCCGCGCGTGTGATCGATGCCGTGAACGCGTCGGGCAGGCCGGTCGTCTCCGTCGACGTCCCGTCCGGGATCGACGCCGACACGGGCGCCGTCCTCGGGACCGCCGTTCGCGCGAGCCTCACGATCACGTTCGGGCATCTCAAAGCGGGCCTGGTCCTTCCGCCCGGGTCGATTCACGCGGGGCGAGTGGAGGTCGCCGACATCGGCCTCCCGGAGACTTCGACGAAGCGCGTCGGACCGAGGGGGCGCGTCCTGGCCGAGAGCGAAGCCGCCGCCCTTCTTCCCGTGAGGCCGGCCTCCGGACACAAGGGAACGTTCGGCCGCGTCCTGATCGCGGCGGGATCGACGGGGAAAACGGGCGCGGCCGTCCTCGCCTCGCTCGGCGCCCTTCGCGGCGGAGCGGGCCTCGTGACGATCGCCCATCCCGCGGCTTTCAGGAGCGTCTTCGAGCAGAAAACCCTGGAGGCGATGACCCTGCCCGTGGGAAAAGACGGAGACACCTTTTTCAATCTCTCGGCCGTCGATTCGATCCGGGCGGCGGCGGCCGGCGCCGACGCCGCGGTGATCGGCCCCGGGATCGGCCTCGCCGCCGGAACAGCCGAAGCCGTCTCGGCCCTCGTCCGCGCCATCTCCTGTCCTCTTGTCCTCGACGCCGACGCGCTGACGCTTCTGGCCGGGAAAGAGGCCGCCCTCCGCCTCAGGAGGCAGATCACCGTGCTGACGCCCCATCCAGGCGAGATGGCCCGCTTGATCGGAGGAAGCGTGGAACAGGTCCAAAAGGACCGCGTGGGCGCGGCGCGGGACGCCGCCGGCCGCTGCGGAGCGGTCGTTGTCCTCAAGGGGGCTGGGACCGTCACGGCCTCTCCCGACGGGCGGTACTGGATCAACCGGACGGGTAACGCGGGAATGGCGACCGGAGGCACGGGCGACGTCCTGGCGGGCCTGATCGCGGCGCTCCTTGCGGGCGGCCTTCCCGTCGAGTCGGCCGCTCCCCTGGCGGTCTTCATCCACGGGTTGGCCGGGGACCTCGCGGCGGAGGCCCGCGGAACGACGGGCCTGATCGCGAGCGACCTTGCTCGAAAGATCCCGCTTGCCTTCAAGAGGGTTCACGCGTGCCGATGACGGTAGCCGTCTCCGTCGCCAGCCGCTCGGAAGAGGAGACGATCTCGTGCGGCCGCCGGCTGGCCGGCCGTCTCCGCGGCGGCGAGCTTGTCTCGCTCGCGGGCGATCTCGGTACGGGAAAGACGGTCTTCGTGCGCGGATTGGCCGAGGGATTGGGAATCGACCCGCGGGAGGTGACGAGCCCGAGCTTCTCCCTCGTCCAGAGATACGAGGGTCGGCTGACGCTCGTCCACGTCGACCTCTACCGCCTCGGGTCGGCCGACGAGCTGAGGGAGGAATCGATCGATGAGCTGCGCCGGCCGGATTCGGTCGTCGCCGTCGAATGGGCGGAGCGGCTTGGCGCCTTGATCGCGGCGGACGCGATCCGCGTCCTCATCCGCGACGAGGGCGATGACCGCCGCTCGATCCAGATCGACTGGCCGGAGGTTTTGGAAAACTAGCGATCGGGGGCCTTTGTTGAAGAAACCGGCAACGCCCAAGAAAGCCTCCAAGACAGGAAGCTCCCCGTGGACCCGGCGGGCCGTGGGCGATTTTCGCGCGATCGGAATCATCGCGAAGAAGAAGCACCCCCAGGCCGCGGCCATCGCGGGAAAGATCGCGGTTTGGCTGACTGCCCGGCGCCGCCGGGTGCTCCTCAACGCCGACATTGCGGCCGCGCTGGGGCGCCCCGGCTTGCCGCCCGAACGGATCGCCGCCCGGGCGGACATGGTCATCGTCCTGGGCGGGGACGGCACCCTTCTGTCGGTCGCACGTCTGGTCAACCCGTACCGGACGCCGATCATGGGCGTCAACCTCGGATCTCTCGGCTTCCTCACGGAGACCCCCGCGGACGATCTCTTTCCGACGCTGGAAGAGGTCTTCGCGGGGAAATGCCTCATCGAGGAACGCATCCTCCTCTCGGCCCGCCTCGTTCGGAACCGCAAAGTTATCGCCGTCCACGACGTCTTGAACGACGTCGTCATCAACAAGGCCGCTCTCGCGCGGATCATCGAGATGGAGACCGTCGTCAACGGAAAGACGGTCACGACTTTCAAGGCCGACGGCCTGATCGTGTCGACTCCCACGGGTTCGACGGCCTACTCTCTCGCCGCCGGCGGGCCGATCGTCTATCCCACGATCGAGGCGTTCATCCTGACGCCGATCTGCCCGCACGCCCTGACGAACCGGCCGCTCGTGATCCCCGACCGGGCCCGCGTGGAGATCGGGATCCGGGCGGGGGACGACGACGTCTACTTGACCCTGGACGGCCAGATCGGCCTCCGGCTCAAGTCCGGCGACCGGATCGTCCTCGAACGGTCCAAGCATCGAACGTGTCTCCTGTCGTCCCCCCGCCGGAACTATTTCGACATCCTTCGGAGCAAGCTCCATTGGGGCGACGTCCCGCGCGCTCCAGACCCGTCGGGCGGGCGGCGGATCGGGGTGAGACGGTGACGCCGGCACGCGATCCCCGGTCCGACGCCCGGACTGCCATCGAGAACCTGCGGGCCTGGGGGGTGGAGGAGGTCCTCGTCCCGAGGCGGATCTCGACTCGGCGGACGCCCGCAAAGACCGGGTCGGGGAAAGCCGCGCGGCTCGCGGCCCTTCGCGAAGAGATCGGCGACTGCCGGCGATGCGGCCTCTGGACGGGGCGGACCCACCTCGTCTTCGGCGTGGGAGATCCGGAAGCGGAGGTCATGTTCGTGGGAGAAGCGCCTGGATCCGACGAAGACCGGCAGGGCGAGCCGTTCGTGGGAAGAGCTGGCCAGCTCCTCACGAAGATCATCGAGGCGATGGGCCTCGGGCGCGAAAGGGTCTACATCGCCAACATCATCAAGTGCCGACCCCCGGAAAACCGGAACCCGCTTCAGTCGGAGATTGGCGCGTGCTCCGGGTTCCTGCGGGCCCAGGTGGAGATCATTTCCCCCCGCGCGATCGTGGCTCTCGGGACGTTCTCGGCCCAGACCCTCCTCGGCACGGACGAAAAGATCTCGCGGCTTCGGGGGCGGTTCCATCCGTATCAGGGAATTCCGCTCATGCCCACGTACCACCCGGCCTATCTGCTCAGGAATCCGAACGAGAAGAAGCAGGTCTGGGAGGACGTGCAAAAGGTCATGGCCCTCCTGGGCGGCCGCGAGCCCGCATGAGAACCTACTTTCCGCCCGAGGTCTGCCGGCACCTCACCTTCACGCAAGGGACCGAGGACGAGGTGGCGACGCTGTTCGGAAGCGCGCTTCCCGTCCTTCCAGAGGAGGAGGCCCTGCGCGGCGGGGCCGAATCGCTTCACGTCCGGCTTCCGCTGGATCTGCTGAGCCGCACCTCGGCGTTCCTGGATCACGCTTATCGGCTCATCGAGGGGCACGACGAGGGCGCGCCCCTGGCCTACGTGGAATCGGGCGCCTCCGCGGAAAACGAATTCATCGCGACGCTTCGCGACGTCCTGGTCCGGACGATGCCGCATGAACGGCGGAACGGGCTGGTCAACCTTTTCTGGCTGGCCTTCGCCAAGTATCTGGCCGTGCTGGTCAACGAGTTCTTCACGGGACGGGGACGGAAAGTCTTTCTCCGCTATCGCGTGGAGATTATCCTGGCCGGCGCCCTGCAGGCCGCCCAGTCGCGTGCCCTTCGGGCCCTCACCGAAGCCGAGCCGGACAAGGTCCGCATTCAATTCGGCCCCGCGTTCCGATGGCAGTTGATCGAGTCGATCGTCTCCGACCAGTTCCCGATCACGGAGACGGCCATCCACAAGATCAACCTCTCCGTCGTTCTCGCCGGTCACAATCCCCGCTATCCCTTCTCGCACCGTGTCTTCACGGAGGTGTTCCACATCCTGAAAACGCGCCTCCTCCGCGCCGTCGAATCCCGTGAGGGGGGAGTCCTCGGAGCGCTCCGAACCTTCCTTCCCTTCATCCCCGTGGAGCATCTCTCCGAAAAGAAGGCGCAGCTCAAGGCCCTCTTCTGCCGGCCCTTCGTCGACTATCTCCTGACCGACATCGACGCGGTGGCCGGCTCCCTGCGGTCCAGGCCGGTCCTGGTCGAGGCGGCCGGGCGCCTGAATGGGTGGACCGTCCTTCTGGACCGGTACAAGGCCCTCCTGGACGGCGTCCGGCGGACGGAGATCCTCGAGGTCCTCCAGCACAGGGTCCACCTCCTCACGACGGAGGCGGCGGCGTCCGAGGAAGAAATCCTCTTCAGCCAGGGACGGCTGTTCCGATTCGGAGAGGCCGAACAGGTGGTGAACAACGCCCGCGCGGCGACGATCCTCTTCGCCGACGTCCGCGGATTCACGCGCCTCTCCGAAAAGGGGTTCTCCGAGAAAGAGCTGACCGAATCGCTCTATCGAATCTTCGACCCGATCGCCGAGATCGTGATGCGTTTCGGGGGACGCATCGACAAGTTCATCGGCGACGGCGTCATGATCACCTTCGGCGTCCCGATCCCGCGGCGCGAGGACCCGCTCATGGGCCTCCGGACGGCCGTGATGATGCAGCGCCACCTCGACGGGCTCCGCCGCCAGGGGAAGACCGACCTCAAGATGGGGATCGCCCTCCACACGGGCCGGGTCTTCGTCGCCGAGTTCATGGGGTGTCAGGGGCAGGTTCACCGGACGGTGATCGGGCGAAACGTGAATCTCGCCGGGCGGCTCTCGTCTCCGAAACAACCCGCCGCGCCCGCGGGGGAGTCGGACGAGTTCCGGACGATGATCCATTCGCTCGCCGAGAGCCTGGGGGGGCCCCGGGAGGCCGAGGGGTTCAAGCAGTTCGTTTCGCAACGCTTCCTCACGCGGCGGATGGTCTCGGGCGTCTCGGTGGACGGCCGGGGGCAGTTGTTCAACGTCGGAATCGTCGTGAGCCTGGACACGGTCGAAGAGATCCGCAGGGTCGTCGCGAGCGACGCCGGAGGCGAGGAAGCGCGCCACCTGTCGTTCGCCGATGAGGTCCTCGGACAGCGCATCGTCCTCGAATTTGTCGGGGACGTGGTCCTCGAAGGCGTGGACAAAACCGTTTCGGTCTACAGCGTCCTATTCTAAGAGAGCGGGATTAGGGATTAGGGGGTAGGGGGAGGAAGGGAACTTATTAATCCATACCCCTTAATCCTTACCCCCGAAATCCACGGGAGGGATGATGGAACGAATCTGGGCGCCGTGGCGGATGGCCTATGTGGGCGTGCCTCGCGGCGAAGGGTGCGTTTTCTGCGAATCCCCGCGGTGCGGGGACGACCGGGCCGCCCGCATCCTGCACCGGTCCGCCCAGTCGTACGTCATCATGAACATCTATCCTTATACGAACGGCCACCTCATGGTCGTCCCGTTCCTCCACGAGGAATCGTTCGAGACGCTCCCTCCGGAGGTCCTCGCCGATCTCTGGGTCACCGTTCGCCGCTCGGTCGCCGCCCTGCGCGCCGTCTACAAGCCGGACGGCTTCAATATCGGAATGAACCTCGGCCGCGACGCCGGCGCGGGAATCGGCCAGCATCTCCACATCCACATCGTTCCCCGCTGGAGGGGGGACACCGATTTGATGCCGATCTTGGGCGAGACCAAGGTCATTCCCGACCACCTCGACTCCACGTATGAGAAGCTCCGTCCCCGGTTCCCCGGCTAACGGCCGCGCCGGCCTGACGCCGGCCATGCGGCAATACCAAGAGATCAAGAAGGCGCACCCGGACGCCATCCTCTTCTTCCGGATGGGCGACTTCTATGAGATGTTCTTCGAGGACGCCGTGACGGCGTCGGGCGTCCTAGAAATCGCCCTCACGTCCCGGAACAAGGGACGCCCGGACGCCGTTCCCTTGTGCGGCGTCCCTGTCGTCGCGGCCGAAGCGTACCTCGCCAAGCTGGTCAACCGGGGTTACCGCGTGGCCGTCTGCGACCAAGTCGAGGACCCCCGGCAGGCGAAGGGGATCGTCCGCCGCGAGGTCGTGCGCGTCGTCACGCCGGGAACGGCCCTCGATCCCGCCCTCCTCGACGCGCGGGAATCGAGGAGCCTGGCCGCCTTCCTCGACCGCGGCGGCCGCGCGGGCCTGGCCCTTCTCGATCTGTCGACGGGGCGTCTTCTCGCGGCTGAGCAGGAAAGCGTTCGGGAGGGGATTCTGTTCCTCGATCGGCACAGGCCGGCCGAAGTCCTGGTCCCGGACAGGGGGGAGCCGGACCCGGCCGTCGCCGCGGCCGCGGCCGAATGGGGGGCGACGATCACGCGCTGGCCGGCGGCCCGGTTCGATTCGGCGACGGGGGAGTCCCGCCTGAAGGACCAGTTCGGCGTGGCGACGCTCGAACCGTTTGGTCTGGCCGGACACGATCTCTCCGTCGGGGCGGCTTCGGCGGCCGTCTCCTACGCCCGCGAGACCCAGATGCGGGAGCTGAGCCATGTCCGCGAGATCCGGTTCGTTCGGGATTCCGTTCCCGTCCTCGACGCGAACGCCATCCGGACCCTTGAAATATCGCGGTCCCTGTATGACGGCTCGCCCCGGGGATCGCTCCTTTCGGTCATGGACGAGACGAGGACCGCCATGGGCGCCCGGCTCATCCGTGAATGGCTTCACGCTCCGCTGACCGACGTCGCCGCGATCCGCGAGCGTCAGGCCGGCGTTCGGACCTTCATGGAGGAGGGGGGGATCAGGCAGGGCATTCGAGGCGTTCTGCCGGAGGTCCTCGATCTCGAACGCCTGCTGGCCCGCGTGACGATGGGCACGGCCGGCGCGCGGGATCTGGCGGCGCTCCGCGCCTCAATGGCGGCCGTCCCGAGACTGATCGCTGTTTTGGAGACGGCGGGACCCGGTCCGCTCGACCCCTTCGGCGAGAGCCTTGATGCGATCCCCGACCTGGCGGACCTGCTCTCCCGCGCCCTGATTGACGACCCACCCGCGACTGTCCGCGAGGGAGGGATGATCCGGCCCGGCTGGGACGCGGCGCTCGACGCTCTTCGGGAGATCGGCCGAGCGGGGCGGGGGATGATCGCCGAGATCGAGAGGCGGGAGCGGGAACGGACGGGGATCCCTTCGCTCAAGGTCCGGTACAACCGCGTGTTCGGCTACTATATCGAGGTGACGAAGGCCCAGCAGGAACGCGTTCCGAGCGACTACATGCGGAAGCAGACGCTCGTCGGCGCGGAACGATTCACGACCCCGGAACTGAAGGAGTTCGAAGAGCAGGTCGTCGGGGCCGACGAAAAGATCGCTCTCCGCGAGTACGATCTGTTCCAGGGGCTCTGCGCCGCCGTCACGCAGTCAGCCGCCCGGATCCAGCGAACGGCCCGCGCCGTGGCCGGTCTCGACTGCCTCTCCGCTCTGGCGGAGACCGGTGTCCGGCGGAATTACGTCCTTCCGACGGTCGACGACTCGCGCGAGATCGAGATCCAGGACGGCCGTCACCCGGTCGTCGAGGCGCTCGGATCCGACCGGTTCGTGCCGAACGACACGCGCCTCGCGCCCCAAGCGCCGATCCACGTCATCACGGGGCCTAACATGGCCGGGAAGTCGACCTACATGCGGCAGGTCGCCCTGATCGTCGTCCTGGCCCAGGCGGGAGCGCCCGTCCCCGCCGCCGCCGCGCGGATCGGCGTCGTTGACCGCATCTTCACCCGGATCGGCGCGACTGACTACATCTCGCGCGGCCAGAGCACCTTCATGGTCGAGATGGCCGAGACGGCACAGGTCCTCCGTCAGGCCACCGATCGGAGTCTGGTCATCCTCGACGAGATCGGCCGGGGCACGTCGACGTTCGACGGCGTGGGGATCGCCTGGGCCGTGGCCGAGGACCTTGCGGGACGCCTCCGCGCCCGCACGCTCTTCGCCACGCACTATCACGAGCTTACGGAACTTCCGCTCACCTGCGAGGGCGTCCTCAATCACCGGGTCTCCGTCCGCGAATGGGGGGACCAGATCGTTTTCCTGCACAAGATCGAGGAAGGGGGCGCCGACAAGAGCTACGGGATCCACGTCGGGCGGCTCGCGGGCCTGCCGGAACCCGTCATCGCCCGGGCGCGGGAGATCCTGGCCAACCTCGAAGCCTCAGCGATCACGTCGAACGGCGAGCCGCGCCTCGCGCGCCGCGCCGAAGGGACGGGACAACCCTCCGGCCCGCCCCAGCTCAACCTGTTCGGCGAAAAGGAAGACCGGATCGCCCGTGAGCTCGACAGCCTGGACCTGGAACGCCTGACCCCGATCGAGGCGCTGAATCTGCTCCACAAGTGGAGGAGTGGAGGATAACCGAGTGGACAGAGACTCTGAACAAGACCCGTTAAGGGGAACACGCGGCATAAGCCGGGACGTCCCGGAATCCGCAGAATCCCGGCCTGCAACATCGAATGATGCGCTTCCCGGACACATCGCGAACGGATGATCTTGTGGAGCAGGTCGTTGCAGTATAGAATCGAAATCGAGGCGGGCTGACGGCCCGAACCAAGAACCGCCCGGCTCGGGTTTGTCCAACCTCAGAACAAGCGGGTGCATGATGACAGGTGTCCCGGTCAAAGACGCCCGCGCGTGGATTGAAGCGTCCCGCTATGACTTGGCAACCGCCCAAGCGATGCTCGGAGCACGCCGCTATCTTTACGTGCTCTTTATGTGCCAGCAATCTCTCGAGAAGCTCCTGAAAGCCTGCGTCATCGCGCGAAGGGGGGTATTCCCTCCCAGGATTCACGATCTGTTGCGCCTGGAAGGAGTGGCCGAAATGGGGCTCTCGGCCGAAGAAAAAGCGTTTCCTGGAGCGGTTGTCGTTGTACTATTTACAGAGCCGCTATCCGCCGGAGATCATGGCCCTTGCGAGAAAGACGGACCGGAAGGCGGCATCCGATCTCCTCGCCAAGGTGGCCGTCGTTGTCTACAAAGGCCGCATCGAGATCCGCCGGCACCGGGCGTTCGGCGAGGACCAAGTTCTGGGGATGTTTCGGAGGCTGGAGGAGGTTCCCGATCTCGAACCGCTCCGCGGGTTCACGATCGTCTACGGCGGGAAGACCGTCGGAGTATTCGGAGCGGGGCCTCGCTGACCGAGGGGATCGAATGCAAGCGTCACAGCGTGCGCTCTTGGTCTATTTGCGGCACCTCTCCGAGGAGAACTGGTGCGCCGGCTGGCTCACCGGGCTCGAATTTACGTTGTGGGATTGGGTGTTGCGCCGTCGGAGCGGCGCCGAGCCCGCCTCAGATTCGGAGCGAGCGAACCTGCCCGACATCGATGTCCTGTCATGGCTCGCGGAAGAGGCGGGAGGGTGGTGGCATTGGAAGGACAGCGCGAAAGAGCCCGAGTTCGTACCGCTCAGCGAGTGGACGGAGCTTCATCGAAATAGACCCGACACAGATCTCTGATCGATACTCGTGGTGGTTGCGGATGTGGCGGGGTGCCAGGATCAGCCGGGTTCCTTAAGGACAAGGAGCCGGCCGAGCGCGGACTGGACGGCGATTCGGTCGGGCCTGGAGAGACGGCCCAGTTTCTTCAGGATAAGGCGGTTGTCGAGCGTAAAGATCTTCATTCGGACAACGGAGGGAGCCGCGAGGCCGGCCTCGGCTTCGCCGGAGATCGGCACGTCGAGGGGCCAAGGAGCGTTCTTGCGAGAGGTGATCATGGCGAGAACGGAGTGCCCGACTTTTCCCAGCGATTCGCTCCGGGACAGGACGAGCGCCGGCCGGCGCTTCTGCGCCTTCCGGTCCACGAAGGGAAAGGGGACCGCGACCACGTCGAACGCTTCAAAGGTCACGGTACGCCTGGTCGTCGTTTTTCGAGAGCCATTCGGCCGCAAGCGTTCCCTCGAGCGCCCGGGCGAATTCGAGGTCGATCGGCGTGGCCTTCCGGACGAGGACCTTGCCTTCCTTCTCCGAGACGACCACGAAGGTCACGGAATCTCCGGGGCCAAGGCCCAGGACTTTCCGGATCTTCTCGGGAACGGTCGTCTGGCACTTGGATGTAAGCTTGGTGACGGTCAGGGTGGACATGGGAGCCTCCGCAGGTTCTCGTATTACGTAATACAATATTACCAGGTCGGCTCCGTCCGCGTCAAGAGTGCGGAGCGCAAGACTCCTGGGCCATCATTGGAGCCGCCCCGGTTTCGTGGACGGAGGCGTCTCAAGGCTGGGTTCTTGAACCTCCTGGAGAAAGGCCGGACTCGCGGGTGACAGGTGACAGAGGCGGTTGGACGGCGATCCTCCACCCGAAAAAAGGGCGGGAAGCACAACGCACCGAAAGCGTCAACGTCCCCGATGTCCCATCCCCGATGTCCCACCCCACCCGATGTCCCACCGAAAGCGTCAACGTCCCCGATGTCCCACGATGTCCCATTCGTCTCCCCCAGCGTTCAGGAGGACCATGCCTTGACAAAACAAAAACGGCCGGGTCCCCCCGCCGGCCGTTCCCCCCGGGCGTCAGCTGGAATGGTTGCGGATATGCGCTGCAGGCTGTAAGGTAAGGGGCCGGGACTGAATGGGGATGCCGAATGATTAGCAAGCGAACACTTACGCGGGCTACGCGGCGGCTGGTGGATGGATTTGATCCTCAGCGGATTGTTCTGTTTGGTTCGCAAGCCCGAGGAACAGCGGATGAGCGGAGCGATGTGGATCTTCTCGTCGTGTGCCCGGTGCGGGGCAAGCGGCGCGCGCTCACGGTGGCCATGGATCGTTCCCTGAGGGGCCTCGGGTTCGCGAGGGACATCATCGTCCTGACTCCCGAAGAGTTCGAGCGCGACCGTAACATCCCCGGCACCGTCGCCCGTCCCGCATGGAGGGAGGGAAGAATTCTTTATGCCAGGCGCGAAAGAAGAAAAAGAGCGGCTTCGAAAGGTTAAAGAGTGGGCTAGGGCGGCCGATGAGGATCTGCGGCTGGCAAGGCACGGGCTTGCCCTCAAGAGCGCCTGTCCGTATCGACTGATCGCCTATCACGCCCAGTAGTGCGCCGAGAAATACCTCAAGGCTTTCCTCGTCTTCGAGGGCGTGGACTTCCCGTATACCCACAACATCGCCCGCCTTCTGGAGCTTTGTGCCGCATCCGCAAGTCGGCTTTCCGCTCTTGAAGATGCCGAGACGCTCACGCCTTATGCCATCACAACCCGCTATCCCGGTGAAAGTGAGAGGGTGAGCCGGAGGGAGGCGGTCGAGGCCATCGAGATCGCCTCCCGAGCGCGCAGGGCGATTCGCAAGGAGCTTGCCGAGAGAGGCGCACTGAGGAGGCAGTGAATGTACCGATTGGGAATGAGGGGTTTCCAATCCCTCAGGTATGCTCGGGCAACGGAGGCCAACGGGAGAGGATGAGAAGGTTGTCTGTGATGGCAACGCGGTCCGTCCGGTTCCAAAGTAACGAGACGAGATGGCACTTGTCCATTTGGTCAACTACGTCCCCTCCGCCCGTCCGCAGCGGGCGTCGTCTATCGCGGATGCATTTTTCTGGTCTAGGCTCGTCCTGCTCGCCGATGTTCACGGTGCCTGCCCGGTCGCGGCGGCAGTGTTCCGTTTAGTCGTCGTCTCGGAGATCAAACGGAGGGGGATAAGGATTTCTGTGCTAGGCGACTTTCTTGAGAAGGGGGACCGTTCGATGGCTTCGAAGGGAGTGCCACAGGTCGAAGTCGCGCTGGAGGTTGAGCCAGAACTCAGGTCCCGTTCCGAGGGCCTCGCCGATCGCGAGGGCGGACTCGGCCGTCACGCGCCGCTTCCCGTTGACGATCTCGTTGAGTCGGGCGTAAGTCCATTTAAGGTGGCGAGCGAACGTCTTCTGGGTAACGCCGAGCGGCTCAAGGAACTCCTTGAGGAGCATCTGGCCTGGACTTGTGGGTGGTCGGTGTCTCGGAAGCATGGTTGTCATCCTCAGTGGTAGTCTAGGATCCGCACACTTGCGGCATCCCTTTCCTCCCAGCGAAAGACGATGCGCCATTGGTCGTTGATCCGGATGCTCCAGAAGCCGGCGAGACTGCCGCGAAGCTTCTCCAGGCGGTTGCCCGGCGGGGTCCGAAGAAAGTCCACGGTTGGAGCCGCATTGATCTGGTCCAATAGACGCCGGGCCTTTTCATGAAGCTCCTTCGGAACTCTGCGAGCCGCCCGGCTGTTGGTCCCATCGTAAATGTCGGCGGTCGTCCTGTCCGCGAAGATCCGGATCACGGCCGTGAATATATCGCATGACGATATATGATGCAAGGATTTTTGGGGCACGGCGGGGGGTGTTGGCTAAGTGGACAATATCGGGTACGGGGATTCCAAGGGGGGCGTTGGTTCAAGTTGCGGGGCGGGGAGGGCGGGCGTATTGGAGGGAACCGCTCCTACCGCTCTTCGTTCCACCCCCTGGCGCCGTACTTCTCGCTGGAGAGCCCTTTCGGCCGTCGCACACTAGCTCGTACCGCGATATTGCCTCAGGACGGAGACCCAACGGGCATTAGCGCGCGTATGAACCCGGCCGGCTCCCCTCCCGTCCCTCACTCCTGCCAACGCTGGCGGGCCGATGGAGAGATGACAAGGCAGGGGGGCGTGGTGTATTCTTGTTATTGAAAAGATCACCAATGAGGAGGGTGCGATGGCGACCGTCAACTTCAGCGTTCCGGACAAGATCAAGGAGGCTTTCAACAAGGCGTTCGCCGGTGAGAACAAGAGCGCCGTTCTCTCGCGGCTCATGAAAGAGGCCGTCGGGGAGCGCGAGCGCCGACGCCGGCGTGTGGCTGCGATCGCCGCGGTGCTCGCAATTCGCCGCACTCAGCGCCCGGTTTCGGAAGGGCGCGTTCGGCAGGTCCGGGTAAAGGGGCGTCCGTGATCGCTGCCGTGGATGCAAGTGTCGTTGTCAAATGGTTCTTCCCAGAACCGGAGAAGGAGCCGCATGTCGACCGGGCACTCCGCCTCCTAGAGGGGATCCGGAACGGTGAGGTGGAGCCGTTGCAACCGGCCCACTGGCTCGCCGAAGTCGTCGCCGTCATTGCACGCCTTTCTCCTCACATTGCCCCGCGGGCGGTTGATCTCCTGCACGCGTTGGAGTTCGACGAAGCGGACGAGCCGGCGATCTACAAGACCGCCGCAGCCCTGGCTTCGAATCTCGGCGAGCATCTCTTCGACACCCTCTATCACGCCGTTGCGCTGGAGCACGACGGTCTCCTCGTGACCGCCGATCAGCGGTACTTCTCCAGGGCGAAACGCCTCGGTCATATCGTGGACTTGGCCGAATGGACCGCAAAATAGGCATCAGGCCGACCGTATCTCCTTCTGACTCCCTCTGCCGGGGATCCTACCGCTCTTCGTTCCACCCCCCGGCGCCGTACTTCTCGCTGGCGAGCCTTTCTGCCAGGACTGCTTCGTCCTCCGTCGCTTCGCCCGTTTCGAACCCGATCCCCATCTCTTCCTCCAGTCCGGACACGATCACCCGCGCAACCCCCTCCCATCCGCCCGCGACCACCGAGGGAAAGACTGAGCCGTGCTGGAGGAAGCCCGCTTCCGGCCGCCATTGGGCGCTTCCAACGACCTTCTCCGAATTGCACGAGATCTCGTAAGGAGAGAACGCCTCGCGGCACGAGAGGGAATGCGAACGCGCGCGTTCCGGCCGCCGCACGGCCTCCACGTCGAGGCGGAGCGCCCGCAGACCCCGAACGAGACCGGCCGCAAGGACCCGGCAGCTCTCCGCAACCGAGAGGCCGGCCAGAGAGTGCGACCGCGGAACCGTTACGGCAAAGCTCAGGTCCTCCCCGTGAACGAGAGCGCGGCCTCCCGAGGGGCGCCGGACGAGCGGAAAACCCGAGAATTCCGGCGCGGAGGCAACGATGCGCCACTGCTGGAACCGCCCGATCGAGACGGTCGGCTCGCTCCAGCGATAGAGGCGGAGCGTGGGCGGTGAGGCGGAGGCCAGCCGGGCGTGGGCCTCGTCCCGGGCCATCTGGACCGGCCCCGGCTCGGGAATTCGCTCGATGATGAGTCTCCAGCGCTCGCGCGGCATGGATGCTATCCTGGTCGAAGCCCGCCCTTGACGTCAAGGACAACGAGCGCTGGATTTTGTTTGACGCGGCATCAGGCGGCCGCTAAAATTCCCGATCTATCGAGGAGGGACCGTGATCCTCAGCATGACCGGCTTCGGCCGGGCGAGCGGGAACACTTCGTTCGGCCGCGTCTCCGTCGAAATCAAGTCCGTCAACCATCGGTTCCTGGACATCCTGGCGCGTCTCCCGGCCGGTTGGTCGTCGATCGAGGCCTTCCTGCGCGAAGAGATCGGCCGAACGATCCGCCGCGGCCGCGTCGAAGTCTCGATCAACCGGTCCGAAGGCGTCCGCGCCCGGCCGCTGGCCACGCTCGATCTGGCCGCCGCGAAGCGCCACCTCGGCGAGCTCCGCAAGACGGCCCGCGCTCTTCGCCTCCCCGGGACCGTCACGTTGTCGGACCTTCTCCGTTGTCCCGATCTCTTCGTCGTCCCCGCGGAAGACATCTCTCCGGAGGCCGCGTGGACCGAGGTCAAACCCATCGTCACGAAGGCCCTTTCGTCCCACGCGAAGACGCGGAAAAGGGAAGGGGAGAGCCTGGCGGCGGATGTCTCCGCCCGCCTTCAGGAGCTGGGCGGTCTGGCCGAGCGGATCCGCGAGCGGGCGCCCCTGGTCCCCAAGGCGGCCCAGGGGCGGCTCGAGAAGCGGGTGGCCGATCTCGCGCGACAGCCGGTCGATCCCGCGCGGCTCGCCCAGGAAGTGGCGATTCTCGCGGAGAGGTCGGACATTACGGAGGAGGTGACCCGCCTCGCGAGCCACCTCAAACAGGCGTCCGAGATCGGCCGCCGATCCGAGGGCGTCGGAAAGGCGTTCGATTTCCTTCTCCAGGAGATGAACCGGGAAATCAACACGATCGGGTCCAAGGCCGGGGACATCGAAATCACGCGGTCGGTGCTCACGGCCAAGCAGGAAGTCGAGAAAATCCGCGAACAGATCCAGAATATCGAGTGAGCGAATGAGCGAGGTGTCACAAGAGCGGCGGCGGGGGAGGCTGTTCGTCGTCTCCGCCCCGTCCGGAGCTGGCAAGACGTCGCTGTGCCAAGCCGTGAGCGGCGGCCTCGCCGGCCTGAAGCATTCCGTTTCTTACACGACGCGCCGCCCCCGGCCCGGGGAAACGGACGGCCGCGACTACAGGTTCATCGGCAGGGACGAATTCGATGCCCGCGTCCGCCGGGAGGCGTTCCTCGAGTGGGCGGAAGTCCACGGAAATCTGTACGGCACGAGCCGGGAGGACGTGGAATCCGACCTCTCCGCCGGAACGGACGTGATCCTGGACATCGACACGCAGGGGGCCTCGCAGGTTCGGAAGGCCGGCGTTCCCGCCGTGCACATCTTCGTCCTTGCGCCGTCGCTCGCGGTGTTGGAGGCCAGGCTCCGCAAACGAAACTCCGAACCAGAGGAGGAAATAGAGCGCCGGCTGGCCCGGGCGATCGACGAAATCCGGGACCTTCCAAATTACGAATATGTTATTATCAATACCGAGTTTGACGGCGCGCTCGACGCCCTGAAATCGATCATCCGGGCTGAACGCTGCAGGCTCCTGCCCGGAGACGCCGAGCGACGGATCAAGAACCTGCTCAAGTAGGAGGCAATCAGGTGGATCTTATTTCTCTTCCGATCATGAACGACAATCAGGAGATCGACACGCGGTTTCGGCTGGTCATCCTGGCCTCGCACCGGGTGCGCGACCTGGCCGACGGCCAGACGCCCCTCGTCCCGCCCCGAAGCCGCAAACTTTCGACGATCGCCCTCGATGAGGCTTCCCAGGGGAAGCTGAGCTGCCTTGTCGGCGAGAAGGCGAGACACGCGATCGACGAATCCCGCAAGCGGCGAGCGCTGGCGGCGGCGGCGGAAGGCGAGTCGGACCTCGCGGAGCTGGAGAAGGACCTCAAGATCTACATCCACGACCGGCAGGCCGCGGCCGCGGGCATGATCGAGATCAGCGGACCCCAGAAAGGCGAAGAGGCCACGGCGGAAGCCGCCCCGGAGAGCGGCGCCTAATCCGATGAGGAATAGCGCCCATCGGGCGGACGATCGTCCGTCCATGGTCCTCCTGGGCGTTACGGGAAGCATCGCCGCCTACAAGGCGGCCGAGATCGCCCGCGCCCTCATCCGGGGAGGCGTCCGGGTCCGCGTGGTCATGACGCCGGCCGCCGAGAGGTTCGTCACGCCCCTCACCTTCGAGGCGTTGACCGGCTCACCGGTGCTCACCGAGCGATCGGCCTCGGGGCCGGAAATCTCCCACATCGCTGTCGCCCGCGAGGCGGCGGCCCTTCTGATCGCCCCGGCCACGGCCCACACGATCGCCAAGATGGCCCTCGGTCTCGCCGACAACCTCCTGAGCGAGATCGCGCTCGCCACAACGACGCCGGTCTTCGTCGCGCCGGCGATGAACGTCGAAATGTACAGGCATCCCGCCACCCAGGCGAACATCGCAACGCTCCGAGCCAGGGGAGTGACCGTCTTCGATCCGGCCGAGGGAGATCTCGCCTGCGGGGAGACGGGCGTCGGACGCCTGGCCGATCCAGAGCGGATTGCTCAAGGCGTCCTGCGGGCGATCCTCAAGACCGGGGATCTGGAAGGGGAATCGTTCCTCGTCACGGCCGGGCCGACGCGGGAGCCGATCGACCCGGTCCGGTTCATCAGCAACCGCTCGTCC
>CAKKSE010000034.1 GCA_919903025.1 Nitrospiria bacterium | reverse complement strand
GGCGTGAAAATGTCGCTCAGACATCTTGACATTCAACACAGTTGCTCCCCCCTTGAGGGGGAGGATCAAGGTGGGGGGTAAATCAATGGAAGCCGACGGTTTTTCTCAAACCCTGCCCCTCCCCTGAGGAAAGACATGACTCGGTCTCGCACACTTGATGGGCTTCGCGAAGCTGACCTGAAGCGGGCGCAATCCTTATCTCCCACACAGAAGCTTCGGATCGCCTTGGACCTTTCGGACGTGTGCCTGAAGCTCGCGCGAGAAGGAAGGAGAATCCGGGGACGTGTCAGTCGAGACAAGCCTTCGCGAAACCGCCAGGCTCCTTGATCGGCTCCAGCAAGAGAAGACCATCCAGGGCTATGCCTTGATTGGAGGGCTGGCGGTCTCTGCCTGGGGCTTTCCCCGAGCGACGCAGGACATTGATTTCCTCGTCTCCATTCCGCCGCCTTCCACGCTCAAGGCGTTCCGTAAGGGCTTGGAAGAACACGGCTTTCCCACAAAGGCGGTCCACGGGGCTCCCGCGGATCCCGTCCCGTGCGTGGTTCGCGCCAGCCGAGGCGGGATTCCTATCGACATGCTCGTCGTCACAAGAAAATGGGAAGAGGAAGCGGTCCAGGCGGCGGTTTCGGTGCAACTGGGAGAAGCGAGGATCCCTGTCGTGACGCCTGAGTACCTCATCGCCATGAAACTGAAAGCGGGCGGACCAAGAGACCTCCTTGATGCCAGGGAGCTTCTGTCAATGTCCGAAGTCGATATGGAGTCGCTTCGAGATCTGGCCAGGAGACTCCGCGTGGATCGACGGCTTGACAGGCTGCGGCGACCGAAGTTGTAGCGACTAATCCGGCCTGCGGCTCCGTGCCCTGCACGATCCCAACCCTGATTCTAACTATTCTCAGCCCGCCGTGACCCCATCTGTCACACCGGCATGGTATAGAAAGCCAATAATCGAGAACCCTTGACCTGAAGGTATCATTATGGTACGTCCACGCCGTGGAGAAGCGGCGCCCCCATCATCCGCTTTCGGAGGTTAAACGTCTCGTGGCAGACCCGGGGTCGCGGTACATCACGAAGACAGCGCGCGAGGGAGCCCTGGCCCTTCGCATGACCGAGGCCGACATCGTGCAGACGGTCCTGGGTCTGCAACCGGCGGATTTCTACAAGTCCATGACGACCTATGGCGAGAACAAGGTGTGGCAAGACGTCTACAAGCCTTTCGCCCAAGGCGTGCCGATAATTAGAACCATACACGCAACTTCGATAAGAAGCTCCCGTGTTTTCGTGTCAATGCGATCAAGCTTTGCATGGCAACCATTTACAGCATTTTGGCGAGGAACGCGGTTCGGGGATATGCAGACTGCATAATCCCGCCCAGGGTCCGTCGATCGGACTGCGGACGCCGGAGCCTTCCATGTTCGGTACGCGCTTGTAAAACATAGTCGTGCCGGCGTCTTGAGTCAATCCGTGATGCCGAGATGCCGCGGGTTGAGGGTCGAGGGTCGAGGGTCGAGGGGGTGGGGGAACACGGCAAGCGCAAGGCGCGCACGCCCTGGACCGAGGGGATGAAATACGGGCCCTGTCGACCGACTTCTTTGGGAGTCTACATAAACGTCCTGCTAGATCCACTCGACGCTCACCAACGACGTCACCGCTTTGAACTCGGGATCGCCGGTGATGATGGCCGCGCCTTTTCTCCTGGCGGTGGCCACGGCAAAGGCGTCCGCATATGAGAGCGCGTGCCCGGCCTTGATCCTCGCCGCATCCAGAATGAGGTCGAAATCAACCGGAACCGGTTCGATGGGGAGGGAGAAAAGCAGGCTCAGGAAATCATCGAGGTTGCCCACGAGCCCGGCCCGGAGAAGCGTGTAGCAGACCTCTCCAACGTTGATCTCCGATATTAGGAGAGGGAGTCCGGACTTCTCGGCAGCCGCAAGCGCGCTCTTAACCTTCTCGTAGCCCTTTTCGCCCTTGAGATAAACGAGAACTGCGTGCGAATCGAGCAAGCTTGGCTTCTTCACGTTCCCGGTCCTTTCGGCGCTCGGCCAGGAGCTCTTCCGCCGGCGATCCACGGTAGTCCCTGAAAATACCGCAGAGATACTCGATGGGATCGCGTGGCAAGGGTTTGATCTCGGCGTGGTCCCCGACAACGCGAACAGCGAGCTTGTGGCCGGGCATGATTTCGAGTTTCTGCCGAATCGGCTTCGGAAGGACGATTTGCCCTTTGGAGGATGCTTTTACAATTGCCATAATGGTTTACCTCGCCGAACAAGTAAAACGTCCACCAACACGTTTAACACTTCAGCGCTCGCATGTCAAGATTCGCTAGCAACCCGGCCTCCGCAACACCCGAGACGCTCACAACCGACTCACCGCTTCACCGATCTCCTACAGTCCCGCCCCCGCCCACTGGCGGGCCTTGACCTCGTCGGGGAGGTAGTCGGGCAGGAGGAACGGCCCCCGCGGCGCTTCCTCCAGGAGACCGGCCTTGTCGAGCTCTTTCTCGAACTTTTTCACGTGGTCCAGCCTGAGATCCTTCGGCGCGCCGCCGTTCATGCCGCGAATGTAGGCCGACGCCGTGAGGGCCGCGCGGCGGCCGAAGACGAGGATGTCGAGGAGAGAGTTCCCCATCAGCCGGTTCCGGCCGTGGACGCCGCCCGTCACTTCGCCGGCCGAATAGAGCCCGGTCACGACCGTTCCGCCGTTCTCGTCGATCTCGAGGCCGCCGTTCTGGTAGTGGAGCGTCGGATAGACGAGCATCGGCTCCTTGCTGATGTCGATCCCGTAACGGATGAACTGGATGTACTTGGCCGGCAGCTCCCGCCGGACGGTCCCCTCGCCGTGCAGGAGGTCGATCATCGGCGAGTCGAGCCAGACGCCCGACCGGCCCGTCGGCGTCATGACCCCCTTCCCCATATCCGTGCACTCGCGGAGGATGCAGGCCGAGGCCACGTCCCGCGGCTCGAGCTGGAAGCAGAACTGCTCGCCGTCGATGTTCAGCATGTGCGAGCCCAGTCCCCGGACCTTCTCGGTGATGAGGAGACCGATGTTCTGCTCCGGATAGACGGCGCCCGTCGGGTGGTACTGGATGGCGTCGATGTAGCGCATCTTTACGCCGGCCCGGTAGACCATGGCGAGCCCGTCGCCGGTCGCGCCGTAGTGGTTCGTGCAGGGGAACCCCTGTACGTGCAGGCGGCCCAGGCCGCCCGTCGCGAGGATCACCGCCTTGGCCCGAGCAACGTGGTAGGTGTGGGTCTCGAGGTTGTAGAGGACGGCGCCGCCGCACCGACCGGACTTGTCGAGGAGGAGTTCCACGGCCGGCGCGAACTCGATCACGCGGACGCGGTCCGTCCGGTTCCTCGCCTCGTCGCGGAGAACGCGCATGATCTCGGCGCCGGTCATGTCGCCGGCCGAATGGAGGCGCTTCCGGGACGTGCCGCCGCCGTGGCGGACCTTCATCCGGCCGTCCGCCAGCTTGTCGAAGAGCATACCCAAGCGCTCAAGCCAGCCGATGACCAGCGGCGCGTCGTTCGCCAGGGCCGCGACCAGGGCGGGATCGTTCTGGAAATGACCGCCGCCCATCGTGTCCAGGTAGTGGTAGACGGGCGAGTCCCATTCCTGGCTGGCGCCCTGAATCCCGCCCTCGGCCATCACCGTGTTCGAATCGCCGTGGCGGAGCTTCGTGGCAATGATGGAGGAAAGACCCTGTTCCGCCGCGATGAGGGCCGCGGAAGTCCCCGCGCCGCCGCCGCCGATGATGAGAAGGTCCGCCTCGAAATCAACCTGGGAGAGGACCACGTTCTGCGGAAGCCGGCTTCTGGACTCCAGGAGCTCGGCGATCTCCACCGGATGGGTTTCCCCCTTGTTCGGCCCGACCTTGAGCGTCCGCTTCCCTTCGCTCTTGTAGTCCGGATGGTATCCCTGGAGCCGCTCCTTCCGCCCGTCCATCGACAGCGCCGCGAAATGCTCCCCGCGGCGCGCCTTCTCGATGCGGGCCGGCCGGGTCGCCTCCACGCGGCGGATCAGGTCTTTGAGTTCAGGGGTGTAGCCCATGGGAACCTCCAAGAAAGCTGTCAGCGGTCGGCTTTCAGCGATCAGCAAGGGCCGATCTTTCTCTTCCCGGCTTCAAGCTGACGGCTGATCGCTGACGGCTGAAAGCTAAAGGTACTTCGTCTCCTTCGGCATCCAGGTGCCGGGGGCGGCCAGATCGGGCTCGCGCTCGCGCGCCACGTAAAGCTCGCGAACCTGGTCGGGCGTCATTCTGGCGAGATCTGCCAGCATCGGAACATACTTCCCGGACTCGATGTCGGCCACCCTTTTCTTCAGGTGCTCCGCCCGCGGCGTGAGATGCCTCCCCGCCACGCGCCGGACGAACTGGGCCGCCGTGTACTGCGAGATCTGCGCCGGACAGCGGACCGCGCAAAGGCCGCACTGGATGCAGTCGAACGATTCCCGCGCCGCCGCCGCGAGGTCTCCCCGCTTCATCAGCGCGATGTAGTACATCACGTCGATGTCCATCGGGCACGTTCGCGAGCAGGTGGCGCAGCCGACGCACTTGAAGACCTCCGGGTAGAGGGACCGAAGCGCCTCGATCCCGTCCCCGTCCAGGCTCTCCAGGTCGAACACGGCTCGGTTCGCCGGGAAGAACGGCACCTGGGCGACGACCATCCCGTCTTGAACGACCGTCTGGCACGCCAGGCCCGTCCGCAGGCGGAAGTCCCCGGGGAGGCGGTAGAATGTCCCGCAGGCGCCGCAGATGCCGCCGCGGCACCCGCAGCCCCGGATATAGGTGTAGCCGGCGTGCTCGACCGCCTTCATGATCGTGAGCGTCTCGGGGACTTCGTACCTCTTCCCGAGGATCTGGATCGAGATCATCCGGGTCCCTTCCGGGAGGATCGTCTTGTCCCCGCCGCCCCGCCGCTTCGGTCCAGCCGACTGCGCCCTCGGGGCCGCGCCGGCGCTCTTGACGGGAGCCTTCTTCGCGCCTGCCTCCGTTGCCTTTGCCTGGGTCTTGCTCATGTCTCCTCCGCCAAGAAATCGGTCAACGGGTGAATAGAAAAACCTCGATGCCAAACCGCTTCCCCGGTTTGCGATTCACCCATTCACCAATTCACCCATTCACCGATTCACCCATTCACCGATTCACCGTCCTACAAGTCCGGGTACATCCGCTTAACTTCCGCCGTCGTGTAGACCGGCCCTTCCTTGCAGATGTAGATGTCGCCCACGTTGCACCGGCCGCACTTGCCGAGGCCGCACTTCATCTTGTTCTCGAGCGTCGTGTAGACCTGCTCGTCGGAGAACCCCAGCTCGCCCAGGGCCTGGAGCGAGAACTTGATCATGATCGGCGGGCCGCAGACGAGCGCCACGGCGTTGTCCGGGGACGGCGCCGTTTCCTTGAGGACCGTCGGCACGAAGCCGATCTTTCCCTTCCACCCCGGCTCTTCCCCGCCCGGATCGACCGTCTGGACGAGGTTCACGTCCGGCCGCTCGTCCCAGTGTTCCAGCTCGCGCTTGTAGACGAGGTCCTGGACGGACCTTGCGCCGTAGATCACCGTGATCTCCCCGAACTTCTCCCTCTGGTCCAGGCACTCCCAGATCACCGTCCGGAGGGGAGGAAGGGCGATTCCGCCCGCGACGAAGATCAGGTTCTTCCCGTGGAACGATTCCATCGGGAACCAGTTGCCGTAGGGGCCCCGGAACCCCATCGTGTCGCCGATGTTGAGGTCGGCGAGCGTTCCCGTCACGCGCCCCACGCGCCGGAACGTCGTCTCGATGTACCCCTTCCGCGTGGAGGGATTCGCGATGCAGAACGTGCTCTCCCCCGCGCCGAAGGCCGAGTAGAGGGCGAACTGCCCGGCCCTGAACGAAAACGACTCGCGCATCTTCTCGTCCTGGAAGACGAGGCGGAACGTCCGGACGTCCGGCGTCTCCTCGACGATGTCCTCGACCGTCATCAAATGGGGCAAATATATGTTCTGCATTCCGTCCCGCTCCTAACTCCGAACTCCCGACTCCGGACTCCGAACCGCTTTCCCCGTCACCTTCTGCATCATCTCCGTGATATCCAGGCCGACGTAGCAGACGCGGACGCACCGGCCGCATCCCACGCACCCCCGGGAATCGAACTTCGTCGGGTAGTAGTGAAACTTGCACATGAACCTGTTCCGCCACCGCTGGGACTGCTTCTCGCGCGGGTTGTGCCCGCCGGCGTGGGCCGTGAAGTGGTCGAACTGGCAGGCGTCCCAGTTCTTCCGCCGCTCGCCCTCGAACGCCCGTCCCTCGTCCACGATGTCGAAGCAGTGGCAGGTCGGGCAGACGTACGTGCACGCCCCGCACCCGACGCACTTCCCCGCGTGGGCGGCCCAGAGCGCGTCCTTGTAGTTCTCCGTATCGGCGAGCCACGCGAGGATCTTCTCAACGTCCGCCGACTCGACCGCGGGCGGCGGCGTGACGGGCGCAAGCTCCTCGTCCCCGTCAGTGAAGATCCCATCCGCTCCGGCGGCGAGCGCTTTTCCTCTCTCCGTGAGCGCCTCCGCGCGAAACCCGCCGGACACGGTCGGACGGAGGAGGATGTCGCTCCCCTGGGGCGTGTCGGGCGCGAGGCCCACGGACGTGCAGAAGCAGGCCCCGTCCCCCTTCGTGCAGGCGATCGTCACGACGGCTGACTTGTCCTGCCTCCCCGTGAAGAACCGGTCATCCTCCCCCTTCCAGGTGAAGACGGACCGGAGGGAGGCAACAGAGGCCGCGTCGCACGGACGGGCGCCCAGGACGACCGTCTCGGGAAATTCCGTCCCCGCAGACGCCAGATTCACGGCCCCCTTCGAGATCGCGAACCGGGCGACCACCTCGGTCTGCGGAAAGAGAAACTCCTTGAAGGAGTTCCGGGGGATCTGGTGGTCGAGCGCCATCTCGTCCGCCGACCGCAGGGCGGCGTAGACGGGCTGGTTCGCGCGCTCCGTCGGCGCGGCGACCTGGATCCCCTCGCCAAGGAGCCGTTCGGCCAGTTTCTTGAGTCCTTCCTTCGTGATCAGCATGGCGTCACCGGATGAAGTTTTCCTTGTCGTCCGGCTTGAAGACGATCATGGGGGGGAGGTTCTCGGGGTCCATCCCGGCCGTGTACCCGTACGCTTCCTTCGCTACCAGGCCGAGCTTGCGGTTGATGAGGTTGAGCGGGATGTTCACGGGACAGGCCCGGTCGCACTCCCCGCAGAACGTGCACCGCCCGGCCAGGTGGATCGCCCGGATCAGGTTCCAGGAAAGGTTCCCCTCCGGATGGGCCGACGTGTCGATCCACTGCGGCTGATTCTTCTCCGTGATGCACCGCTCGCAGTAGCAGAGCGGACAGACCTGCCGGCAGGCGTAGCACTTGATGCACCGGTCGAACTGCTCCATCCAGAAGTTCCAGCGGACCTGGGAGGTCTGGGCGTCCAAATCCGCGATCTTCGAGTCGATGGGGCTCATCCCCCCAGCCGGATCAACCGGAAGGGGATGGATCTCCCCCACGACCGTTTCGTCGCAGTTCTTCGGCTGACGGACCTCGCACCCGACGCACTTGGGCGAGAGCGTTTCGGGCGTCAGATGCCCCGACCAGGTCTCCTGGCGGTAGACGACGCCGTTGCACGGGACGCCGATCACCGTCACGTCCTCGCGCTTGACCTGCGACTCCTGCTGGAGGACGACGAGGTTCCTGGCGTCGCACCCCTTGACGAAGACCGCGGGGCGCCCGAGCGACTTCACGTCCTTCGCGTGCCGCGTGAGGTAGTTCGTCAGGTTGTTCACGCAGAGAGGATTGAAGATCAGGTTGTCCGTCTCCTCAGGATCCGTCACGAAGACAGGCACGGCCCGGCGCTGGCGCTTGGCCCACGCGTACCCGATGACGACCTTTGCCTTCCCCGTTTCCAGAATCTCTTTCGCCTTCGCCCGGACGGCGAGATCGAGCGGCGTCGGCTCCGGCAAGGGGACTCCTTCCGGAATCCCCGGCGCCCAGGCTTCGCTCCAGGGCATCTCCGGCTCCCAGGCGCGGCGCGTATCCGTAAGCATCTTGTACTGCGTGTACGGCCCCAGGGCCGTCACCGTGTCGACGGCCTCGTCCACGAGCTTCGCCCACTTGTTCGCCTCGGAGGCCGAGATCCAGGAGAAGAAGACGCGCCGCTCGTCGATCCCCACGAAATCGAGGAGCGATTTGAAGAAGACCCAGCGCCTCCGCGCGTGGTAGTTCCCCGCCACGTAATGGCAGTCGCCGGGGTGACAGCCGGAGACGATCACGCCGTCGGCGCCGTTCTCGAACGCCTTGATGAGGAAGAGGGGGTCGATCCGTCCCGTGCAGGTAAGCCGCACGACGCGGACGTTCGGCCGGTACTGCATCCGGGACGTACCCGCGAGGTCCGCTCCCGCGTACGTGCACCAGTTGCAGACGAACGCCACGATCTTCACCTTGGCCTGGGTGGTTGGGTGGCTGGGTTGATCGGTCGATGGGGCGGTGGACGATTCGGTCTTGGGCATCGTCATTTCGTTGTCCGTTGAGCGCGTTTGGCGCGGATAAAGGCGTTCATCTGCTTTGAAAGAATCTCCATATCGTCCATCAGCTTGGCCAACAGACCCTCCGCGATCAGCTTCCGGGAGCCAGCCCGACGCAGCCAGAACTTCGCTTCTTGGCCCGATCCGCGCGCCATGTACAGGAAATTAACAACATCCTTCGGATGGTGGCGCCCATATCCCTCAGCGATGTTCGCACCGATCGAATCAACCGATTTGACAAGTTGGATGCCGATCGTCTCCCTCGCAAATGGCTTCCAGCGAAGCACTTCGCTCCAGACTTGATCCCCAAGCATTTCCGCGGCCTGAAAAATTCTCAACTCCTCTACTTGATTGAATTGCATCGGCCCTCCCTAGCCACCTATCAACCCAACAACCCATCAACCTATACCGCCGCTAGCGCCGCGTAGACCTGCGCGTCCGAGTACCCCTTGAGGTCGATCGTCTTGCTGTGGCAGGCGGCGACGCAGACGCCGCACCCCATGCAGACGCCCTCGTTCACCCTCGCCACGTATCTCAGCACCTCGCCCTGCCGGTTCTTGATCGCCTCGCGCTCGATCGCCTTGTACGGGCAGGCGACCAGGCAGTCCCAGCACGCGTTGCACGTCGCCCGGTTCACCTCGGCCGTGATCGGCTCGCGCGCCATCTCGTCGTTCGAGAAGAGACCCAGGACCTTCGAGGCGACGGCCGATCCCTGGGCGACGGCCGTCGGGACATCCATCGGACCGATGCAGGCGCCGGAGAGGAAGATCCCTCCCGTCACCGTCTCGACGGGCTTCAGCTTCGGGTGATATTCGTTGTAGAAACCGTACTGGTCGTACGCGATTCCGAGGCGCTGGGCCAGGTCCTTGGAGCCGACGCGAGGGACGACGGCCGTGGCCAGGACGACCATGTCGGCCTCGATCTCCACCTGCGAACCGATCAGCGTGTCCGCCCCCTGGACCACGAGACGGCCGTCGCGCGGATAGACCCGCGAGACCCGGCCACGGAGGTAGATCGCCCCCTCCTGCTCCACCGCCCGGCGGTGGAACTCCTCGTACCGCTTTCCGCCGCAGCGGATGTCCATGTAGAAGATGTACGCTTGGCCGTGGTGGGCCTTGTGTTTGTAGAGCATGGCGTGCTTCGCGCTGTACATACAGCAGATCGCCGAGCAGTACGAGACGCCGCGACGCTCGTCGCGCGAGCCGGAGCACTCGATGAAGACGACCGTCTCCGGCACCTTCCCGTCCGAGGGACGCTTGATCTCCCCGCCCGTCGGGCCGGATGCGGAGGCGAGCCGCTCGAAGTGGAGTCCCGTGATGACGTCCTTCGACTTTCCGCCCGAGAATTCGGGGAAATTCTCCGCCGGCATGACGTCGTACCCCGTCGCCACGACGATCGCCCCGACGCTCACCGTCTCGAACGTATCCTTCTGGTCGAAGTCGATGCACTGCGGCCCGCAGACCTTCGCGCAGAGGCCGCACTTGCTCATGTCCTTCACGTACTTGGGGCAGGCGTTGCGGTCGATGACCGGGATGCCGGGGACCGCCTGGGGGAAGGGGATGTACATCGCCTTCCGCTTCGACATCCCCATCTCGAACTCGCTCGTCGCCTTGATGGGGCATTTCTCGATGCACTCGCCGCACTCCGTGCAGTTCTCCTCGACGATCGACTTCGCCTTCTTGCGGATCGTCACCGTGAAGTTCCCGATGTACCCGTCCACCTTTTCCACCTCGGCGTACGTCACGAGCCGGATGTTCGGGTGCTGGTACGCCTCCACCATCTTGGGCGTCAGGATGCACTGCGAGCAGTCCATCGTGGGGAACGTCTCGGAGAGCTGGGCCATGTGGCCGCCGATCGAGGGCTCACGCTCCACGAGGACCACTTCCCGCCCGCCGTCGGCGATGTCGAGCGCCGCCTGGATTCCCGCAACGCCGCCGCCGATCACCAGCGCCCGCTTCGTCACAGGGATCTTGATCTTGGAGAGGGGCCGGTCGCGCTTGACGCGCTCGACCATCATCCGGGCAATGTCTCCCGCCTTCTCCGTCCCCAGGTCCTTCGTCGGGTCGTGGTGGACCCAGGAGCAGTGTTCCCGGATATTGGCGATCTCGACGCGGAACGGGTTGAGGCCCGCGGTCTCCGCCGCCTTCCGGAAGGTCTTCTCGTGCATATGCGGGGAGCAGGCGGAGACGATCAGGCCGTCGAGATTGTGCTCCTTGATCATCTTCCGGATCTGCTCCTGGCCCGGGTTTGAGCAGTAGAACCGCGCGTCCTCGGCGTGAACGACGCCCGGAACGTCTTTGAGCTTCTCCGCCACCTCGGCCGTCCGCACCTCGGCCGCGATGTTGTTCCCGCACTGGCAGACGAAGACGCCGATCCTCGCCATTACGCGCTCCGTCCCGAATTGGCCGCCGCAGCCGCCGCAGGCCAGAGCCCCTTGGCCTTGAGGACCGCTTCAGCCCCCATGACCCCGTTGGCGATACCCAGCGTCTCCGGATCGCCGCCCAGGGCCAGGCCCAGGATCTGCGTGAAATAGATCACGGGAAGGACGGTTTCCTTCCCCTCGTCGCGCAGGATCGCTTCCTGGCTCCTCACCAGGTTGTGCCAGCAGAGCGGACAGCTCGTCGTCAGGAGATCGGCCCCGCACGACTGCGCCGAGGAAAGGATGGAGCCGGAGAGCCTCCTGACGAGATCCGTCTCGCTCATCGCCAGGTGCGAGCCGCAGCATTCTCCCCGGTTCGGCCAGTCAACGGGAGTCGCCCCGAGCGCCGACAGGAAGTCCTCGAATATCTTCGGGGATTCGGGGTGATCGATCGCCGCATCGGCCGGGCGGAGGAGCATACAGCCGTAGTAGGCGGCCACCTTGAGCCCCTTGAGGGGCCGGGCGACCTTCGCCTTGAGGCCGGCGAACCCGACCTGGTCGCGGAGGACTTCAAGGAGGTGGAGAACCTTTACGTCCCCCAAGCCGTCCGTTTCGAGAAAAGAAGCCAGAACGTCGCGCCGCCCGGCGTCCGATTTGAGGGCGTTGTTCGTCCGGCGGAGCGTATTGTAGCAGAACGAGCAGAGGGTCGAGACCGTCCCGCCCGCCTTCATGGCCTGGATGAGGACGTTGCCGGGGCCGGCCAGGCCGATGACGTTCTCGGGCGTGAGGGGGAACGATGCCCCGCAGCAGTTCCACTTGGGGAGTTCCTCGAGCTCGACGCCCAGGTCCCGGATCGACTGCCGGGCCGACCGGTCGAAGTCTGACGCCACCGTGGAGAGCGTGCATCCGGGATAGTAAGGAATCTTCACGGCACAAGCTTCCTGAAGCCGGCGACGAGCGCCATCTGCGGGGAGCGGCGGATGAACTCTTCGGGAAGGGCCTTCACCGACACGGGCTCATACCCGCGCCGGAGGGAAAGCCGCCGAAGCGATTCCATGATCCGGGAAAGATCGACGCACTTGGGACAGCGGGAGAAGCACTGGAGACAGGAGACGCAACGCCAGATGGAGTTGGAGCGGAGGACCGCCTCCTCCTGCCCGAGCTGAACCATCCGGATGACCTGGGAAGGGGCAATGTCCATGGCGAACGACACGGGACATCCGCCCGTGCAGTTCCCGCACTGGTAGCATTTGGAGAGGTCTTCTCCGGAGAGGCTCTCGACGAGGCGCGAGAACGCCTTCGAGGGGCTGGCCGGCCCCAGGGTAATCTTCACGTGTCAGGAATCCTCCAAGCGGGGGTCCCAGGGGAAAAAGAGTGTATACAGTATACAGGGGGCCGGGGAGAGTCAAGGACTTTTTGGTTGCATTGGAAATTGTAAATTGTAAATTTCAAATTGTAAATTTCCAATCTTCAATCCTGCCCCACCCCTCCGCCTCAGATCCAGGATTTCAGGTTTCAGATTTATAATCCTGGAAAAAGCAGTTGAACCGCGGAGCTCGCAGAGAACGCAAAGAAGTCCGAGGGATTGGAATACACAACAACCTCACCGGATGGGTGATCATCGGAACCGCTTGAAAAGATGTTCCTCCGCGGACTCCGCGCCCTCTGCGGTGAATGAACTGCGGTTTCTAGGATAATTTCAAATTTACAATTTTCAATTTTCAATTTTCAATTATCACCTCCCTTATCACCTCCCTTATCTCCTTGCCCCCCGCCGGCTTCCTGTATACAATCCACGGCATGAAGAAAGTCGGCTTCCTCCGCCCATCTCCCCTCGTCAAGATATCCCGGGGCGAACCCCGGACGCTCCGCGAGCGGATCGCCGAGTCCCTCCGGGAATCGATCATCCGCGGCCTCCTGGGGCCCGGCGAGCGGATCGCCGAGCCGGAGCTCGCCCAAGCCTTCGGAATCAGCCGGACCCCGATCCGGGAGGCCCTCCGCCAGCTCGAATCCGAGGGGTTCCTCACGGTGAGACCTCACCGCGGGGCGATCGTGTCGCCGATCACGCCCACGGACGTCCGCGAGTTCTACGCCGTGAAGGGCCTTCTCGAAGGGGACGCCGCCCGCTTGGCCACGCCGCATCTCCGCCCGCGCGATATCACCCGGCTCGCCGACTTGAACCGGCTCATGGGCGAGGCGGCGCGCCGAAACGACGTCAAGGAGTTTTTCGACCTGGACAACCAGTTTCACGAGACGATCCACCGGGCCTGCGGCAACGAGAAGCTGAGGGGGCTCATCCACTCGCTCGTTCAGCACTACGTCCACGTCCGGATCGCCGCCATGAGCGTCCCGGGGCGGATGCAGTCCTCGGTCAAACAGCACCAGGAGATCGTCAAGGCCGCGAAGGCGAAGGACGCGGAGCGCGTCGGTCAGGTGATGAGGGGGAACGCCGAGCAAGGGGCCGAAACGCTCGTCCGCCAGCTTCGCCAGGGCGAGTCCGAAAAAGGAGTCGGGGAGCCTCGCCGCTCCGTCACGCCCCCGGCGCGTCCTCGGGGTCCGCAAAAAGGCGCGCCAGAATATCCGACAGATCGGCAAGACCAAACGGCTTGACGAGCTTCGGGATGTCGTACCGGGCCGTAAAGGACCGGATCTCGGGGTGAGTAAAATCGCCGGAGGAAAGGACCGCTCTCCGAAGCAGGTCCGGACGGTTTTGGGCAATCCATTCGTGAACGGGCAGGCCCGTTTCCCTCGGAACGACGAGGTCCAGGATGACGCCGTCGACGGCTTCGGTTGAGAGGGCCTGGATGGCTTCTTCAGCCCGGCCGAGGATGACCGAGTCGTACCCGAGCATCTCCAACAGCTGGCGGTAGAGCTCCTGGAGCATCTCGTCGTCTTCCACGACGAGGAGCTTTCGCCGGACGGACGGGCCGGTCATCTCACGCCCTCTCCGGCCGGCCGATCCACCGGCCGACGACCCGCCGCAACTCCTCCTTGTCGATCGGCTTGGAAAGAAAATCGTCGCAGCCGGACGCCAGGGCGCTCTCGCGGTCGCCGATCATCGTATGGGCCGTGACCGCGACGACCGGTATCTCCCGAGTCGCCGCGTCGTCCTTGATCTCCCGCGCGGCGGTCCAGCCGTCCTTCCTGGGAAGCGAAAGGTCGAGGAGGACGAGGTCCGGCCGCTCCCGCCGGACGATCTCCACAGCTTCGATACCGTCCACCCCTTCCAGAATCCGGAACGTCCCAGGGACGAAATAGGTCAGCATCTGAACCAGAAGGTTTCGGTTCATCTCCTCGTCGTCCACGACCAGGATCGTGCTCTCTTTCAAGGATTGTCTCTCCCACCGATTCGGCCCTTCAAAGCCTCCGGCTTTCAGCGATCAGCCTTCAGCCTCAAGACCCAAGCTGACCGCTGATCGCTTCTCTCTTCGCCGACTCACCGATTCACCTATTCACCGGCTCTCATTTCTCCCGATTCATCCCAGGATCTCCCGGATAAGGGTCAGGAGCTCGTCCCGCGCGATCACGCCCTTCTGAAGAATCCCCCGGACCCCTGAGAGCCGTTCCCGTTCCCCCTTCGTCAGCTCCGCGGCGGACAGAACGATCACGGGGACGTCGCGCGTCGCGGGATTCTCCCTCAGCGCCCGGTAAACGGCGAACCCGTCCACGCCAGGCATGGCCAAGTCGAGCGTGATTAGCGAGGGACGCTCCCGGATCGCCATCCGGATCGCCTCCGCGCCGTCGACGGCCACCCGGAGCGGAAGACCATCCGATCGGAGGGCGTGCTCCAGAATGTCCCGCTGGGCCGGGTCGTCCTCGACGATCAGGACGGGGCCTCCGGGCCGCCGCGGCGGCGCCGGGCGGCCGGCCGGCGGAGCCCCCGCCGCCAGCACCGGAGCGGCGGAAGGTTCGGGCGACGCCGGCAGGCGAATCGGGAGGCTTACGGAGAACGTCGCGCCGTGTCCCTCAGCGCTCTCGGCCCAGACCTCTCCGCCGAGAAGGCGCGCCAGCTCGCGCACGATGTGGAGACCCAGCCCGGTCCCGCCGTACCGGCGGGTCGTCGTTCCGTTCGCCTGCCGGAAGGCCTCGAAGATGTGGGAGAGCGCCGACGAGGGAATCCCGATCCCCGTGTCATGCACCTCCACGACCACCCGGTCCTCGGCCCCCCGCCGCCCCCGGACCGTGATACCCCCGCGCTCCGTGAACTTGACGGCGTTCCCCAGAATGTTGAGGAGGATCTGCTCCAGCCGCCCCTCGTCCGTCCAGAGCTCGGGGAGGTCCGCCACGCCTTCCGTCCGCCAGGAGAGTCCTTTCTTTTCCATTTGGGGCCTGATCGCCGCGTAGACCCGGTCCAGCGCCTCGTGCATCCGGCACGCGCCCGGCTGGATCTCCAGGCGGCCCGCCTCGATCTTGGAGATGTCGAGGATATCGTTGATGAGGTTGAGGAGCGACTTGGCCGCCAGGCGGATCCGCTCCAGGTTGGCGTACATCGGCGGATCGATCTTTCCCTTAAGAAGCTCGAGGAGGATGTCGGTGTAGCCGGTGATGGCGTTCATCGGCGTCCGGATCTCGTGCGAGATGTTCGCCAGGAACTCGCTCTTCAGCCGGTTCGCTTCCTCGACGGAGCGCGTCTTCTCTTCGAGCTCCACCTTCTGGGCCATGAGCTCCTCGCTCTGGGCTTGAAGCTCCTCGCTCTGGCTCTGGAGCTCTTCCGTCTGGCTCTGAAGCTCCTCGTTCTGGGCCGTGAGCGCTTCGTTCGCCGCTTGGAGTTCGGCGGCCAGCTTCGAGAGACGTTCGGCCGCCGCAAGGTTGTGAAGCCCGATCCCGATCTGGCTCGCCGCCGCCCAGAGATAGTCGCGGTCGTCCTCGTCGAGCGGCGTGAGCATCGCGACCTCGAGCACCCCCTCGACCTTGTCCGCGTAGAGGAGGGGAAGAAGCGCCAGCGAGCGCGGAAGGTGCGATCCGACTCCAGACTCGACCCGGAAGTAGTCCTCGGGCACCTCCTCGACGAAGATCGGCTTCTTGTCCCGTGCGACCTGCTCCGGGAGCCCGCGCCTTCCCGCCCGCTCAATGAGCCAGGCGTTGTCCACGCCGAAAGCGGCCCCCACTTCGAGCCGGTCCGCCGAATCGTGGGCGAGATGGATCACGCCGGCCTGCCCCCGGATCACTTCAAGAAGATGGCGGAGAAGGTCGGGAAGGAGGACGCCGCTGTTCTGGCCCTGGTTGAGGAGCGTCAGGATGTCTTCGTACCCGACGAGGAACGACTTCTCGCGCAACAGCGCCTCGTTCTTCCTCTCGAGGTCGACGCGCGCCGCCTCGAGAGCGGCCGTCCGCTCGGTCACGCGGGTCTCCAGCTCCTCGGCGTGACGGGCGAGAACTTCGTAGGCCTCTTTGATCTTCCCGTGGGCGAGGTCCACCTCCCGCGTCCGTTCCGCGAGCCGGGACGAGAGGTTGTTGAACGACGTGGCGAGATTGCCGACTTCGTCGTCGGTCCGAACGGGGAGGGCGACGCCGTATACGCCCGTCCGCTCCATCCCGGCGAGTCCCTGCGAGATCTCGCGGACGGGGCGGACGATCCGGCTGTGGACAAAGGCCCACCCGACGATCGAAAGAATGATGGCGAGAACGAGAAAGGCCTGCTGGGCGTACAGCAGGTTCCGCACCTCCTCTTCCGTGTGCCGGGAGAGGAGCCCGACGCCGGCATCGATCTCCCGAACGAGCGGGGGCAGAACCATGTCGGCCTGCCGGAGGAAGCGCCGAACGTCGACCGGCGCGTCGCTCTGAACGACGGGCAACAGAACGTCCTTCGCCTCCTTCCACCGGGCCTCGATCCGGTCCATCTGCTCCTTCTGATCGGCCGTGTCGACGAACTGGCTCGCCCGCTCCGGCCCGCCGCTCCGAAGGAGGCCCAGGACCCGCTCGAATTCCTCGATGTCGGCCCGCAGTTTCTCCCGGGAAACGGCCGCGTCGGCCCCCGCCGAGATCTTGGCGGCTTCCAGCATCATCTTTGTGGACAGCATCCGCTGGCGCCCCGCGAGGTTCACCTGCTCGGAAGCCCCCCGCATGTGGCTCAGGACGAAATACGTCCCTCCGGCCATGAACAAGATGAACAGAACGAGAATGTTGAACATGAGGCCGAGCTTGAAATGAATCGTCTTCATGAGTCCTCTTCCCTCCCAATGCGGGCGATCATCGTCCGAAGACCTCCAGGGAAACCGGGGTCGGGGGCGCGTCCAACAGCCGCCGGAAGATCTTCCACCGGCGGCTCACCGCCTCGAACATCGGCATGAAAGGACGGGGGATGTGCTCGGCCGTCCCCAGGACCAGGACGCCGCCCGGCGCCAGGACCTTCGCGAATTTGCTCACGATCCTTTCCTGCAGGGAAAGATCGTAGTAGATGAGGACGTTTCGGCAGAAGATGAGATCGTAGTCGGCGAAGACGCCGCCCGGCGGAGAGAGAGATCGGCGCGACGTCAAGTCGTACCTGGAGAAATGGACGTGACGGCGGACATCCTCCCGGACGGCGTAGTCGTCGCCCGTCCTATCGAAGTAAGTCTTGAGATACCCGTGCGGAATCTCGCTCAGCACGCTCTCGTTATAGAGACCCGCCCTCGCCGTCCGGACGGCCTTATCGTCCAGGTCCGTCCCGTGGATCATCACGCTAAACCGTCCGTGCCGACGGCGGACGATCTCCTCCACGAGGATCGCCAGGGAGTAGACCTCCTCCCCGTTCGCGCATCCGGCGCACCAACCCCGGAACGAACGGCTCCGGCTCCGACCCGACAGGAGCGTCGGCAGGACGTCGCGGGCCAGCCGTTCGAACATCGGCGCGTCCCGAAAGAACCGGCTCACCTTGATCGTGAGGTCCTCGAGGAGGTGCGTCAGCTCCGCGGGAGTCTCCTTGAGCCGGGCGAGGTATTCCCCGTAAGACTTGGCGCCCGTCAGGAAGAGCCGGCGCGAGATCCGACGCTCGAGCGTCGGCGCGCGGTAGTTGCGGAAATCGAACCCGTGCGTCTCGTAGAGCCACTCGAGGAGCTCGGACAGGCCGTGATCCCGAAACAGACGGGCCCCCGCGTCAGTCCTCATAGGCGCGAAGCCCTCCGCCCACCAGGTCGGGAACCGTCCCCAGAACCGCTTCGATCTTCTCCGAGTCGAGCCCCAGTCTCGCCATGGCCTGCGGATCGACCTTGTAGGCCAACCCGTCGGCGCCGAGGCCGAACCCCGCCATGAGCGTGAGCCCGTCCGCCGCGTGCGTGATGGCGGCGAGGCGGGGATCCAGCGCCGCCTCGCTCGGACGGTGATGGAGAAAGACCGCCTCGACCAGGACGGCCGGAAGCCGCCAGTGATCGAGGAGCATCTTTCCCACCTGGCAATGGTCGAAACCAAGGATCTCCTGTTCCGCCTGGCTGAAGGTCTTCCCGCCGGACTCGGTCCGGCGGACGATCTCGGAATACTCGGCCCGGACGAACTGGTCCAGGGCGACTTTCCCGATGTCGTGCAGAAGCCCCGCGGTGTAGGCCCGCTCGACGTCGGCGTAGCCGGAGATCTGCGCGATCCGCCGGGCGATCAGGGCGCACGCCAGTGAATGGCGCCACAACTCCCCCGCCGCCATCGAATACCCCTCCAGGGGGGCCTGGATGATCTCCTTGAGGCCCAGGGAGAGCACGAGGCTCCGGACCGCGGTGAAGCCGAGAAGGACGACCGCCTCGGAAACGGCGCCGATTTTCCGGGGGAAGCCGTAGTAGGCCGAGTTGCAGAGCTTGAGGAGACGGGCCGTGATCACCTGGTCTTTCAGGATCTCGGCCTGGATCTTGTCCACCGACGCCGCGTCGTCCTCCACAAGCTCGACAACCCGCCGCGCAACCCCGGGAAGAGGCCGGATCCTATCGACGCGCGCAAGAAGGGTTTCAAGCGGCACGGGGGCCATCGCTCACAACTCCCTTTCCCTCTGGCCGATCACGCGGACGGTCACACGGCCGGTCCCGACGTGGAAGCGCACGACGCGCCCCACGTGTCCTCCCGTCTCTGCCGACACGACCGGGATCGACAGCTCGTCAAGCATCGTCCGGGCCGTCTCGGCGTTCCGCGTCCCGATCTGGAAGAGGTCGAATCCGCCCGCCGTCTCGAGAAGAGACGCGCCCCCCGCGAGCTTCGCGGACATGCGGTCCCGCCGCGCGCCGGCCTCTTCCATTCTCTCGACGAGGACCCGCACGCCGGGGTCGGCGAACTTGGTGGCCTTGGTTTCCATCGAGACGGAGCGCATCCGGGGGAGAAGAACGTGCAGGAGGCCGGCCGTCCCCGCTCCCGAATCGTAGAGGGCGACGGCCACGCACGAGCCGAGACAGGTTTCCAGGACCAGGTCCGGCTGTCTCGCCACGGCGCATTCACCGACCTCGATCAGCTGGGTCCGCACTGTTGGGCTGACGCCAATCTGGCAATGGAAGGGTTCGGTTCGCTCAACGCGTGTCTCCGCCGATGCCGTCGGAGGGGATGACTGCGGGAATCTAGCACACGTTAAGCAATAAGAGAAGAAAAAGGTCGGCTTATCCGCTCTTTCGGTCGAGCGTCCGGTACTGGATCGCTTCGGCGATGTGGGAAGGGAGAACGCGGCTCTCACCGTCCAGGTCCGCGATCGTTCGGGAGACCTTCAGGATCCGGTTGTAGGCCCGCGCCGACAGGCCCAGGCGGACCATGGCGGACTCGAGGAGCGTCCGGGACTCGGCGTCGAGGGCGGCGTGCTTCTTCATCTGCCGCGGCCTCATCTGGGCGTTGCAGTAGATCCCCTCGCCCGCGAACCGTTCCTGCTGGATCCGCCTGGCCCGGTTCACCCGCTCCCGAACGGCTGACGACGGCTCCACGCCGTCGTTGTCGCCCGAGAGCTCCCGGACCTTCACGGCGGGCACCTCCACGTGCAGGTCGATCCGGTCCATCAGCGGACCGGAGACCCGCGACCGGTATCGCTTGATCTGGAGGGGCGTGCAGACGCACTCCCGCGAGGGGTCCGTGTAGTGGCCGCACGGGCATGGGTTGAGCGCGGCGACGAGCATGAAGGCCGCGGGAAAGGTAAGGGACGAGCTTGCGCGGGAGATCGTGACCTTCCCCTCCTCGATCGGCTGGCGGAGGACCTCCAGGGCGTTTCGTTTGAACTCCGGAAGCTCATCGAGGAATAGAACGCCGTGGTGGGCGAGGCTCACTTCGCCGGGACGCGGGTAAGTGCCGCCGCCGATAAGTGCGATATCCGAAATTGTGTGGTGCGGAGATCTTACGGGTCTCGTGGCGATGAGCGGGCTCTCCTTGGGGAGAAGCCCGGCGACCGAGTGGATCTTCGTCGTCTCGATCGCCTCGGGGAACGTCATCTCCGGGAGGATCGTCGCGATCCGCCGCGCGAGCATCGTCTTCCCCGAACCGGGCGGGCCGATCATGAGGAGGTTGTGGCCGCCGGCCGCCGCCACCTCGAGCGCCCTCTTCGCGTGCTCCTGGCCTCGAACGTCGGCCAGGTCCTCGCCGTAGGCTGAGGAATCCGCGAAGAGGCGGCCCACGTCGACCCTGGCGGGCCGGATCTCCTGTTTCCCGGCCAGGAACTCGACCACCTGCGGGAGCGTCGAGACGCCGATGGCCTCGACGCCCTCGACGATGGCCGCCTCCGCCGCGTTCTCTTCGGGCAGGATCACCCCCCGGAAGCCGCGGGTCCGGGCCATCACGGCCATGGACAGGGCCCCGCGCACGCCCTTCACCCGCCCGTCCAGGGAAAGCTCGCCCACCAACAGCCAACTGTCCGACTCGCGCGCGGCGAAAGCCCCCTCGGCCAGGAGGATCGCGACGGCGATCGGGAGATCGAAGGCCGATCCTTCCTTCTTCACGTCGGCGGGCGCGAGGTTCACCGTGATCCTCTTCATCGGGAACTCGAACCCGGCGTTCTTGACGGCCGACCTCACCCTGTCCCGGCTCTCCTTCACCGCGGCATCGGGGAGACCCACCGTGGCAAACGTCGGGAGGCCCAGGGCGATGTCCGCCTCGACCTCCACGGGGATCGAGTCGATTCCCACGAGGACGGCGCTCATGACCTTGGCAAGCATCAGGTTCTCCGCGTCACAAATTCACGAAATCTTGGCCACTGAGGCACAGAGAATCACTAAGAACCGCATAAACAGCGAAACAACCGCGAGCAATGTTTGTCATTCCCGCGGAAGCGGGAATCCAGGGAATCCCCCGAAAACCCCTGGATTCCGGGTCAAGCCCGGAATGACGGCGATGCCGAGTCTCTTTGACTCGTGACTGATTTGCGTTCCATTGCTTTGGCAAACGTCAATAATCCCTACCTCTGAACCCTACTTTCTCTGTGTCTCAGTGTCTCTGTGGCGCTCTTCCCCGGTTCCAAACCTCGCCACCCTCGCCCCGAGAAACGACGTCCCGGCCAGGTAGTCGGAGAGGAGAATCTTCTTCACCTCGCCGCCCCCGGCCTTCTGCCCGCTCGCTTTCACGCCTCCCGCGTGGATCATGTACGTCTTCTCGTCTTCCCTCTTCACGATCCCGATATGGCCGACGATCTCGCCCACGGTCCGCTTCTTCGGGTCCTTGATCCAGAAGAGGATGTCGCCGCTCTTGAGCGACCCGGTCCCCGCGGCCCGCGCAAGGGTCTCCCGGCCCAGGTATTCCACCTTCTCCCTGCCCCTTGTCCCTGGAACCTCGGCGACTGGCCCCAACTCCTTCGTGATCTCGCGCCCCCACCTGCCGCTGTCGATCATGTCTTCGCCGTACTCGAACCGATCTTCGTAGTTGACTACCCGTTCTCCGTCGAGACGTCCTTTTGTCCGGAAACGGAGCGTGAGAGCTCTCTCAACCGCCTCGGCGGGCACCGATGAGAGGGCCAATTCGGCCGAACGGAACGTGTGATACATGCAGTCGATCCGATCGTCCGTGACGATCCGCGAAGCTCGCACGTACGCGCCCAGCGTGTCGGTGTCGTACGGAAGACCGACGAACCGTTCGGCCCAGAACGCGATCCTGTCTCCGATGCCGAGGCTCGAGGTTTCTTTCTGAAGCCGGGCGATCTCCTCGTCCGTGCGTGGAAACAGCCTTCCCCCAGCCGTCTCTCTCCCCGCTACCGGCGGGGAGAGGGCCTGGTTAGAAGCCCCCTCTGAGCTCTCTCCCCCTCGCCCCCCTTGGGGGGAGAGGGATGGGGTGAGGGAGGAAGATGATTGCGAATCCCCTCCCCCTTGAGGGGGGAGGGTCAGGGTGGGGGTGGAAGACGATACGCGCACCGCTTTCACGAACCGGTCCCGGAAGTACGCCTCATCCATCCGGTTCTCCCGCACGCCGCCGCTCTTGCTCGCGTGGACAAACCGCCCATCTCCCGAATAGAGCCCGACGTGGGAAACCACGCCCGGTTTGTCCAAGGCAAAGAAAACGAGATCCCCCGCCTCGATGCTCTCCTTCGGAACGTCGCCCCCCATCTCGGACTGCGGCTGAGAGTCGCGCTCGATCGAGATGCCCTGGATTCTGTACGCAAGAAACGTGAGCCCCGAGCAATCGATCCCCCGGCCCGTCATCCCCCCCCACTGGTAGCGCGTCCGCTTGAAGGAACGCGCGAGGGCAACCGCGCGCTCCCCCGCCCTGCCCGAACCAGGGATGGAGAGAGCCGCCCTGGGAACCGTCGCCTCTCGCCCGTCGAGAAAGACGAGCTTCGCGTTCTTCGCGTCCTCGCTCGCAACGGGCAGGGTCGTCCCAGCGTAGAGCGTCACCCTCCCGCGCGGAAGCACGGCCTTGACATGTGCCCGCGAGATCGACCGGCGCGGGGCCGAGTCGTCCAGATGCCTCGAATCGACGATTTTCGCTCCAACGAGGAGGGACTCGCGAACCCAGCCCTCGTAGTTCCGCTGGGAGGGAATCCGGACGCGCACCCACCCCTTTTTGCGATCGAGGATGTCGGCGCGGTCGGCATAGAGAATCTGCGTCACCTGCTCGGCGGCGCGGGACGGATCGCGGTGGACGGAGACGATGGGGCGCACGGCGAAGGCTGTTTCCGGGTCCGCGGACGACGGCGCCGGGAGGAACACGCCGGCCAGGAAGAAGCCGGTTGGGAGAATTTGGCGTAAGAGGCGGGGAATCACGAAGGATGTCTTTGATGGGCTTCCGTGCCTCGGTGTGGAATCATTGGTGCCGAAGGGGGGACTCGAACCCCCATGGGTTGCCCCACACGCCCCTCAAACGTGCGTGTCTACCAGTTCCACCACTTCGGCAAGCTTAACCATCTTTCGAGCGGGAGAATACCAAGACCAGCCGCACCTGTCAACGAAACGCTTTGGCCGGAATTTTCGGAATGTAATTCGGCGGATAGAGCACGGAGGGAGCAACGACGCTTGGCGAGGAAAAAGATTCGCTACCTGACCACGGCTCTTGCGATCTTCACCAGCAGTCTTAGGCTGTCCGGGTCCGCTTCCTTGAGCAGATTTCCGAGGGTCCCCTTCAGTTCCTTAGGGCCTTCGGCCCGATGGGCGAACTCGAAGAAATCCCTGAGATCGACATCCAGAACCTGGGCCAGCTTTTCGAGTGTCTGAAGGGAAGGGAACCCCCTCCCAACCTCGATTCGGCTCAGGTGCTTGGGGTCGATGCCCACCCGTTCGGCAACTTCCTCTTGGGACAGTTTCCTCAGCCGTCGAAGCTCCTTGATGCGTCCGCCAAGCATCTGTCTCGTTGTTTTCACGGCTCCCCCCCTCCCGATCTGGCGGATGCATGGTCCCATTTGGAAGAGGAGCGTAGGAACAGCCGCAAATATAGAGGAACCTTGACAAAGTACGTATTTGCGATAGACTAAACCACATACCGGGTAGAGAAAGCTTTCGTCACCCCATCTTATTTGCGGGCTTCTGCCCCCTCCGGAGGCATTGCGTGGCGGTCGGGTTTCTCATGTCGCGCCGTCATCCCCGGACGGATGACGGCGTCTTTGTCCAGATTAGCCCTCGTTTCTCTCGATGGCTCGGTTGTCTCGCGCTTCTGGCCCTCACTTTGGCCGGTTGTGCTCGACCGATTCCCGCTCAATGGCAGGCCGTCCCGCCCTTGCCGGCTGTTCCCTTTGAGAAGGCTTGGCCTGTTCTAGTTTCCACGGTGACGGACAAGTATCCGATCGAAACGAGTGATCCCGTTGCCGGGTACGTCCGGAGCGGCTGGATCGTCCTGGATACGTGCTGGTTTGGCCTCTTGGGAGGCGGGAGACAGCCCTGTCTTCAGGCCCGGTCCGAAATCCGGATCGTCCAAAAGGAACCTCTCCAGATCCAGATCAGGGTCAATCTGCTCAAGAAGCCTCCCCCCATCCCGCCGGCGTATCTATCGAGAGATTGGATAAGCGCAGGGAATCATTTGAAGCTGGAAGAGGAATTGAGAGCCGAATTCGTCCGCCGTCTCGAAGCAGTGCGGGCAAGCGCTGTTCACAGTCCGATCCCCCGCCCGCCCTCCGTGGTCCAACCTGCTCAATCAATCACGTCGCCATCAAACTCGCCTTCGAAAGGCGGATCACCCAAAGATCCTTCAAGGCCATCGCTCGGTTCCGAGGACAGTCTGCTGATCAAGGGGCTCAAAGCGAGCAAGCAGGCCGGTCATGCAGGCCAAGGCGTTTGGACGCTGACCGGAATGATCGTGAACCGAACCGGCCGGGTTGCGACCCAAGCCAGCCTGATGGCGACCTTCCTCGATGATGCAGGAGGGGAGATCCTACGGGATCAGCAGGTCTTTCCGCTGTCCCAAACCGCCCAGGAATCGGCCTTCGCGTGGAAAGTGAACGCCGTCCCCGTAGCGGCCTCGAAGGTGAAAGTCCGGGTCATCGGGGCAACGTGGGCGGGGAAATAGCGGTTGATGGACATCGTTTTGCCTGTCATTCCCGCGAAAGCGGGAATCCAGGCCTTTCGGTGGGCCTCCTGGATGCCCGCGCAGACGGGCATGACCGAGAAACGCAGGAGGAAGAGCGGGGGGAATGCGTTCCAGACTCATGGCAAAGAACGTTAGTCGGCCCGCGGCAGGATTGGCTCTGAGCCTCGCCCTCCTCTCCGGTTGCGCGAGCGCCGAGGGGCGGGAGTTCGCCCGCGGACTGCTCGAAGGAATGGCCGAAGCCTCCTCCACCATGGCCGCAATGAAGGGCGGGAAGTACGCCCAGTATGCCCAATATGCCCCGATCGCCCAAGCCGCCGCCCAGATGTTCGAGCCTATCCCGGACCTCCCGCGCTTTCAGGAAGAGCCGGAGGTTCCACTAGGCGAGATTCCGGAGGCCGTCGCGCCAATGGCCCATGGCGCGTCCTCTTTCCGCCGTGCTGGAATGGGCCGTTTTACTCTTCAAGATGTTGAGACAATTGTTGGCCGGTTGGCCACAGCCAACGGCTTGCCAAGGCATCCTGTTTCAGTCATTTCGAATCCTGAACCTAATGCAGGGGCCGGAGGAGGGAGGATTACTGTCCACACTGGCTTCTTGGACGATGTTCAGAATGAACACGAGATCGCCCTTGTTCTCGGACATGAAATCGCCCACAACGTCCTACGCCACATGGAGACTCTGCCGGATCACGCCGCGGTCGCACGGCTCCTTCACCGGACAAACCTCAACGAATCGATTCTGAAAGGCAATACCCGACTCATCGTTCATGCGATCTCAGGTGCGATTGAGGGGGCATACTCGCGAGACCAGGAACGCGAGGCTGACGCCTACGGAACGCGATACGCCCTTGCGGCCGGGTTCGACCCGATTGCAGGAACCTCCTGGCATAGGAGGCGGATGGCTGAGGTACAGGGCAAATTGGATGAAGTCGCCAACCTCGGGAGGCATATGTCCCAACTGGAGTCCTCGTTGGCAACAGCCAGGGGCCATCGAGCCAGTGCTGACACCTACCAAGCAAGGGCACAGAACCATAGAAACCAGGCAATGAGCAAGCGCAACCATGCCTATGCGATCTATCAGTCGCAAAGGAATCCGCAAGCAAGGGCGTGGGCATGGAACGAATATGTGCGCTTCGAAAACGGATACCGCTATGCCGAAAGTGTTTACCAGCAGGCATGGCACAGATTCCAACAAGCCGTCCGACGCGAGAAGCTGGCTGAAAGCCGGCATAACGAATCCCGCAGGGCGTACGACAGCAATCTGAAGCTGTACATCGCAACGATCATTCCCTTCTTCAGAACTCATCCCATCAGTTCAGAACGAATTGCCAGCATCGTCGCCATCACGCAACAGCTCGGAAGCGGGGATACACGGCTTGCGAGCGCGCCCATGAGCGTCCCGTCCGGAGGTGGTGACGCGCGGGCGTCATCGGCGGCAATGGGACAGCACACCCCCCAGGTTGCTCCGCTCGAACCGATGTCCTTTGGTTCCTCGGTTCCTGTGCCCGAAGCGGTAGCGGTCGCACTGGCCGAGCCTGAACCGAGCCGGGACACGGTGTCGCACGTACTTGCTGAAGTTGAAGCCCAGCCGGAGCAGGAAGTCATTCTGGTTATTGCGCGACCTGAGAGCGGTTCCCTCCAAGCGCGCGCCGTGGTGGAGGAGGGGGCGTCTCCGGCTCCCGCTCTCACGAAGCAGGTCTTCATCCGAGGGCTGAGGACATCGCAAGAGATTTCCTTCGGCGAAACCGGCAACGTGAATATCTGGGCAATCTCGGGGGCCGTCGTCAATCCGACCGGCCGGCCTGTGAAGCAGGTGAAGGTCCGGGCGATCTTCTACGACGAAGCCGGTGAGGAGGTCCACAGGGAGGAAAAGTCCGTATCGTTCTCCCCGGGCGTCGCGGAAGCGCGCCTTTCTTGGAACTTGAAGGGCGTTCCCATCCGCGCCCAACGGGTGGAGGTCCAGGTCATCGGCGCCGACAACCTGGACCGCGAAAAGCCGAAAGCGGCAAAGAAGGTGAAGCGCTCAGCATGAAATCCGCTCACGTATCCACCAACCCTTCCTGGAGGCAGAGCATGAAACGTATCGTGATGATCCTGGGTTTGTTGCTTGTCCTGGGTTTCGCCGGTTGCGACAGCCAGACAGCTTCGGACTTGGGTTTGTGCGAGGAGGAGTTTGTTTTCAACAACAAGGTCAGCGACACCGTTAAGGTCTGGTTTGACGGGGTCTACTGGACAACGGTATCCCCGGGAGCGCAAGACAGGCGAGACACGAATGAAGGGAACCACTCATTGCGGGTCTGCGATGCCGCGAATGAATCAGTCTGCAGAACCTGGGTCGTGAAGATCGACGCATGTGGGGAGTTCACCTTTGATCTCGTGTACTGAAGGGAAAACATACTGATGGAGGGTGCAGCCCGGACGGGGGAGAGGAAACTTCCCTCGCTAGAGGAACCTCTCGATTGCTTCGATGAAGCTGTGGAATTCCTTCGTTCCGGCGCGGCAGTTCTTGAGGATGAGGGCATCGTCCATCGTCCAGTAACGGTGGACGAGGGCATTCCGGAATTCGAAGAAGGGTTTCAGCGATGCGAAAAGGCCCTCCCCGATCACGTTGTTTTCCCTCGCCTTGAGCAGCGTATCGATGTATCCGGAAACCGGTTTGCCCATCCCTCTCGCAAGCACGTGCTGGAGGGCGTTGGCCATCGCTTCGGCGATCTCGATCAGCGTGTATTTGACGGCTTTGAGAAGAACCGGATCCTTGAGGATGGCCTCGTCCGTGTTCTTCGCAAGCATGCTCTCCAAGTCCAGCGCATTTCTCTTGATGTCGTAGAGGTAGGCGCGGACCCTCTCCGCGTGGATCTTCATGGGCCGTAGGCTTCCGCGAGGATTCCCTCGGATGCCCGGTATTTCATGGCGAAGGACTCGAGGAACGCTCCGCGCAGTTCCGGGTCCTTGTCGACGAGAAGGCGGCCGCCAAGGACGTTCCGAAGGTACAGGAGGTCGTCCACGTCGTTGATCACGCGGATATCCAGGAAGTCGGCGCGCAGGCCCGTCTCGCGCGAGATCTCCACTTTGAGGTCGGCCGCGACCCTGAAGGGATCCTCCGGCCGGGAGATGCAGACGGCGATGTCGATGTCTCGCGGCTCTTGGGAATCGAGGGTCGAGCCGTAGAGGTATGCAAAGACAACCCTCGCGTCGCGTTGCAGGACATCCTTCAGGATGTGTTCGAGTTCCATACGCGAACGATAGCATGGGCATGACTTGCGTTCAACCCCGGCGAGGGCTGGTCGCGAGGTCATCGCGCCAAGAGCGAGCAGACGACGGTTCGCGTGGGATTGAAGTACATCTGGTAAAGGACGCCTTTTCTTGGGGGGGGTCTCATGCCTGCACCGGCGGGTCGGCACGAACGGTTGATTTGCAGATCGAACGCGGCTACACTTCCTTTCAATTGGGGGTCTGCAGAGGAGCCCTGATCCGTGATGCCTGTGAAGCCGGCCGCCGTTTGGCCGTCGGCCGGCTTGGTCCGGCAAGGGCGGCGCCAGCTCCGGGGTACGAAGGAAGACTCGATGAAGACGATGGACGATCTGATGAAGGAACTGCCTCCTGAGCTGAAAAAGGAGGTGGAGGATTTCGCGCAGTTCTTGCTGGAGAGGCGGGCCCGGCGGACCGGCGGAAAACTGCGCCAGGACTGGGCGGGCGCGCTTAGAGCCTTTCGCGACCAGTATAGTTCGCTCGACCTCCAGAAAAAGGCGTTGGAATGGCGAGGCGATTGACGCATGTACCTCGTCGACACGAATGTGTGGCTTGAGCGCCTGCTGGACCGGGAAAAGGCGGGAAGGGAGGCCAGAATTTCCTTTCGGAAGATGACAAGATCCAGCGCTCTCGTAACCGTCTCGATCTCCGTTTTCGTTCCCAGAATGCGCCGGGCGCGCTGGACCTTCCCTTCGTCCAAGTAGAAGTTCTTTCTCTGGACCGCGTGTCTCACCGCCCCATCCCCCAATGTGAGCCCCTTGCTATCCCGCTCCATGCTCCAACAGCTTTAGGCTTTGCAGGAATTCCTCAACCAAAGGGATCCATACCGGAATCCATTCATCCCTGAGGAACAGGAAATGACCGTCATCCATGAACGATTGTAGCAGAACAAACTTGGCCGTTCCTCCTTTCGAGACATAATGCTCATGCATTTTCTTGGAGATCGATGGGGGAAAATGTTTGTCGTTCTCGGTGAATATCCACAAAGTCGGCATCTTCGATCTTTTCCCATACTCGCCGACCGTCCAAACCAACGTTTCGGGAGAACATACGAAATCATCCTTGATCGAACCTCTGCCGCCGCCGAAGTTGATGATGCCGACCACTCCGTCCGGATTCACGGCGGAGACGGCCAATGAAGCGAAACCCCCCGCTGACTGTCCGACAAGCAATATCCTGTTCCTGTCAACGTACGGCTGTTGGACCATGAAATCGATCGTCGCCTTGATGTCTTTGGCGCCCTCCAGCCCAGCCGAATAATAGTCGGGGTTGTCGCATTTGCCATATCCTTCGGCGTGAGTGCCTTCGGATTTCCCGAACCCCCTTCTCATCGGGACCACAACGACAAATCCTCTTTTTACAAACGCCTTGCTTTGATTCTTGAATCGAACTGTGTTCTCGCGCTTCGTCTTGTCTCTCGGATCGCCATGATTCAGTATCGCAAGCGGAAACGGCCCCTTGCCGTCGGGAATGTACAATGTCGCCGACAGATGAATGGTCTTCGTCCCGGGAAGGGCCTTGACGGACATGGGGATCTTGATCTCCTCCATCGCCCAGCAGGGAGCGGAGAGGAACATCACTGCGAGCAGACAGGAGAGTTTCAAAATTCCTTTCTTTTCCTCCAAACGACGTTTGGCGAAATCTACTCCAAACCCCCATCGCCGTCAACGCGCTCGCCGGAATTCTCTTGCCATGCCGAGGGCCGAACCGCTATAAATGGCCGGTTTTCATCCCCCCGTTTGCGCCTCGCACTGAGCGGGGCGGTTCGCGCTTTCTCGACGCTGCCAAACGCCACCCAAGAGAGAGGCCTGACCGATGAACCGAACACCAGCGACACAGGACGCTCCCGCGCTCAAGCTTGGAATCGCCGGCTTCTCCTACGCCGACCTCTATGAGCCGGCGAAGCTTAAGGAGCTTTCCGATCTTTTCTACGCGGACGTGAAGAAGGCCGACTCCGAGCTGTTCGCCGCCTTTGACGCTTACCGGAAGAAGAAGGGCGAGGGCGTCGCCCCGACGGAAACGTCCGATCTCCTCTGCCGGATGGGAATCCACCTCGACCGCTTTGTCGTCCGCCTCTTCGGCATAGAAGAAGGCGCGGCTCGTCTCCGCAAGGAGATCGGCCGGCTCTGCCTTCTCTTCCCCTTCAAGAACGACTTTGTCCTCCGCCGCGTCCTGAAGAAGTACAAGCCGGCCGATGCCGCCGAGATGGACTTCCGCGCCCTCGACAAGATGGCCTCGGCCCTCCAGCGCGCTGTCTTCCCGGCCGAGACGCCCGATGAGGACCAGGAGATCACGGCCGGCCGCATGGTCAGCGCGCTTCTCTCCATCGAGCGGGAATTCGTCCGCGAGGCCCAGAAGCTCGAGAACGACGCCGCTGGCGCCCGGAAAAGGCTTTCCGAGATCCGCGGAAAGCTCGGTCAGCACGCCGAGGCGAAACATCTCCTCGCCGGCCTCATCCAGCCCGCCCCCCAGGCCGCGGACCAGGAGAAGGTGTTCTTGGGCGGCCTCATGGAGTTGATCGAACGCTGGGCCTACTCCGCGACGCAGGACCCGGCGGGCAGGGAAAAGATCAAGGGGTGGGTCTCGTTCCACGCGCCCGAGAAGATGGACTTCACCCGCTTGGTCGAGTTCCACCGGACCGATCCCGGAATGCCCGAGGCGATGGAAGGTCCGACGGAGACGAGACGGCGCCGCGACGGCTTCAAGCTCACGGACCGCAGGTTCGACCGGAAGAAGGCGCTCGCCGAGATCGATTACTGCGTCTTCTGCCACGACCGGGACAAAGACTCCTGCTGTAAGGGGTACGTCGACAAGAAGGGGGCGCGGGTCAAGAACCCCGTCGGGATCGTCCTCGACGGCTGTCCGCTCCGGGAGAAGATTTCCGAGGCCCACTGGCTCAAGAAACAGGGCGATTCTATCGCCGCCCTCGCGATGATCGCGATCGACAATCCGATGGTCCCCGGCACGGGCCACCGGATCTGCAACGACTGCATGAAGGCCTGCATCTACCAGAAGCAGGAGCCGGTCAACATCCCTCAGGCTGAGACGCGCATTCTGACCGATGTCCTCGATCTTCCGTGGGGGCTCGAGATCTACGGCCTGCTCACGCGGTGGA
>CAKKSE010000033.1:15642-22921 GCA_919903025.1 Nitrospiria bacterium | reverse complement strand
AGGAAAAACGCGCCCGGATAGCAGGGTGTTGAAAAACACCCTGCTAGGCAATCCATGGATGGATTGCCAAATTGCGAGACTTGAAAAGTCGAGCAATTTGTGAGATCTGGACGAATTCACTTCGTCCAGATCGTAGTTGAAAAAACCATGGATGGACTTTTTCAACATCCTGATAGGTTCGGCCGTCCTTGACTCCCCCGCCCCCCATCTGTTAGTTTCGCGGCTCTTCAGCCCATAGACCCGGGACCGAGCAGGCATGCGCCCACAGGGCAGACAGATCGTCTATTTGAACGGCCGATTCCTCCCCGCCAGCCGGGCCTGCCTGTCCATATTCGACCGGGGAGTTCTCTACGGAGACGGAATCTTCGAGACTTTCCGAAGCTATGACGGACAGCTCTTTCGCGTCCGTCAGCATCTTGAGCGCCTTGCTTCGTCGGGGAAGGCGGTCGGCATGGCCCTGCCCCTGCCCGCCGAGCGCCTCCACGCCGTCCTCTCCGAGTGCCTTCGGCGGAACCGGCTTCGAAACGCAACCCTCCGGCTCACGATCACGAGGGGGAGCGGAACGCCGGGCGACCTCGCCCCGCAAGCCGATCCGGCGCACACCGTTTTCATTACGGCCAAGCCGATCTCCCCGCCCAGCCCCTCCCAAGTCCGTCAAGGCGTCGCCGCGGTCGTCATCAGGCGGTTCCGGGCGGACCGCCGGGGCGTACCCCCCCACAGCAAGACAACGAGCCGGCTCCTGGGGCTCCTGGCCCGCCGGGAAGCGAAGGGCGCCGGCGCCTTCGAGGGAATACTCTTGAACGAAAAGGGTGAGATCACGGAAGGAACGACGACAAACGTATTCTGGGTCCGGAAGGGAACGCTCCACACGCCTCCCATCCGCGCCGGCATCCTTCCGGGAATCACGCGAGCCGTCACACTGGAGGCCGCGCGCCGGGTCGGCGTACCTGTCCGCCTGGAAACCGGGAGGCCCGCGCGGCTGTACCGCGCCGACGAGGTCTTCCTCACGGGAACGTCGATCGAAGTCCTTCCCGTCACCCGGCTGAACGGCCGGCCCGTCGGTCCCGGCCGGCCCGGTCCGGTCACCCGGAGACTCCAAGGGGCCTTCCGTCAGACCGTGGAAACCGAGATCCCTTCCCCGCCGGAGAAGCGACGATGAACAAGGTCCAATCCGCCGAAGACCTCGCGTCCCGAATCGAAGCCTCCCTCCTCTTTCCCGGGGCCACGTTCACGGACGTTCATCGTCTCTGCCTCGAAGCCCGGCGCGAGCGCTATCACGCCGTCTGCGTCAATCCCGTCTACGTCCCCTCGGCCGTCGACTGGCTGAAGGATTCGGGGATCGCCGTCGCGGCCGCCATTTCATTCCCGCTCGGGGCCGGCACGACGCCGACCCGCGTCATCGAGGCGATGGAAGCCGTCAAGAACGGCGCCTCCGAACTGGACATCGTCATGCCCCTGGGCTCTTTCAAGTCCGGCCGCCTGGACCTTGTCCGCGTGGACCTTGGAAACATCGTGAACCTCACGCCGACCGTCGTCCACAAGGTCATCCTGGAAACGCACCTGCTCGCGGACGAAGAATGGCCCATCGCCGTCGACCTGGCGATTGAAGCCGGGGCGCAGTTCGTGAAGAACGGCACGGGGAACGGCCCGCCCGTCTCCCTCGAAGTTGTCCAACGCCTCCGCCAGCTCATCGGAACGCGGTGCCGGATCAAGGCCGCCGGCGGAATCCGGACCCTCGAAGCGGCGGAAGCCCTGTTCGAAGCCGGAGCCGACCGGATCGGAACAAGCATGGCCGAGGACATCATGATGCGGTTCAGGGAAAGACCGGGGCAGGGTTGACACCTCCCCTCTTCCAAGGTATAGTTTTCTTTGAGAAAAGCAACGATCTGCCTTTTCCCGACATCTGCATGCGGTCAACATAACACCGAGAGGTCCTTCGCAAGCCGAAGGGCCGCCCCAAAGGATCCATGGCCGGAGAAACGATTCTCGCCATCGACGACAGCCCCACCGTTCGAAAACTCATGGAGATGATCCTCTCCACCGAGGGATACCGAATCATCACGGCAGCCGACGGGATGGAAGGGATCGCCAAGGCCAAGGTGGAGAAGCCGGCCGTCGTCCTCGTCGACTTCGTCATGCCCAAGATGAACGGGTTCCAGGTCTGCAAGGCGATCAAGGAAACCGCGAACCTGAAGGACACGCCGATCATCCTGGTCACGTCGAAAGGCGAAACCGTCGGCTCCAAGTTCGTCGATCTGCTGGGGATCAGGGAATACTTTACCAAGCCGTTCCAGCCGGAGGACCTCCTCGAAAAGATCCGCGAGGTGATCGACCGATCGCCGCGGCCGGCGGCCGCGGCCGAGACGCTCGTCGCAACAGCCGAGCCGGTCATCACAGCCGAAACGGTGGAGACAGCCGAAACGGTCGAAGAGGCCGAAGCGGTCCCCGCGGCCCCGATCGAGAGGGCCGCCCCGACGATCCCTTCCCCTGAAGCGCCCGCTCTTCCGCCGATCCCGGGACTGGAAGAACGCGTCGAAGCCCTCGTGCGGGGCACCCTCCAGAGGTTCTTTAAGGAGGAGTTCCCGTCGATCGTCCGTTCCGCCCTCCCAGTGGGCCTCGGCTCTTCGTCCGAGGCGGGCGCCCAATCGGAAAAGAACATCTCCCTCTCCGGGGACCTCTCCCTCTTCCCCCTGCCCGACATTCTCCAGCTCATCTCGATGCAGAAGAGGACCGGGCGCCTCTGGATCGGCACCGAGGAAAACCAGGCGGAGACCTTCTTCGAGGATGGACGCGTCGTCTTCGCGGCCCTGGAACACAAACCCCCGGAGGACCTCTTCGGCCGCCTTCTCATGGAGTCGTCCAAGATCAACGCGGCGCAACTCCGCCACGCTCTCGCCGATTCGGAGAAGTCCGGCGTCCCGCTGGGGCAACTGCTCATCCGCGGGAACCTGATCGCGGCGGCGGAGCTCCTCGGCGTCGTCCGGACACAGACCCAGAGGACCGTCTATCGAACGCTCGGCTGGAAATCGGGACGATTCGCCTTTTCCCGCGAGCCCCTGCCGGCGGTTTTCGCCGGGACCGGCCTCTCCCTGGGCGTGGACGACCTGATCCTCGAAGGCGTCCGCCGCATCGATGAGTGGCAGGTCATCTCGCAGAAGCTTCCAAGCCTGAACATCATCCTCACCCGTCTGATCTCGAACGCGGACGAGATGGGAAAGATTAATTTGAACCCGTCCGAGGTCAAGATCCTGCAGCTGGTCGACGCCAAGCGTGACATCAAGGCGATCATCCGCGACAGCGGCATGGGCGATTTCGAGGTCTGCAAGATTCTTTACGTCCTGATGTCCACGAACCTTCTGAAAAAGATCGGAGAGACGGAGCGCCCGCGCCGGACCCCCCAGTTTCTTTGACACGGATGAGGGGACTGGCCTTAACTCACGCTAATATATGCGCTTTTTGACGGGCGATCCCTTGACAGGGTAGGGACCCTGTGATACGGTTTGGCTACCGATCGCAATGCCAGGCAATGAGTATGTTTCACCCGGAGGAATCATGGCGAATATCTTGATTGCCGACGACAGCTATTCCGAGCTCCAAATCTTCCAGGCCGCCCTGGAGCCCACCGGTCACCGGATCATTACCGTCATGGACGGCGAGGCCGCCGAGGAGAAGGTGAAGGCTGAGCCGATCAACCTCATCATCCTCGACGTCATCATGCCGAAAAAGAACGGGTTCCAGGTCTGCCGAACGCTCAAAACGGACGAGAAGTACAAGCATATCCCGATCATCATGTGCACCCAGAAAGACCAGGACAGCGACAAGTTCTGGGGGATGAAGCAGGGCGCGGACGAGTATCTCACGAAGCCCTTCAACCCCGCCGACCTTGTCCGCCTGGTCAAGAAGTACCTTTCCTAATCCGCGAAGGGCCGGAGGGGCCTCACTGATGACGTCGAAGTCTATGAAGAGATCGCGAAATCCGGGGGCCGCCGCGCTCGCCGCGCTGTTCGTGTGGCTCCTTTCTTCTCCGGCGCCGGGTCAGGCGGCCGAGGAGATCGTCTGGACGGGAGAGCGTTCGATCTATTACGGGGGCCTCCAGGACGCGGCCCATGAGTTTACGCGGCTGACCAAGATCAAGGTCACCGCGATCCCGGGAGGGTGCGGGGCCGCTTCCGCCGGCGTCAAGCAGGGCAAGGTCGACGTGGGCGGCCTCTGTTGCGCCATCAAGGAAGAGGAGCTCTCCAAGTTCGGCTTCAAGCACTACCCCATTGGAATCGAGGGTCTTGCCATCGTCGTCCACCCGAGCAACCCGGTCAGGTCGCTCACTCAACAGCAGGTGAGGGACGTCCTCACCGGCAAGATCACGAACTGGAAGGAAGTCGGCGAAAAGGAACGGCCGATCAAGGTCGTCGCCCGGCCCCATTGCACGGACCGGGAGGGTAACTGGAAGCAGATCGTCCCCGACAAGAAGCTGTTGGCCAAGGGGCGCATCGACGTGAAGGAAGACCAGGACGTCCTTCTAGCCGTGAAGGATAACGAGAACTCCATCGGCTTCATCGGGTTGAACATGGTCAACCCCCGCTTCGCCAAGGCCATCGCCGTCGACGGGATCGCGCCCTCGCGGGCGTCGCTCATCGACGGGACGTACCCGTGGAAGCTGCAGAACTCCCTCATCCTGGCTTCGAACAGCTCCGCCGCCGCGAAGAAATTCGTCGACTTCATTCTGGGCGACGGGAGAAAGCTCCTCCACAAGGACCTGGTCTTCCTCGACGAGGTGAAGGTCGCCCCCGCCAAGAAGACCGGCAAGAAGAAGTAGGATCCGACCGATGGCCGAAACGACATTCGTCCAAGACGCTCCCGTTGCAGAGGAGGCCTCCCTGGGCTTCTGCACCTTTCAGATTGGGGGAGAGTCCTACGGTCTGGACATCGTCCTCGTCCAAGAGGTCATCCGTTCTCAGAAGGTCTTCCCCGTTCCGACGACGCCCCCATACGTTCTCGGCGTCATCAATCTGCGGGGAACCATCATCCCGATCGTCGACATCAAGCGCGTGCTCAAGCAAACCCCGTGGCGGGAGGACCCCGACACCCGGCTGTTGATCCTTCAGCAGGATCAGACCGTCGTGGGATGGGCCGTCGACGCCGTCGGCGACATTGCGTGGCTGCCCGTTTCGCGCATCGAGCCCTTTCATACGAGGCGCGACGAACCGGGGCTCAAGTACGTCGATCGGATCGGAAGGGTGTCGGAACAGGCGGCGCTCGCCCTTGTCGACGGGCCGCGCCTGATCGGCGATCTTCGGATTCGGGGATAAGGACTCTGGCGATGGGGGCGGGAAAAAACGGATCCGCCGTGATCAACTAAACGCGGACGGGAACCGATCGGAGGAGGTCGTTATGGCTCAGACCACGAAAGTACGCATCATTCCGGCCGAACAGGCGGCCGGGCTCGGCATCCGGGCGAAGATCGGAATCATCATCGCCCTTCTAGCCGTCAGTATCGGCGTGGCAACGGCCGCGTACCTCTACTTCCAGATGCGAGGGACCCTCACGGACGAGATCGAGAAGCGCGGCCGCGCCCTGGCCTCGGGGCTCGCGACCAGCGCCACGAACCCGATCCTGACCAATTCGAAAGGCGTCCTCAAGACAATCGCCGAAGAGACCCGCAAGGAGGAAGCCGTCGACTACGTCGTGATCCTGAACGACGAAGGGAAATCCCTCTTCAACACTTTCGAGGGCGAGAAGATCCCTGACGAGGTCGCCAACGCCGCGAAAGGAGCCAGCAAGACCGCGGCCGACAGGCGGAACCTCAAACTGCGGGGTATCGAGATCCTCAATGTCAGCGCGCCGGTCGTGGAAGGGAAAGTCGGCTCGGTCCACATCGGAATGTCCACCGCCGGAATCGCGGCCCTCGTACGCAACACCATCGTCGTGATGCTCAGCGTGTTCGCCGTCGTTCTCGTCGGCGCGTGGGGCGTCGCGTACATCATCTCCAACCGCATCATCGTCTCGCCGATTCGGGACGTCATGTCCGTCGCCAAGTCGATCGGCCAGGGAGACCTGTCCCGCGAAGTCAAGGTGACCAGCCAGGACGAGATCGGCCAGCTCGGCGTCACGTTCAACGAGACGGTCAAGCGCCTCCGCCACCTGGTCCAGACGGAGGACGAGCGGAACCAGATGCAGCGCCAGGTCATGGACCTCCTCTCGATCGTCTCCGCGGCCTCGGAAGGAGACCTGACCAAGCAGGCCGTCGTCACGGCAGACGCCCTCGGGTCGCTGGCCGACGCCTTTAACGTGATGGTCGATGGTCTGACGATCCTGATCAACCAGGTGAAGGACGCGTCTCTCCAGATCGACGGCGCTTCCCGCAAGGTCCTGTCCGCCGCCGACGGCATCCGACGGAGCGCGGAGGAGCAGACGGTCCACATCAGCCAGGCGTCCCGCACCGTCAACGCGATGAGCCAGTCCATGACGCAAGTGGCCCAGAGCGCCGAGTCCGCCGCGCAGGCCTCCGCCACGGCCACCGATACGGCCCTCAAGGGTGAAACCTCCGTGGCCGAGACGATCCGCGGGATGCACCGGATCCGCAGCACGGTCCAGACGACGTCCAAGAAGGTCAAGAGCCTCGGCGAACGGTCGATGGAGATCGGGGCCATCATCGAGGTGATCAACGACATCGCCACGCAGACGAACCTGCTGGCCCTCAACGCCGCCATCGAGGCCGCCCGGGCCGGCGAACACGGAAGGGGATTCGCCGTCGTCGCGGACGAAGTCCGGAAATTGGCCGAGCGGTCCGCCAAGGCAACAAAGGACATCGCCAACCTGATCAAGGGCATCCAGGTCGAGACGAACGAGGTGGTGACTGCCATGGAAGAAGGGACACGGGAGGTGGAGGAAGGAACCCGCCTCGCCGACCAGGCCGGATCAGCCCTGAAGGAGATCGAATCGGTGGTCCGCCGGACGGCTCAGTCGGTCACCGAGATCTCCCAGGCCGCTCGGCTCCAGGCGAAATCCACGGAAGAGGTCGTCCGGACGATGGAAGGAATGTCCCAGGCAACCCGGCAGACGGTCGAGAGCGTCCGCGGGGCGTCTGATACCATTCGCGGTCTGGCCGAGCTCTCCGGCCGTCTCGTCTCGTCCGTCGGACGGTTCAAGATCAGGGAGAAGAGGGCCGAGCCGGCCGGCGTGGGGGTCTCTGCCGCGCTCCGGGAAGAAGAGATCGACCTGGGGTTCCTGGAAACAAAATGATTAGGGATTAGGGATTAGGGATTAGGGATTAGGGATTAGG
>CAKKSE010000033.1:0-15542 GCA_919903025.1 Nitrospiria bacterium | reverse complement strand
GATTAGGGATTAGGGATTAGGGATTAGGGATTAGGGATTAGGCCGACGTTTCCCCCATAATCCTTACCCTGTACCCCCGATCCCTTCCATGGAGCGCGAATGGCGGGAAAGTTTGACAAGTCGGCCTTGATCGAGTTCTTCCTGATCGAGGCCGAGGACCACATCCAGAACCTCACGAACGGCCTGCTCGCCATCGAGAAAGCCCCGGAGAACCGGGACGTCCTCGACGAGCTGTTCCGGACGGCCCATACGCTGAAGGGCTCCGCCGCCATGATGGGCTACAGCGTGGTGAGCGAGATCGCCCACCGCATGGAGGACGCGCTCAGCCAAGTCCGTTCGGGCGAGCGTCCCGCCGACACCAAGATCGTCAACTTCGCGCTCGAGACCCTCGATTCGATCAAGCTCGTCATCCAGGACATTACCCAGCGAAAAGAAGAAGACCCGCGCCTCGCCGGCCGGGTCAACGCCCGATTCCAGGAGTTTTTCCACGGCGGCCCGCCGGCCGAGCCCGTCCCGGTCCAGTCTGAGGCTACTCCGTCCGCTCCCGCTCCCCCATCCACACCAGCCGCCGCCGAGCCCGTTTCCGTCCCCTTGCCTCCGAAGGCGCCCCCCGTCGTTCCCGCTCCGGCCGCACCCGCGGCCCAAACCGCCGCTCCCTCCGAACTGGCGCCTTCCGCGACGCCCCTCACCCTGAAGACCTCAATCGAAGAGGCCAAGAAGCAGGGTGTCGTCGAGAAACGCGAATGGGGAAAGCGGGCAACGGACGTCTCGGAGATCGAAAAGCAGGTCATCCGCGTCAACATCAACCAGCTCAACACCCTGATGAACCTGGTCGGGGAACTCGTCATCAAGCGGAACCATCTCGAGCGCCAGCTCCACTTCGTCCAGGCCGTCAAGGAACAGCTTTCCTTCAGCCAGGCCCGTCTGCTCAAGACGGTCCGGGGCTTCGAGGAGAAGTACGAGTTCTCCCTCCCCGCTCCCGCGCCGCCTCCGGCGGCCCGGCCGAAATCCGGTTCGTTCACGGGCGATTTCTTCGACATGGAGTTCGACCGCTACGACGATTTCAACCTCCTCTCGCGCCAGCTCGTCGAGATCACGAACGACCTTAACGAGGTCATGAACGAATTCAACTCCTTCTTCGACGGGTTCGACGAGGAGACGTCCCACATCTCGACGATCACGAACCGCCTGCAGGAGGAGATCACGGCCGCCCGCATGGTCGAGCTCGACCGGCTCTTCCTCCGGTTCTCGCGGCCCGTCCGGGACCTGGCCCAGGCCGAAGGGAAGGCCGTCTCCATCATCATCGCCGGCGGCGAAACGAAGATCGACAAGACGGTCTTCGAGATGATCTCCGACCCCCTCATGCACCTCGTCCGCAACGCCGTCTCGCACGGAATCGAGCCGCGGGAGGAGCGGATCCGCCGGGGCAAGGAACCGACCGGCACGACCATTCTTCGGGCCCGCCACGAGGGGAACTCGATCATCCTCGAGGTCGAGGACGACGGCCGCGGGATCGACCCGGAGCTTCTGCGCACGGAGGCCGTCCGCCGGGGATTCCTGAGCCCGGCCGCCGCCAAGGAGCTCTCCGATTCGGAGGCGATCAACCTCATCTTCCTGCCGGGCTTCACGACGCGCCGTGAGGTGAGCGAGCTCTCCGGCCGTGGCGTCGGCATGGACGTCGTGAACACCGATATCGCCAAGGTCAACGGACGGATCGAAGTCCAAACCGAGCTGGGCGTGGGGACCAAGTTCAGCATCAAGCTCCCGCTCACGCTCGCCATCTCCCAAGCGCTCGTCGTTCGTTGCGGCGGCAGCGAGTTCGCCATCCCCCTGGCGACCGTCGAGGAGACAACCCGTTTCACGCTCCGCGACATCCAGAAGGTCGCCGGGGAGGAGGTCGTGAACCTGCGCGGCAAGTTCCTCCCCCTCATCCGGATCGAGAATCTCTTCGGCATGCAGCCCCTCCAGCCGCCCGACCGGTACACCAAGTACCCCACGCTGATCCTCGGGGTCCTCGAAAAACGAGTCGGCCTGATGGTCGAGGAGATCGTCGGCCGGGAGGACATCGTGGTCAAGCAGATGGGAGACTTCCTCCGCGACGTCCGGACCTTCTCCGGCGCGTCCGTGTCCGGCGAAGGAACGGTCCGGCTCATCATCGACACGTTCAACCTCGTGGGACAGCAGGGGATCGCCGAGAAGGCGAAGGCCACGTTCATCAGGGGCGAATCCGCCGCCATGGTCCCCGAAGCCGTGACGCCCGCCGGGGCCATCGCCCTCGCGGACCAAGCCCCCTCCGGGCCTCCGTCGGTCCTCGTTGTCGACGATTCCATCAGCATCCGGAAGTACGTGAGCCATGTCCTCGAACGCGTCGGCTTCAAGGTGGAGGTCGCCGTCCACGGCCTCGAAGCGTTGGAGAAGATGTCCGGACGCAAGTTCAACCTCATCATCACGGACCTTGAGATGCCCGTCATGCACGGTTACGAGCTGATTGCCGAGCTCAAGCGGTCCCCGAAGACAGCCAAGCTTCCGGTCGTAGTCCTCACGTCGCGAGCAGGCGAGAAGCACCGTCAAAAAGCGCTGGAGATGGGCGCGCAGGACTACATCGTCAAGCCGTTCGATGAGCAGACGCTCATCGACATCACGCGGCGGCTCACGCAGACCGTCGCGGCCTGAGAGGCGCGGCCTTCCCGCGCTTGGAGAACCGTTCATGCCCGAGACTTCCTCATCCGGCCCCACCCCAGGCCGCCTTGTCCTTTTCGACATCGACGCCCAGCGCTTCGGCTTCCGGATCGACAACCTGATCGAAATCGGGACAGTGGGGGCCGCCCGCTCCGCGTCCGATCTTCCCGGCTATATTTCCGGAATCGCGCTGTCGCGGGGGCGCGAAGTGCCGATTCTCGATCTCCGCGCCCTCCTCGGCTTTTCAGCGCGTCCCCTCTCCCCCTCCACGCCCCTCATCGTCATGCGCGTCGGCGCCCAGGCGATCGGGCTGGCCGTAGACACCGTTTCCAACATCCACACAACGGTCGGGGCGTGGCACCCGTTCCCCAAAGGAGCCGTGCCCGAAGACCTCAACCCCTATACAGCCGTCACGCGAATCGAGGACGACCTCCTTCTGGTCCTGGATGAACAAATGCTCCTGTCCGTGGCACGCGCCGAGAAAGAAGCCGCATGAAAGCTCAAACCATTCCCGGCATCGAACCCGTCCTCACGTTCAGGGTCGGCCCCCGCTTCCTCGGAATCTCGATCTCCAAGATTCTCGAAATCCTTCCGACCCCCAAACCGACACCCGTTCCACTCGCCTTCGCCCACGTCGAGGGAATCGTGGAATACAGAAAGGCCCTGATCCCCGTCTACAACCTGGGCCGCCGCCTTTCGGTTCCGCCCAATCCGTCGGCCTCTTCGCACCTGATCGTGATCCGGGACGGAGACGCCTCGTTCGGCGTGACGGTCGATGAAATTGGAAAAATCATCTCGCAGCCCACACCCGCGGATCTGCCCGCCGGCCGGCCCGTCCAGGGTCTGCCGCCCGGGCTCCTTCAGTTCGCCGCGGATGACGGCGGAAGCATTGTCCCGGTCATCCTTCCGCAGGCGTTGCTCACTGCCCGGGACCCAATTCGTATGGAAGCCTAACCCGTCCCACCAGGGACAGGCACGGGAGGGATCATGAAACCTAAGCTCCTCTTGGCGGATGACAGCATCACCATCCAGAAGGTGGTGGAACTGATTTTCTCGAACGAGAACTTCGAGATCATCACCGTCAACAACGGGGCCGACGCCCTCGCGAAAGCGAAGGCCGAGCGGCCCGACATCGTCCTGGCCGATATCTACATGCCCAAGCTGGATGGATACGAGCTTTGCCAGGAGATGAAGAAGGACCCCAATCTCGCCGCGATTCCCCTCATTCTGCTCGTCGGAGCTTTCGAGAGCTTCGACGAAAGCCGCAGCGCCGCCGTTGGGGCGACCGGACACATTACAAAGCCGTTCGAATCGCAGGAGCTCGTCGGGAAGGTGCGCGAGACGATCGAAGCCGCCGCCGCGGCCCGGTCCGCCCGGCAGGCTCCCCCCCCTTCCGAACCCGCGGCCGCCGAGGACCAGTGGACCGTGGTCGACATCACGTCGGGAGCCCCTTCGCTCCCGGCGCCTCAGGTTCCCGAGGAAGAAGCCGATCTTTGGAAAGACGTCTCGCTCATCGGAGAAACCCACGCGGCTGAATTCTACCCGGAAGAGAAAGCCCCCCCCCGGCCGGCCGAAGCCGCGGCGCCCGAATCCGCGCCGGCCGCCGAACCCCAGGCCGAGATCTTCGAGATTTCTCTCGCGGAGGTCGAACAGGCCGCCGAGGCGCCGCCCCAGGTGGAACCCGCGGCCCACACGACCCTTCACGGAACGCCCGTCACGGTCTTTGAGGAAGAGAGCCGAGAAGAGAAGGTTGCGGCGCCGGAGACCCGCCGCCCGATCGAGCTTTCCGTCTCGGAGCAGCCCATGGAGCTCCAGTCGTTCGAGAGTCTTGACGAGGCCCATCTCCTGGGCGCCGAGTTCGGCGTGCCGCCCTCGATCGAACCAACGGCCATCCCTCAGGCGAAGACCGCGGAAGAAACAATCGAGAAACTCCAAACCGCCGAGATGTACGAGTTCCTCGCTCCCGAGGAGATCCTCACCGAAGAGTCGATCGAGATGGTTCCGCCCGTTGTTCAAGAGCCTTATCTCCAGAAGGAGGCCCCGATTGCGGCGCCTTCCGCGGCGGCGCCGATGGTCGATCTGGACGTCACGCTTGAAGCGATCCCCGTCCCCCCGCCTCCGCCTCCCGTGGAAGAGCAGCCCCCCTCGGCCGTCCTTCCGCAGGAACCCCCGGCGGCGCCTCGGGCTCCGTCGCGCGAGGAGCTCGCGGTTCTCATAGAGCCGATGCTCCGCCGGATCGTGGAGGAACTCCTGCCGAAGATCTCGCGGGAGACCCTGGACCGTATCGCTTGGGAAGTGGTCCCCGACCTCGCCGAGATCCTTATCGCGAAGGAGATTCAGAACCTCAAGCAGGGCATGTCGAACAACTAGCCTAAACCGGAACCGCTGACTGAAAATGATCCGTCGACGTCTTTCAAGGACCATCCATATTCTTGCGTGTTTGTCGGTCTGCCTTCCGCTCGCCGCGACCCATGCTTCGGCGGCGAAGGAGACCCCCGCCGCCTCTCCCGCCGTCAGTCCGGCGGCCCTTCTTCTCAAGATGGAAGAGGTCTACAACGGCATCCAGTCGTACCGGGCGATCGTCGTGAGCCGGGAGCGCGTCGGGGGCGTTCTTCAACCCGAAGACAAGACCCTCTTCGAGTTCAAGAAGCCGTTCGAGCTGTTCATGACGTGGATTGAAGGACCGAAGAAAGGGAGCCGGCTCTACTTCCGCAACGGGTGGAACGAAGACCGGATCCGCCTCCGGCAGGCGGGGATCCTCGGAGCCATCCCCATCAATCTGGATCCGGCGTCCTCGCTCCTCAAGAATGGAACGAACCACACGATCCGGGAGGCGGGCCTCGGCTTCTTCATCCAGACCGTAACGTCAAACGTGCGGCGGGCGCAAGCGGCCGGAATTCTCGAAGTTCGCCACACGGGAAAGCGAACCGTCGAGGCGCGCCCCGTCCACACCCTCGACGTTAATATCGGCTCGAAGCCGGGGAACGGCTACTATTGCCGGAGGCTTCTAATAGATATCGACGCCGAGATCCACCTGCCCATCCGCTTCACGACGTTCGATTGGGACGGCAACATCGTGGAGCAGTTCAGTTACCGGGACCTGACGCTCAACCCTCCCCTGCGCGACCTCGAGCGGAAGATCTGACACGCCGTCCGGGCGCGCGCGCCCGGCGAGGAACATAATCAGCGGCGTATGGCCATCCCCCCTACCATTTGTGCCCTCCGCACGGACAGTCAAGGTACGCCTCCGACGCCCGTCCTTGCAGGACTTCATTCATCATCCTCTCCCACAGCAGAACGTGCTCGTCTTCGCTCAACCGATACCCGAACTCCCGGAGGGCACCCTCGGTATCCGCCGCGAGCCTCGTCCGGAACGATGCATCGACGGCCAGCCGGTTCACAACCTCACGATAGATACTGGTAGTCATCTCCGACCTCCTTTTTAATGGGTCTTCAGCCTCCCTACTGGGCGAGCACCATACCACGAGATCAAAGTTCCGCCCGTGACCACGATCACGCCTGGAGAGGATTCCTGACGCAGCAATATACAAGCAGGATGCCAATGACACATGAGAACGGCATGTTGTTGATATCGCAATGGTTTCTTCCCTCCCTAATGAACATGACGGAACGAACCTGTCTACAACCGTATATGAGGCGTATGGAACCGTAAACAAGTGTCGAATATTTCTCGCCCCGAGTAATAACACGCACGATCTGATATCATTCGCGAATGAATATGCGAAACATCTCTCCACAAATCCCCGACCTCGCGGCGATCTCCTTCTCGGACCTCTCGGCGTTCGCCCAAGAACTCGGCTTGGCCTCCTACCGGGCCCGGCAGATCCGGCGCTGGATCGACGCGCGCGGGGCGGCGAGCTTCGCCGAGATGACCGACCTCCCAAAAGCCCTCCGCGAACAACTCGGCGCCCGGGCGCGGATCTTCACGCCCCCGGTTGTCCGGGAGAATACGGCCCCGGATGGGACCCGGAAATTCCTCCTCGAGCTCGAAGACGGACTGACGGTCGAATGCGTTCTCATTCCGGATGAAAACCGCCTGACCCTCTGTCTCTCCACGCAGGTCGGCTGTCCCGTGAACTGTTCCTTCTGCCTGACCGGGCGGATGGGTCTCGCGCGGAACCTCACGTCCGCCGAGATCGTGGGGCAGGTCCGGGCCGTCTGGCCGAGGACGGGGCGCCGGATCACGAACATCGTTCTTATGGGAATGGGCGAGCCGCTTCTCAACTTCGAGAACACGGCCGACGCCCTTCGCCGCCTGACCGACCCGATGGGATTCGCGTTCTCGTCGCGCCGGATCACTCTCTCCACCGCCGGGATCGTTCCGGGGATCGAGCGCCTCGGCCGCGAAGGGCCTCCCGTCAATCTTGCCGTCTCGCTCAACGCGACGACGGACGAACTCCGGACCCGCCTGATCCCTATCAACCGGAAGTGGCCGATCGACCGGCTTCTCGCGGCGCTCCGCGCCTACCCCCTCCCGCCCCGGCGGCGGATCACGATCGAGTACGTTCTTCTCGGCGGGGAGAACGACACGGACGAGGACGCCCGCCGGCTCGCGGCTCTTCTCAAGGGGCTTCGGTGCAAGGTCAACCTGATTCCTTTCAACCCCTTCCCTGGATCGCTCCACCGTTCTCCCGACCGGAATAGTGTCGAACGCTTCCAGCGGATCCTGACCGAAAAACGGTATTCGGCCTTTGTGCGCGAGAGCCGGGGAAAGGAAATCCGGGCCGCCTGCGGCCAGCTCTGGGCGGAAGAGAAGAAAACCGGAGATGAGTTGAGAGTTGAGAGTTGAAGGGTTGAAAAGTTGAAACGGCCTGGCGACCTACCCGCCTTCGATTCCCTGGCCGTCCAGCCGCCGGGTCTCCCGGCCCGCAGCAGAGCCCTTCCCTCCTCCGCGCATTGTCGGTCCGCGGTTAGTCATCTGGCGGCTGAAGGGGAGGACGTTTTGGATAATCCCCAAAATCCGGCATGGGCTGTTCCCCCTTACTACCTAGCCAGCACAAGCCTGTACCAGGTGGAGATCGCCTTCTGGCCGTCGCGGTCCTCTGCGGAACCGTTCCAGACGGCGAACGCAACCGGGATGGCCCGGCCAAGCTCAAGCTGCGCGTCGAGCGTCCCTTTTGAGCGAAGGTCGCGGGCGAAGACAACTCTCCACCGGCCGGCCGCGTAGAACCCGGAACCGTTCACGTTCTGGTCCGCGCGCGGCTGGGCCGTGAGCGTCCCGAAACCTTCCGCGTTCAGGTCCTCAACAATCGCCGAGGGTCTCAAGGGGACCGAGGCTGCATTACCCGAACCCCACCCAGCCGCGAGTACCGGACCGCGCGCGAAACCCGGCTGGGCGGGAGGCTCCACGCCGACGAGGTCCATCCGCCGGTCCAGCGCCCAATACCAGATGTTGACCGCTTTCTTCTTTTCCCCCATGGCAAAGTGCGCCTGCCTGGAAAGGGGGAGATTGGGCGCGAGCGAGAACATGACGGCGGCCGCGTCCGCGAAGTGGCGGTCCCGCCGGAACCGCGTACTCACCTCCTCGTCTTTCCATTCAAGCAGGAACGCGATCTCTTTCCCGTTGTGCAAGGCCTTGACCAAGACCTCGTCAGCGGCCCGTTCGTTCCTCTGCCAGAGAAGCATGAGCGGAACGGGGACGGCGGGGACCTTCCCCCATGCCGGATCCATTGCGTCGCTCGGAACGGGCCCCGAGACTCTCTTCACCACAACCGTTCCCGTGGACGGCTGAACCGCCACCTTCGGACCCGCCAGGGACTGCACGTACCGAGCCAGCGCCCAGCGCTCCGGCTCCTTGAGCGAATCTTCGTAAGAGGGCATCGGCGTCCCGTCCATCCCCGTGGCAAAGCGAAGGACGATGTCGGAGAGAGTTCCTCCCCCCTTGTAGATCCCGCGGGTAAAGTCGTTCGCGAGGATAACCTCCCCCCAATCATCCTTCAGTGTGCTGGTGGACGGACCATCCGCCCGTCCCTCATCGCCGTGGCACTCCCAGCACTTCATCTCCCGGTAGAGCTGCTTTCCCTGGGCGAGAGTGCCCGCCGTCGCCTCGGGGGGCGAAGAGACGTCGATGACTTTCTCGGGTTTCTCCGTCAGACTGGCCAGCTTCTTGACATGGCTCACGAGGGCCAACCGATCTCCCTTGGAGAGAAACGAGAACCCGGGCATGGCCGAGCCCGCCATCCCATGGGTCACCGTGTTCAAGAGGTCATGATCCGTTGGGGGGGAGCCGCTGGGGGTTGCGCGAACCTTGAACGTGCCGGTCGTGAAATTTCTCGGCTTGGGGGAAAGGAACTCCGCAGCGGCGCCGTCCCCCTTTCCTTCGGCGCCGTGGCAGATGGAACATTGGTCCTTGTAGAGCGCCTCGCCCTGCTTTGAAGGGGTCGGGGCCGTCGCCTCCGCGGCCGTCCCCATCAGAATCAAACCGAATGGAACCCACGCCCACTTTGTGATTCTCGTCATGGCGACGCCTCCCTTTCAGCGCAATCTCCTCCCAAATCCAGAGGAACGATTGATTCGGCGCTCCCTTGCCCTCGAAGATGCAGGAGATGGTTCTTCACAAACTCCCTCAGGAGAAAGCTCGCCCCTCTGTAAAAGCGTTCCCGGGTGGTTTTTTGGATCCTTCCGTCCAGCCTGTCGACCCATCGCCCCAGATGTCTCTCCAGGAAATCGCGCTGAGCCCTGCGGTAAGGGTCCGGGTCCGTCCCCCGCTCTCCGGCGTCGGCCTCCTTCATCGCGAGGAAGGCCATGAATTCCAGCTCCGCCGCCAGGTGGTCCGGGTAGTCTTTTTCCGTGTCGCTCAGCTTGACGTCGAAATGTCCATAGAAGGAGAGAAGCTCCTCCAAGATTTCCCTGCGGGTCAGCTCTCCGCTCCTGTAGTGGAACTCGTACAGGGGACAGCTCGGAGTGATGTCAAAGGAATTGATGTATTCCGATTCGAGCTCGTCCTGCGGAACGGAAGGAGAGGGGATGCCCTCGAACTTCACGCCAAAAGGGAGCCCCTCCACAAGAGCGCGCATGTCCTCCTGAATCCGCGCGTCTTGCAATGTTCCGTAGAGCCGCTCGTCCGGATAGGAAAAGAACCGGCCCATGACCAGGTAGAGCTGGCTTATCGATTCGATGCCCCGGGCGGGCCCCGCGGTCTCGATGTTCCGGGTCGTCTCCATCAGACGTCCCCGCGAGAGGCTTTTTCAGGATCCTCGGACGGCGTCACGAACTGGGTCTTGACCGGGTGGACCTCTTCCGGCCTCTTGAAAGGCTTGCCGTCCACGTTGAGTTGAAACCGGTCCTCGTTGTCATGGCCGATCAGGATCATGCAGAGCTCGCTCTTGATCCCCTTCCTCATCTTCTCCCGTTCCGCCAGAATGACGTCCTGAGCGCGCTTCACGTTCTCCGCCCCCCCGAAGAGACGAGCCAGGTACTCAAGGGGAATCCTTCTCTCCTGGGTCATCTCGCCGTTCGGCCCGAACTTGAAGGAGCCGACCGGCGGCACGTAGAAAACGTTGGGCTCCGTCCCGAACTCCGGGTGCAAAGGCAGAGCCACCTTCCACTCGTTGACAAGCTTGTGAACCGCGCTCTTCGGGTCGTCCTTCCAGCCGATGAACCGGATCCTCCCCGGGCATTGCCAGAAGCAGGCCGGCGGCACGCCCTTCTCGACCCTGGGGTAGCAAAGGAGGCACTTCTCGGTCTTGCCGATGAGGAGGTTGAAATACGGCTTCTTGTAAGGGCAGGCCCTGACGCAGTGGCGATACCCCCTGCACCGGTCCTGGTCCACGAGGACGACGCCGTCCTCCTGCCTCTTGTAGATCGCCTTCCGCGGGCAGGCCTGAAGGCAGGCCGGATGGGTGCAGTGGTTGCAGATCCGAGGAAGGGCGAGCGCCCAGTGGTTGGGCCACTCGCCGGCCCCCTGGTCCTCTTCCCAGTTCGGGCCCCACTTGGGCCTGATCTCCTTCCCCTCCCAGTGAGGCCGTGGACCCATGGCCCCAGGCGTCTCGAAAGAGGCGCCGGGTTCGAATACCGCCTCGTGGTCATACTCCCATGGGAGGCCGTAGTCATCCTCCATCTCCGGGATCTTCCCGTCCCGGATCACAGAGCCCCGGCTCTTGACCTTCCCGTCGGTTGTCCCCGCTTGCAGCGTAACGTCCTTGAAGCCTCCGCCCAGAACCTGCCCCGCCCCAGACTCCGTTTGATTCGTGCCGTTTCCCCAACCCTTGGGATAACCGAACCCCGGCATGGTCTCCACGTTGTTCCAGTACATGTATTCGCGGCCGCTCCGGTTCGTCCACATGAGCTTGCAGGCCAGGGTGCAAGTGTGGCATTCGAGGCATTTGTTGAGATCGAAGACCGCGGCGAGCTGCCTTCCCGTGAACTCGGACATTTTTCAGCCCTCCACCTTCTCGATGTCCACGCCCGTCTCGTAGTAGATGCGGTTGCTGGTGTGGTTCCCGGTGTAGACGATGTGTCCCCGGGTGCCGCCGGCCATCTCCAGAGGGTTCAGGAACTCGCAATTCAGGTTATTGTAGTGCGTCCAGTTCTTGGTGTACTGGTGGTCCCAGCCATGCTCGGTGAAGACGACGTCGGGCGGAAGGCCCGGCCACTCCTTGGCCCGGGCAAACCACTCGCCCATGTGGTTGTACACGCGCACCATGTCCATGTCTTTGATCCGCCTCTCCCGCATGACCTTGGGACTCAGGTAGAGGTAGACCTCCCCCCTCTGGAGCCTCATCAACCACTGGTTCTCCCTGAACGACGAATGGATCCCCCACTTCGTGTGCGGGTAGTTCATGACAAAGGCGTATGGGGTTCCGTCGGGCCTCCGGGGCATGACGGGGCCGCCCCTCCACTTGTCCGCATACTGGGGCTTGGGCGTCATCTGGTTGAGCTTGACGTGGTACTCGTGATCCACGTAGAACTGGAACCTCCCGGTGTTGGTCTTGCTCGGCTTCTTGTCGATGACCTGCCACCGCATGGACCGGGCCGGCGCGTCGTCCTCGTAGTTGCTGTACTTTGCCGGCCCCCGGAACTTGACGTACCCTTCCTTCAAAAACTTCGCGTGCCCTTCCTTGCCGCCAAGCCCCTTGGACTTGAGGTTGTGCCACTCGACGGCCTTCTCATCCGTGGCAATCTCGCCGTTCAGCGTGTACTCGTCGTAGATGGTCTTGAGGTCTATGGTCCGCTTGACCTTCTTCTTCCCGTCCCAGTACTCGAAGGGAATGCTCTCGATCCCTCTGGCCACGGCCTTCTCCTGGATCGCCTTGCAGAGACCCGCGTAGATCTGCCAGTCCGATCTCCGGCCGAACATCGGCTTGACGGCCTGCCCAAAGAGCGTGAGGTACGGGTTGGTGGTCGTTTCCCGCGCGTCCCACCTCTCATAGTCCGTGGCCGCGGCCAGGATGTAGTCGGCGGACTGGGCCGAGGCGGACATCCGGATTTCCGTCACGATGAGAAGATCGAGGTTCTTCAGGTAGTTGTCCCTCCACCACTGCTGGCCGGTCTTGTTGCGGTAGTTGTTGCAGGAGTGCCAGAGGGCGATCCTGGGCGTCTTCTGGCTGGGAAGATACTTCTTCTGGAGGGCGTCCTTGAGGAACGCCTCCATGTCGTTCACGTCGAAGCCGATTTGTTCCTTGAGGGGGGTGTGGGCGAAATACTTCTTGCTCCGCTCAAGGCTCTTCCCGTAGATGATCTCGTGGTGGATCCCCACGCTGTACGGCTGCTTGCCGCCCTTCTTGAGCTCGATCCCGAGCTCGGGACGCGCCGGCTGGTCGGGGAAATGAAGGCCGCCCGCCGCCCGCCCCCCTTCGAGCTTCATCCCCTCGTAGGTCTGGTGGTAGGCGCCCGGGCCCCCGAGTTGGCCGGTGAGGACCATGATGAGGAGCTTAAGCCGCTCGGACTGGTACCCGTCGTAGTGCTTCTGGCAGTTGTAGCCGTTGGTGATGTGGAGCGACTTGGCCTCCAACATCCAGTCGGTCATGGTCCGGATGACCGAGGGATGCAGCCCGGTCGCCTCCCGGACGAGACCGCTGTTCATGTCGTAGCGGGCCAGCCCCTCCCTGGTCATCTCAAAGACCGTCGTGCATTCCACCTCGCGGCCGTCGGCCGTCCGGACGGTGAATTTCCCCTCCAGGGCCGGGTCATGCCCGAGCTTGGCGAGATCCAGGGTTTTCTTGTCCGGGGGGCTGTCCAGGCAGCCGGGCGCAGGCACGGCCTGGGCCGTCTTCGCATCCCAGAAGTAGTACTGGTACTCCTTGCCGGCCGGCTTCACATCCTTCTCCGTGAGAAACTTCTTGTTGTCGAGCCTCACGAGGAAGGGAAGATCGGTCTGCTCCTTTAGAAAGTCCGCGTCGTATTTCTTTTCCTTGATGATGGCGTGGCAGATCGCCGCCGCGAGATAGGAGTCGCTCCCCATCCGGATGGGAACGTAGAGGTCGGCGGCCTGCGCCGCGGTCACGTTGTGGTTGGGATCGACCACGATGACGCGGGCGCCGTTATACTTGGCTTCCGTGGCGAAATGGGCGTCCGGAATCCTCATGGCGATGAAGTTCTGGGTCCACCCCACGAGGCAGTCGGCCGTGAACCAGTCGTCCAGATTGGAGCCGATCCGGCCGATCAGAACCGTGTGGCCCGCGGGGTAAGCGTCGCCCACCATAGCGGAGACGGGGACGAGCTGCCCGCCGACCAGCCCAGTGAACCGCTCCGAGCCGCCCTTGGAAAGCTGCGAAAAAGGCCGGGAGGTGGTGACCATCGCTCCCGGATCTTTCAGCGTGATCTCGATGATCTTTTCCGCGATCTCGTCAAAGGCCTTCTCCCAGGAGATTCTCTTCCACTTCCTCCCCCCGCGCTCGCCCACTCTCTTGAGCGGGTACTTGAGGAAGTTTCCCTGCTTCATGTAGTCGGAGTAGATGATCCCTTTCTGGCAGCCCCGGGGCGAATAGGAAGGGACGACCCCGCCGGGACCATACCGGATATACTCCCCGCGATCCTTTCCATTGCATTTCCAAGTGTACTTGCCGGGCGTGTGCCGGGCGTAGATGGGATAGGTTGCCGTCTGTTCCTCCCGGAGCGGAATTCCGTCCTTGGAGTAGACCTTCCAAGAGCATTTGCCCACGCACCCCACGCTGTGAGTTGCGTACTGGACCCGGTCCCAGGTCCACTCTTTCCGGTAGAGATCCTCCCACCCCCTGTAGGGGTATTCCCGCAGGGGATCGCCCACGGCCCGGATCTTGGAGAAAGCAAGGTCCGGTGCGGCCAGCAACGCGGCAAGGCCCACGCCGGTCCCCTTCAGGAATTCTCTCCTGCCGATCGGCTTCATGGTCCGCTCCTTTCGCCTTGGGCGAGTTCCTTCTCTTGGTCGGTCACACGGAAGCGTCCTGGGAGTCTTGCCCCCAGATGGATGTGCGGTACGTGCCGGGGGGCGCCTCCTCATAGCAGAGGCGCGGTAGATATTTACGGAAACACTCTATGTCAAGATCGCCGGAAAAGGGAATCCCCTAACGGGGGGATTTTCCTCCCGCAAATTGGGGAATCGCGCGCGTGGAGGAGCGGGTTAGAGCTGGTTGTGCTGGAATGCATACGCGACAGCCTCGAGCTGGCTGTGCACTTCGAGCTTGCCGAGGATGGTCTTTACGTGGCTGCGCACCGTGCTCGGACTCACGCCGAGCTGCCGGGCGATGTCTTTGGCGTGCTGGCCGCGTGACAGGAAGGAGAGGACTTCACTTTCCCGCGGACTGAGCCGCGGCGGGGCCTTCGCAACGGGCGGTTCCTTTTCCGCCAATGGGTGTTTTTCCAATCGCGCGAGCAGATCCTGGAGATAACCTTCAAACCCGCGCGGATCCCAGGTCTCCCTCACAAGATGGACAGCGGTCGAGAGACCCTTCTGGTGCCCCTGGACAAAGAGAGTACTTGCACTGATCCACACCGGCTCCCCCTTCCGGAGGATCCGCATCTCGAAGCTCTTCACCAGCCTCCCCTGGCGGGCGGCGGCGGAGATCACGCACCGAGAGAGGCAGATCGGGTTTCCGTAGCGGTCCTCTCCGCCGACCACTTCCCAGCACGGCTTCCCCAGCACACTGCGGGGATCCAGACCGAAGATGCGCTCGCAGGCCTTGTTCCAGAAGACGATCCGATGCCGGTGGTCAATGGCGAACGCGCCGTCGGCCGTCTGGACTAGGAACCGGTCCAGAGCCCGCGCCTGGATCGGCCGGATATTCCCATTCCTGGGTGTCGGTTTCTTTCCCATTTCTCCTTCCCTAACTCAGGGTTCTCCGACGGACCGCGAAAGAACCCTCGACATCTTCCGCGCCCGGGCCGGACTGATGTTTCATCCCCCGTCCACCCCGACTTCGACGGGAAAACCAAGGAGACGCCACTCGGGGATCCCCTGCTCCATGCGCCGGGCGGCAAAGCCGTTCCGGCGCAAGACCTTGACCGCCTCCACCGCGTAGACGCAGTACCGGCCCCGGCAGTAGGCCACGATCTCCAAGTCCCGCGGCAGGCTCGCGAGCCGCCGTTCAACCTCACCGGGTGGGACAAAGAGGGCGCCCGGCAGGTGTCCCGCGCGGTATTCTTCCTCAGGACGAACATCCAGAACGACTACCTCCCCGGCTTGAAGCCGCTCCAGCAACTCGGCACAACCAACCGGCTCCAGGTCATCCTTCAACTCGAGATAATCCCTGACCACCCGCTCGACCTCGGCCAACCGTCTTTCAGCCAGGGCCCGAAGCCCGAGCCAGAAGTTGCCGACACCGGCATCCGCAAGCCGATAGAAGACATACGTGCCCTCCTTCCGCGCTTCCACCAGATTCGCCTGTCGAAGCACTTGGAGATGCCGAGAGCAGTTCGCAACGCTC